>CAZNXX010000117.1:0-9121 GCA_964577095.1 uncultured bacterium | reverse complement strand
TCGTGAACCCGAACATGAACCCTCCCAGTTCACGTTTCGGGGGACATCTCCTTCTGCCCGGCAATTTTCAGAAAAAGCTCCCGGGTGGTTTTGGAAATCCTGTGCGGAATCCAGACTTCAACGCGGACCAGCTGATCGCCGGCGCCGCTGCCGTGCAGATGGGGGATGCCTTTCCCCTTCATCCGCAGTATTTTACCGGGCTGCGTGCCCGGTTCCACAAACAGCTTGGCCTTGCCCTTCAGCGTGGGCACTTCAATCTCGTCGCCGAGAACCGCCTGGTGGACGCCGATCTTCAGATCAAAGAGAATGTCGTTGCCGTGCCGCTCGAAATGGTCGTGCGCCTTTTCCTCGATTACGGCGTACAGATCGCCGTTCTCGCCCCCCGAGGGCCCTGCATCTCCTTCGCCTCGGAGCGTGATATAGTTGCCCGTCGCGGCGCCCGCGGGTATACGGATGGCCACCGTGGCCTCGGCCCGGCGGCGCCCTGCGCCACCGCATTCGGCGCAGGGATCCTTCACAATGCGGCCACGGCCACCGCAGTTCCGGCAGGGCGTAATATTGACAAACTGTCCGAGGAAAGTCCGGCTGACCTGACGGACCTGACCCGCCCCCTTGCAGACCGGACATGTCTGCAGGCCGGACTCGGATTTGGATCCCGAGCCTCCGCATGCGTCGCAGGGCGCCTGTCGCTTCAGCTTGATTTTTTTCTCGACGCCCTCGGCCGCCTCTTCCAGCGTGATCTGAATGCGGACCTGAAGATCGTTCCCCCGCTCAGGGCCCGAACGCGCCCGTCCTGAGCCGAAGAAATCGCCGAACCCGCCGAATCCCTCCATGAACGTCCGGAGCGCGTCCGAAAGATCGAAATCAAAGCCCTCGAATCCGCCCCGGCCCGCGCCGCGCAGCCCTTCATGCCCGTACTGGTCGTAAGCCGCCCGTTTCTCCGGGTCGCTCAGAACCTCGTATGCCTCGGCCGCCTCCTTGAACTTCTCCTCCGCGGCCTTGTCGCCCGGGTTCCGGTCCGGGTGGTATTTCATCGCCATCTGGCGATAGGCCTTCTTCAGGTCCTCCGGACTCGCGCCTTTGGCCACACCCAGCACTTCATAGTAATCGCGCTTTTTCATGCCGCACCCGCTGTCGCGATCATTTGCTGACCACGACTTTGGCGTGCCGGAGCACCTGGCCGTTCAGCCAGTAACCCTTCTCGTACTCCTCGAGAACGATTCCGGCCCGAACGCCGTTCCGCTCCGCGTGCAGGAGCGCGTCATGCTTTTCCACATCGAAAAGCTGGCCTTCGGACTCCATCGGCGTCACGCCGCGGGACTGGAAAAACGCGTCGAGTTTCTGCGCGATCATTTCAACGCCCGCCCGGAATGCGGCCGGATCTGAATCCGCGGGCGATTTCAAAGAACGTTCCAGGTCGTCGCGGACCGGGAGAACCGCCTTCAGCAGTTCCGCGTTCGCAAATTGCATCCACTGGGCCCGTTCTTTTTCGGTCCGCTTCCGCAGGTTCTCCATTTCAGCGGCCGTTCGGATCCAGCGATCCTTCAAATCCCGGTTTTCCTCCTCGAGGATACGGATCCGGTCCCGGAGAGACGCATTCTCCTTCGGCTGCTTCGGTTCCCGGACGGATCGGGATTCATGTTTTTTCCCCGGATGAGGAGCATGTTCCAGCTGTTCATGCGGACGAGAAGGCCCCCCCTCCTCAGGCCGGTCCGCGGGTCGTGCGTCCTGATTTTCTTCCATGCCTTTCGACAAATCCTCGGGTCTGTTCTTCATGTAAGCCGGTTCAACTGAAATGACCTGTAACCGTGGCCGCCATATGGCTGACCAGCGGCAGAATTCGACCGTACCGCATCCGCATCGGACCGATCACACCGATCACCCCGTTCTCGGAGCCCATGACGTAACGCGCGGAAATGACGCTGAACTCGCGCAAGCGCTCATCCTGGTTTTCCGCGCCGATGGCGACCGATACGGGAAGCGGTTTCGCCCTGAAAACATTCATCACGCCTTCCCGGTCCTCCATGAACGAAAGGATGCTCCGAAGCAGAGACGTGTCCGAAAATTCCGGCTGTGCCAGCATGTGCTGGGCGCCAGATGTGTGGATCTCCGGGACACCGGGAAAATCGAAGCCGTTCCGTCCCGAATCGGCCACGCGCCGTACGAGTTCCCGGCCGCCTTCCGGCTTCAGCCCGAGACGCTCGACGATGGTCCGCTGAATCTCAGTCAGGGTCAGCCCGCTGAGCCGCTCATTGACGAATGAGGCTGTTCCCGCGAGGTCCTTTTCGTCGATTTCATTCCGGGTTTCCAGTATGACATTCCGAGTCCTCCGGTCGGTCAGATGAACGGCCAGAAGCACCTTGCGTCCGGAAAGACAGATCAGTTCCAGCCGGTCGAATACGGCCTGTGAAATGCAGGGCGTGATGACCAGCGCCAATTCCTCGGAAAAGACGCCCATCACCCTGGATAGGGAGTCCAGTAGGCGCGGCACATTTCCGTCCGCGGACCGGACCTTTTCCTCGATCTGATGCTCTTCCTCCGGGTTGAGCCCTTCCCGCTTCATGAGGCTGTCCACAAAAAACCGGTATCCCAGGTCCGTGGGCACCCGGCCGGCGGACGCATGCGGTTGGCTGACATACCCCATTTCCTCGAGGCAGGTCATTTCATTGCGCACGGTCGCAGGACTGCAGTCCAGTCTGCAGTTACGCACGAGCTGATCGGAACCGACAGGCGCGGCTGTCCCGATATAGCGTTGTATCACCCAGCGCAGGAGATTTTTCTGTCTGGCAGTCAGACGAATCATCAGGTTTCACGCCTATATGGTTTACACCACATAAATGTAAATATTTTTTTAATTTGTGTCAAGTAAAAACCGCATCCGGCAACCCGGCTAACCGGGTACGTTCAGGCTCTGTCCCGGATTCCCGCCGGCAGTATCAGTCCTGCATGTGGCGGGAAAGACCGATCAGGCTGCCGAACAGCCCGAGAAGACCCCCGACAGCGACAGGCCCCCAGAAAAAATGCGGAACCCCCTGCAGGCGGAGCTGGAACTTCCATGCGATCAGCTGAACCAGGCTGAAACTGATCAGGGCGCTCAGACCGCCTCCCAGGGCTCCCTGGAATACGCCCTGAAACAGATAGGGCATGCGGATAAAACCGCGGGTAGCGCCCACCAGCCGCATGACCTGGATGGATTTCCGCTGAGCCAGCAATGTCAGACGCATGGTGTTATTCACCAGCAGAAGGGTTGCGAGCACCACGATCAGCATCAGCCCGAAATCCACCCACAGTACGGTACGGCCGTATTCCTCGATCAGACGGAAAAACCTGCCGTGATACGAAACCTCGTCCACAGAAGGCAGTTTTTCGATTTTCACTAGAATGGATTCGGCCCTGTCAGGAGACCGGTAGGCGGGCGTGAGCCGCACCTGAAATGAAGCGGGCAGGGGATTCTCTCCGAGCAGGGGAATCGGATCCGCTCCGAACTCCGCCTTGAACCGGTCCAGGGCCGCTTCCCTGGAAATAAACTCGGCTTTTTCGATTCCGGCCACGGCCAGGATGTTTCCGCGCAGGGCCTCGATGCTGTCCGCAGGGGCCGTCGGGTCGATGAACACCTCAAAAAAAATCTGGGTCTGAAAGCCGCGCACGACTTTTCGCACATTCAGAGTCAGAATCAGAAACAGATTCAGAAGCGTCAACGTGACCGCGATCGTGGTCACGGTCACGAAAGCCGCGACCCTGGCGCGCTTCAGGCCCAGAAAACCTTCGCGAATGATGTATGGGAGATTGAAGCTCATTCGATCAGTCTTTCCTGCTGAATGCGCACCTGTCTTCCCGGAAACGAGCGGCAGAATTCCTCGCGATGCGTGGTCATCAATACCGCGGTTCCCTTGCTGTTGATGCGTTTCAGAAGCCGCATGACGTCCTCCGCGGATTCGGAATCGAGGTTCCCGGTGGGTTCGTCCGCGAGCAGGACATACGGTTCATTGACCAGCGCTCGCGCGATGGAGACGCGCTGCTGCTCGCCGCCCGAAAGCTCGGGAATCATGGAATACCGCTTGTGGCTGATGCGCACTTCGGTCAGAACCTGCAGTGTCAGTTTCTTGATTTTTCCGGCAGGAACGCCCGTGGCCCAGAGGGCAAAAGCCACGTTATCGAACACGTTCCGGTCTTCCAGCAGTTTGTAGTCCTGGAACACCATGCCGACTTTACGCCTGAGAAAAGGGATGTCCCTCGGCCGGATGGTCCGGCTGCAGGCATCGGAAACAGTAACGCTTCCGCGGCCGGGGAATATGTCCATGTGTATCAGGCGCAGCAGCGTGCTTTTTCCGGAACCGCTGGGCCCGACCACGTACACGAATTCGCCTGGTTTCATCCGGAAATCAGCACCGGAAAATATCGCATGATTGCCGAACCGGTACCAGACATTTTCCATGGTAATCATGAATGCCCCGATGCCGAACGGTAATGGTCCCATCCCCCGGCTGTCAGCGTCGATTCAACGCCTCCCTCCCGGATCCGGATCCCGTGGTCCGGCGGTCTCATTTCGCCGATCACCGTCATTTTGTCCGTCGTTCCGGTGAACCCGGGACCGGCCGTATCGGTCCGGATGGACGGATCCGCGGTGAACAGAAGCTCGTATTCTTCGCCGCTTTCCAGCGCAAGACGGACCGGGGATTCCCCTGCCTCGGCCGCCCACAACGCGGTCTCGGGTGAAACGGGGATTCGGTCCGCGGCCAGGAGGCACCCGAGGCCGCTTGCTTCGCACAAATGCCGTATCTCGGATGCGAGTCCGTCGCTGATGTCTATCATGGAAGTGACGCTTCCTGAGCGGGCCAGTCGAACCGCTGTTTCCGCCCTCGGAAGCGGCTCCAGGAGACGCCGGACTGATTCGGGAAACCGGCCCCTGTCCTTTCCCCCGGAACGCAGTACATTCAATCCCACTGCAGCGCCGCCCAGTTCTCCGGTCACGCATATCCGGTCGCCGGCCGCTGCACCGGATCTCCGGATTTCCCTCGTTCCCCTCAATTCCCCCAGAACCGCGAGAGAGAAAACAGCGCCGTTTGCGGACCGCACCGTGTCGCCTCCAACCACCGGACACCGGTAGCGGTCCGCGCAGCGCCGCAGGCCCGCGTACAGCGCTTCCGTTTCCTCCACGCTCCAGCCGTCGGGCAGGGCCGCGGTCACCACGCAGCAGATCGGAGACGCGCCCATGGCTGCCACGTCGCTCAGATTCACGGCGAGGCACTTCCATCCGAGGGACTCGGGCGGAAACCAGGAGCGTTCAAAATGAACGCCCTCGGCCATGGCGTCCGTCGTCAACACCAGCCGGCCGTCTTCGCCGCAGCGGATCACGGCCGCGTCGTCGCCGATGCCGAGAATGACCCGGTCGTTTCCTGCCGCGCACAGATCCTGAAGCCTGCGGATGAGTCCGAATTCGCCGAGCTCGGACAGTCTCATCCGTCCCCCGTCACCTTGACGAAGAAACGCCTGTGCCGCGGCCCGTCGAATTCGCAGAAGTAAACGGACTGCCAGGTGCCGAGCAGCGGTTCGCCGCCGGTCACGATCAGCGTCAGGGACGGGCCGAACAGACTGGACTTGATATGGCTGTCCGAATTCCCTTCCATGTGCTCGAACCGGTCGCTTTCAGGGAAAGTCCGGCCGGTTGCGGCCAAGATGTCGCGGACCACGGACGGATCCGCGTTCTCATTGACCGTGACCGCGGCCGTCGTATGCGGCACCCAGATCAGGCAGGTTCCCTCCCGGACGCCGCTTTCCCTCAATGCAGACTTGATCTCATCGTCGATCCGGATCATCCGGCAGCGTCCGGATGTCTGTATGGAAAATTCTTTCAACATGTTGATAGAAATGTAATCAAGTTCGACCAGGTATGCAAATTTTTTCTCGCATCGCTCCGGACGCTCCGGCCCGTCCGCTTCCGGATCCATCCGGTCCTGAGAGTCTCCGGAGAACGGTCATGTCTTTCTTTCCTTCTTTCGCGCGGCTGGGAAAAGTATGTTGTTCAGGATCAATCGGTACCCCGGGCTGTTCCGGTGGAAGGAAAGATCCGTGGGCCTGTCACCCACGTAATGGTGGTAATCCTCCGGGTCGTGGCCTCCCAGGAATGTCCAGGTGCCGCGGCCCTCGTCACCATGTATGTATTTAACCTCGTCCGATCCGGGCTTTTCGGCGAGCACGGTAACCGCCTGCTTCACCCGGCTTCTGCGGAATCCGGTCGTCTGGCCCATGAATTCATGTATGACAGCCGTGTGATTCTGGGTGAGCATGGCGGGCACCGGATCGTATTTCGCCGAGAAATCGAAAAGCGTGAAATATGAATCGGCTTCCACCTGGGCCAGAATCGGGTCCTGGGGCGTGGTATCAATGTCGGAATACTCGTAGACCATGGGATCGGTCAGAATCGTGAATCTCTCGAAAGCCAGGCATTTCCGGTCATCCACCGCTTCCGGCCAGTCCCCAGCCACTGGATCGCCGTCGAATACCGGCTCGCAGATGTCGGTATCCTCGGCGGCGAGGGCGATGTCGAATGAATCCGTCGCTGAACACATGGCGAAGAGAAATCCGCCGTCTGTCAAATACTGACGGATCATCATGGCCACGGCCAGCTTCAGCTTGGAGACCTTCCGGAATCCCAGCCGCTTGGCCATGGACTCGTACAGGCTCTTCTGTTTCACGTACCATTCAGCGCTGTGGTAGTTCCTGTAGAATTTACCGTACTGGCCGGTGAAATCCTCGTGATGCAGGTGAAGCCAGTCATACTCGGCGAGTTTCCCGGCCAGCACCTCCTCGTCCCAGACCGTGCGGTACGGAATCTCCGCGTAGGTCAGCGCCAGGGTCACGGCATCGTCCCACGGCCGTTTGTCGGGCGGCGTGTACACCGCGATTTTCGGCGCCTTCTCGAGGAGAACGGATTCCATATTTCCGGCTGAGACAGCCCTGCGGATGGACACAATCCCGTCCGGGGTCACCGATTCCACGGTCACGCCCGCGGACCGGCACCTTCGGGCCGCCCATTCGTCGTTGGGTATCAGGAAGGATCCGCACCTGTAATTCAGGAGCCACTCCACGGTCAAGCCTCGCTCCAGAATCGCATAGGCCGCTCCGTAAGCCTTGAGGTGATCCGTCTGCCGCAAATCCATCGGGATGAGCAGGTGCTGTCCGGATCCGGCTGATGCGGCCAGCAGAAAACCGAGGATCCATTCCCGCCACCGCGGAATCATCGCTCCTCCTTCCGGATCAGCCGAATCCGCTCGCGCGCTTCACCTGCCGCGGCCGACCGCGGATTGATCTGCAGGACGCGGTCATACGCCTCGATTGCACGGTCCGCGGAACCGGACCGCTCTTCGGAACTTCCCAGCAGCAGAAGGCCGCGGCTCACGGATTCGTGATCCGGAAATCGGCTGAGAAAACGCCGGATTCCGGACCGGCATTCATCGTCCCTGCCGAGCATATGGTGAAGCGACGCGATTCTCAGAAGCGCCTCGGGGAAAAGGGATCCGCTGTTCTCCGGGATGCTGTCGAGCGCGGTGATCGCCTCCCGGAACATCCTCCTTTTTTCGAGCCACTCCGCCACGGCCATTCGTCTGAGGGCTTCCGCGCAGCACGACACATTCGCGGTGATTCTCATTTTCAGTTCCAGGCCGTCATTCAACAACGGCGACCTGAACAGATCGGGATTTAATTCCTGAAGGGCCAGGGCCCGCAGGGTGTCCCGGGCCGCGTCCCACTCCCCTTTGTACGTCAGGGCTCTGGCCGTCCAGACAAGGGGCGTGACCCAGTCGCCGTTGCGTTCCTGGCGCGCCAGGAACAGGGCAATACGGAAACGGGTCAGGCCCGCGTCCGGATCCCCGGTTAAAATTTCGCATTGCCCCGCTTCGGTTTCCCAAACGGAACGGCCTGCCGCGTCCGGATGGCGCCGTATCAGGTCGTCGAAAACGTCTCTCGCCCGATGGCCGTCGAACAGGCCGTCCCGGATCAGCCGGCCCTTTTCGAGCATTACCTGCTGCCGGAACGCCTCGTCGTGTCCGCCAGTCAATGCGGCGTCACAGCAGGAAACCGCTTCCTGCCACCGGTTCTCGGACCGGTTGATTTTCATCAATCCAATCCAGGCGTCCCGGACAGGCCTCGAATCCGGATACCGCTTCAAGAGTTCCCTGAACGCTGTGCCGGCCCAGCCCATCTCTCCGCAATCCATTGCCGAGCGGCCGAATTCAGCGAGCCCCTCGCCCTGACGGCCGGAATCAGCACTCTCATCCATGCGCACTGCCGCCCGGTATGCGGCCTGATTGCGGCCCGACTGGAGCGCGTAACGCATCATCAGCCCGGCGATCGGCCGGGGTAACTCGTCCCGGTGCGGGATCCGTTCGAATGCGTCCAGCACGGCATCCGCAACGCTTCCCGTTCTGGGAAACCGTTCGATTCGGTCTCTCACCAGAGCCGCCCGGTCGGGATGAGCCGCGCCGTATTCCAGCAGAATTTCCGCGGCCTCCCGGAAGCGTCCGCGTTCGATCCGGACATCCGCGAGGTCGAAGATGAAAATGTCCGGATTCACGCCTTGACCCATTCCCCGGGTCAGCACCTCCTCGGCTTTTTCCGTCAGGCCGTCGGTCCTCATGCCGGACGCGACCAGCAGATACGCTGACGCGTCTTTGGAGGCGGATCGTAGAATTTTTTCCCACTCGGCATCCGCCTCCCTTCTCCTTCCCAGTGCGTAAAGGCTCCGCGCCTTCCGGCTCCTCCAGCCCCGGTCTCCGGGTCTGCGGACCAGCCATTCATCCGCCAGGGACGAGGCTTTTTCAAACCGCTCCATCTTCATGCGGCATTCGAAAAGCCTCTCCGCGAGAGGCTCCTGCTCCGGAACCCGTCGGGTTTGAGTCTCGTACCACTGTTCGGCCTGTTCCCAATCGCCTGATTCCTCCAATGCCTGCCCGGACCTGATGAGCGAATGGATGTCCTGGGCCCACGACGGTCCAGGCCCGCAGAACCATGCGAAGAGAAGCAGGACCGGCATCAGCCCAGTGAAGGTCGATTGTCCCCGATTGCGGATCATGCGTTCAGCGTTTTTCCCTGGCCAGTTGTTCGAAATAATCCCGTATCCACG
>CAZNXX010000116.1:0-9137 GCA_964577095.1 uncultured bacterium | reverse complement strand
CAGGCCCTGCGCCGGATGACCCCGTCCCCGTAATCGGTCATCCAGAAAACCGTCGCGGCTCCGTCCGGCCCGACCCCGACCACAGGTCCCATGCAGTTCACAGCGCCGGGATCATTCTGCGGCGCGACTTGAAAGGAATTCCCGCGGGGGCCGGATTCGACGTCCAGGCGCCTGGCCATGATCCGGTTTCCGCCCAATCCTGACGTGCCTTCCTGCCAGACGACCAACCCCTTCCCCCCGGGGGAAACGTCGACCGCGAGGTAGACCTTTTCGCTGTCGGATGCCGGATGGACGCGGTGGGAGGCCGACGCATTCCCATCGCGGTCGAAAAGCTGGAGCATGATCTCGCCGTTCGCGTTATTGCGTCTGTCCGACCACACGGCCACGGCGCCTCCGGAATCCACACCGGCGAGCGCCACACCCCCATTTCGGACCGCCCCCGCCCCTTCGTCGATCTGGAAGTTCCCGCCTTTCGGCTTTCCGTTGGCGTAAACCCATTGTCCGTAGACGTGCGATTCGGAGCCTGTTCCCCCGTCCCATGCCACCAGGGAATGTCCGTACCCGTCCATGGCCACGTCGCAGTTCTGAAGGACATCATCGTGCGATGCGTCGTTCACTTTCACGTTTCCGAGCGTTCCAAAGGGCTGTCCGTTCCGGTTGTACAGCTGGCTGTAGATATCCGTGGTTCCGTTCCGACCGTCGGGCCACGCGACAAGGGTCAGTGCGCCCCGGTGCATGGCAAGTGACGGCTCGTTCTGGTTCGCTGTCCCCGTATCGTCGTTGATTTTCTGGTCCGCAACCTGGACTTTGGCGGGGAAACCCGGACCCGGATCCGCGACTCCGGACACCGTCCAAAGAAGCAGAATCAGGCCTGCTCCAAGAATCCGTCCTGCTGTTTTCACGGGATGCATGGAACCCTCCTCGGGTGTGGTGTTTGGCGGTGGCGACACGGCACGTCGCCCCTGCTTCAAAAATCCGGACGGTTAGAATCTCCCGTGGGTTCTTCGCAAGCACGTGCGACGCTCCTTGCAGGTGCGTCGCACGTCCATCACTTCACCAGCGCGATCTTCCTCGCCGCCGTGAATCCCTCCGCTTCCATGCGGATGAAATAAATGCCTGATGCAAGACCGGACGCGTCGAAACGCACGGCGTATTCCCCCGCGGGACGAAAACCGTCGGCAAGTGTCCGGACTTCCCGTCCCATTTCGTCCAGCACAACCATCCTGAAACGGCCGGGGGACGGCAATCCGAATCGGATCACCGTGGACGCGTTGAATGGATTGGGGAAACTTTCCGAAAGAAAATATGCCCGGGGTATTCCGAACGCAGTATCCCGCTCGTCCGTTCCGGACACGGAGGCGGAGAATTCCGACGTGTTGCCCGCCGCGTCCGTCGCGGTCGCGGTGATCATGGGCCCCACGGGTGTTCCTGCCCACGAGAAAGCCCCGGACGCGTCCGCGGTTACCGTTCCTTCGTAAACGGCGCCTTCATCGGACGGATCGGAAAAAATCTCCACCGTGGCATTCGGCAGGGTCGATCCGGCGATCCCGCCCGCTGTCCGTTCGACAATCGGCCAGGGGATGTCCCCGTTGGCCTGATCAACGATATCGATTCCGGTCAGGCTGTTTCCGGAGATCGAATTGCGGGTGATGGTGTTTTGAACTGTTTCCTGAAGAAAGATCACGACACCCCAGGCCGCATTGCCCCGGATGACATTTCCCGGGCCGATGCGGTTCCGTTTCGCGCCGTGATGCACGGCCACGCCGGCCGATCCGTTCGGGATGGAAGCCGTACCTGCCGCGTTGGTTCCGATCCGGTTTCCGGTCACACAGTTAACCGCCGATCCGGAACCGTCGATCCAAACACCATGGCTTCCGTTTCCCGAAATCAGATTCCACTCGCCCTCCAGCGTCCCGCCCACATCGTTTCCCGAAGACATGTAGAGATAGATGCCCGCGTCACGGTTACCGACGGACCGGGTGCCATACACATCCGTGCCGATGCGGTTGCCGATCACCCGGTTGCTGTCCGAAAACGCGATTTCGATCCCGATGCTCCGGTTACCGGAAATCACGTTCCCCTGTCCCGCCGAACCGCCGCCGATTGTGTTGTGAGCCGCACCGTCCATGAGGGTGATCCCCGTATAATTCGGCGATTCGATCGTGTCCTGGCCGGAGAAGTTCGTGCCGATGTAGTTCCCCTCGATCCGGTTGTGTGTCGCGTGCGGGCCCTGAATCTTTATCCCCGTACCGCCGAAACAGGAAACGATGAGTCCCCGGACCCTATTTCGGGACGACTGGATCTCAAGACCGTCCCAGACCGGAAATCCGTTCCGGCCCTGGTATCCGAAGAGATAGATTTCCGGCCCGTTCAGATTCAGGTCCCCGTGGCGGCTGGTCTGCGTGGTTCCGTCAATGACAGTGCCGCTGTCCGTGAGCGCCGGGAGATTGGAGAAAGGTTCGATGAACCAGCACAGGCCGTTGAAGATCATGCCCGTTTCGGGGATGTCGAAACCGATGGTGTCCGGCCCGATATGGGTGTTCGCCTGGAGGATGGCCTGGCGGAGCGTCCCGTTTCCCGTGTCCGCGGTGGTGGAGACCGTGAAGGTTTCGGCTGAAAGCGTGCCTGTCCAGATGAAGGCTGAAAGAAAAAGAAGCCGTTTCATGGAGTCTCCCTCCTCATCCATGTCTGTGAAGCGGACCGGATCCTTCTCCTCTCCGGTCTCCTGGGGTAAGCTGACTGGCAGGGACTGGTAGTTTGAACCAAAAAAAATAGCGGGGTTCTACCGTTTCACTCCATCATCACCATCTTCCGCACGGCCGTGAATCCGGCCGCGTCCATGCGCAGAATGAACACGCCCGACGGCAGACCGGCCCCATCGAAGGTCACCTCAAATTCGCCCGCCGGATAGCGGCCGGAAACCGGCGAAGCGACAAGCCTGCCCGTCACGTCAAACACCCGGATCTCGACGCGGCCGGCCGTCCGCAAACCAAACCGGATCACCGTGGCCGGATTGAATGGATTCGGAGAATTCTGCGCCAGAAAGAACGACGCGGGAGGGCTTGTCCTCTCCTCCGGAACGGCTGTCACCAGGAACGCGGCCGAAAATTCAGAGGTGTTCCCGGCCGTGTCCGTCAACGTGGCCGTGACACAGGGTCCGGACGGCGTCCCGGCCCACGTGAAATTGCCGGCCGCGTCCGCGGTCACCGCGGCCTCGAACTTCCGGCCCTCATCCGTGGAATCCGAAAAGAGCTCAACCCGGCTTCCGGCAAGCGCCGTGCCTGTCACCGGATTCACCGAAGCCAGCACAGGCGGGTCGAGGTCCAGGTTTCCGCCTTCTGTGGTCCGTATGCCCCGCTTTCCGTTGCTGTGTATGCTGTTCCAGGTGACCGCGTTGGCGATTGTGCCGGACTTGGCGACGGACACGCCGTTTCCCTGGTTGAAGGCAATGGTGTTGAGAGGGCCGATCCGGTTGCCGACCGCTCCGGAACTGACAGAGACGCCCTCCTGGGAATTGGGAGCCGGAGAGCTTCCATCCGCGGTTGTCCCGATCCGGTTCCCGATCACCAGGTTCTCCCGGGTGCCGATGCCGTATATCTGAACCCCGTTCCCGAGATTGCCGCCGATCACGTTCGCCTCGCCATCGGCGGACCCCCCGATCCGGTTTTGTTTCGGACCCGTGGTGACCGTGATCCCGTTCTCGCCGTTGCCCATGGCGGCCCGGCCTGTCGCGTCCAGCCCGATGAAGTTGCCCTGCACCCGGTTCGAATCACAGCGTTCGCCGCGGAGCACGATGCCGGAGAAGAGGTTTCCCGAAATGATGTTCCGGCCGGAATCCCCGGGTCCGCCGATGCGGTTCGCCGACACGCCGATCAGCAGAACACCGTCGTCCCCGTTTCCGATCGACCGGCTCCCGCCGGGCGCAGGACCGACGAGATTTCCGACAATCGAATTCAGGGTGGTTCCCGTTCCCGTGACGAGGATTCCGTTCTGGCGGTTGCCTGAAATGACATTTCCCGGTCCGATGACATTCGACCGCACGCCATTGGTCAGGGAAACGCCCTTGCCGTTCGACAGGGCGCCGGACCCATCCGCCCGGACGCCGATGTAATTCCCCTCGACGCGGTTGCCCGAGGACAGATAGGTGATCTCGATCCCCTCGTCCGTGTTGCCGCCGATGACATTGCGGTCCGAAACCGCGGGTCCGCCGATCACGTTCCGGTGGCCGTCCTCGATCAGCAGGCCCCCGTCTGAAACGCCCATCGAAGCGGTTCCGGTCGGATCGCATCCGAGGTAACAGCCGGCCACACGGTTGCTGTCACCCGTGATGTACGTCTGGCGGTACCGGAACCGGTGCACGACGCAATTCCGTATCGTGTGCCCGCTGCCGGACAGGAGCAGGCCGCTTGCGTTCCCGGCGGATCCGCCGTCAATGACGATTTCGGGGCCTTTGGGATTGGAATCGGATCCGATGGAAGCCGTCTGCGTTCCGCCGTCCATATGGGTGCCGCGGTCCAGAAACTGAGGCAGTTCCGAGAGCGGCCGGATGTTCCAGGCTCCCGTGGAAAGATCCAATCCGGGATCCGCGATGGGGATGCGGAAAACGATGGTATCGGGACCCGCGTGCGCATTGGCGTCCAGGATGGCCTGACGCAGAGTGCCTGGCCCGGCATCTCCGGTGCCCGTGACCGTGACCCACCCGCCGCGGGCGAGATCCGGCCGGAGCATCATGACGGTAATGCCGAGAAAAAGAAGCCCTCTCTTCATAAGCGGACAGCCCTCCAGAAATGTCAACCATCGAGAAAACGGTCAGGCAGGAATAGTAATATATAGTACACAATTATGCATGAAAGTCAAGAGTTTTGTTTGATGCCGGCCGGGGTCCGCGCTCACTCCGGCCTCCACTGGATCTCCATGGCCGGCGCGTCCTCGGGCCGCTGGCGAAATCCGTGCTTCCCGTAAAACCCGGACTTGCCCTTCGCGCTGAAAAGCTGTATGTCGCGTATGCCCGCGGACCGGCAGCGTTCGACCAGCCGTCTCAGAATTTCGGATCCGATTCCCCGGCCCTGCCGGTCCGGGGCGACGATCATATCCAGGATCAGCGCATGCACCGCTCCGTCACAGATAATGCGGCCGAATCCGACCAGCCGGCCGTCTTCATAGGCGCAGACCAGAGCCCAGCTCGCTTCCACCGCGCGGGCCAGGTCATCTGCGCTCAGCTTATAAGTCGAATTCCAGCCGGTTGTCTCGAAAAGCGCGAAAAACAGAGCCGGATCGGGCTGGTCTGTTGTGTAAACAATCGCCCGGAAAGACCGGTTTTCTGGGATATCCGCCATAAACGACCCTCATTTTTACTGGAAACGTGAAACAACCGGAAAAATTTTCCCGGTCCTTCAATCAGGCATGCGGGTTCCGGATGACCGCATTTCAAGCCTTCGCATCTGATTAGTCGAATTATATAAATTTATCCAATTTTCATTGATCAGTAAAGCTCTTTTTCAGATCGGAATGAGATTCCCATGAAAAATTTCAATTGACTTTAACAATAGAAGTGACGAATTTATAGCGGTATACGATTTTTGATTGTACATCGAACCTCCCGCCCTTTAAGATCGAATTTTCAATGACTTTGGCACGACTTATGCATTAACATAATATACGTATTTTCCAAAGGCATACAGCTGAACTGAACCATCCCTCTTCACGATCGAGGTGCGCATGGCGGTGAGTTCAACGGAAAAGGATACGGCGTTACTGGATGAGGTGATCAAGGATTTCCGGATCGCCATGAAAAACAGCCTCATGTACGTGGCGAACCACCCCATCTGCATTCATTCCATTGACAACCTCAAAAATACGCTGGCCAAGTGGTTTCAGCTCCACCCCGGGCTCGAGCTTGGCATCTCCTCCGGTCAGATCTTCTATCAGGACAAACCCATCCGCGAGAAGGACGAGGCGCACGCCGAGATGGCGAAGTTCCTGCATCTCCGCGGCATCATCGGCCTGGCCATCGAATCGGGCGTCGATACGGGCGAGTTACAGCACTTTTTCGGGCTCGTCCGCCAGGACCGCAAAGCCATCCAGACCGCGGGCGGCATCCGCAAGAGCATCCCCCAGGGCGGGCATATCCAGGTCAAGGAAATCGATTACTCCAGCCTCCTCCAGAGCGCCTATCAGGGCGGCACGGCCACCGAAGAGGGAAAAATCTGGCAGTTCCTGTTCAACATCGCCGAGGAAAGCAAATCGGGCGCACTGCCGCCGTCCAAAATGGAATTTCTGAACGACTTCTTCAAGGACTCGAAGCGATCCGCCAAGGCGTTGAACAAGGTGTACCGCGACGCAATGTCCCAGATGCAGGACGACAACGCCGCCCAGGACATCCGGGGAGCCATGGGACAGATCTGCTCGTACCTCGAGAAAAACTCCTCCGAGGACGCCAAGGAGCTCAAGGTCAAGCTGATGAACGTCATTTCCCAGCTGCATCCGGACCTGATCGAGACCCTGTTCGAGCGCGCGACCGACGAGACCGGCGGATACGACCTGGTGGAGTCGATCACCAAGGACTTCTCCGAGGACTACATCGCGGAGTTCATCGAATCGCTGATCAGCAGCGAAGACACGTTCAACGAGAACCTGCTCAAGGTGTTCGACAAACTGGCCCCCGGCCAGACAAAGGCCAACAACGTGGTTTCGATGGTGGCGGACCGCCTGTTCCGCAAACGCGTCATCAATCCCGACACGCTCTCCGCGCTGCAGATGTCCATCATGGAGATCTTCCGCAAGCATCCCGAGAGCGATTTCATGAACCAGATCTACAAGATCACCGTTGACGCGGTCATGAACAAGAAGATGGACACGCTGGTGTACATGGCCCGGCTGTCGCCGATGATCAACAAGTTCGTCCAGTCCATGGAGGGCGAACAGCTCAACACCGAAAAAATCTGGCTCCTGCTCAACATTCTCTGGCTCGAAAACAATCCCGAGGAGTTCAACAAGTTCGCCGGAACGCTCGTGTCCGCGATGCCGGGCCTGCTCGACAACAAGGACATTGTCCACATCCGCGAGATCGTCGAGTTCTTCACCGAGAAAATCAGGCCCGAGCAGCGGGAAAACGCCAACCTCAGCGCGCAGATCAAGGACACCCTCGGTCGCATCACGAACAAGAAGACCATCGACAGCATCATCTCCGTGATCCCCGAGGCCACGCAGAAGGACCTCGAGGACATCGTCTACACCCTCATCCGGTCCGAGGCCGACTGCGCCCGCACCCTGGTGGACGCCTTCATCGCCGAACGCAATCCGGCCCACCGGCACAAGTTCTGGTTCATCTTCTCGATGATGAAGAACGAGGTGACCCGCGAAGCGGTGAACCGGCTGGAGTACGGCGAGCCGAACCTGGTGAAGGACCTGTTCCTGATCCTGAAGGAATGCGACCCGAAAAAAGCGCATCTGGCCGCAAAGAAATACATCAGCCACAAGAACGCCCAGGTCCGGTGGGAAGCGCTCGACGCGCTCGACCCGAAATCGCCCGAGGAAACGGAAGCCGTGGTCAAGATCTACCGCCGCGAGAAGAACCGTTCGGTCAAGAAGAAGGCGGGCTCGGTGATTCTGAGGACGGGGAATCCGGAATCGATCGGATGGATGTTTACGTCCTGCGAGAAGGATGTTTTCCATCCGGACAACCTGCCGGAACTGGTGGAATTGTGCGGCCAGGCGCGTGCCGAGGCCGCCCTGCCGCACCTGCAGCGTCTGTACCAGAAGCCGCCGCTCTTCTATTTCGGGAACCGGGAGGATCTGCGGTCCGCGCTGATCACCAGCGCCGGACGCCTGAAGACCGCCGACGCGCTCGAACTGGTCCGCCTGGGGCTGAAAGACAAGAGCCGCAGGGTCCGCGAAACGAGCGAAATCATCCTGAAACTCGACGAATAAGCCGTTCGTCCCATCCGGAGCCTTTCCATGACGGATTCCATTCAGAACCGAACCGAGATCGAGGACTTCATCACCTGCCTGGCGCGCGCCATGCAGATGTCCCAGGTCTACGGAGACAGCCATGACCTCACGTCCGAATCCCTGGACCGCCTGCTCGACCGCCTCAAGGACCTGATGTCCGACCGGGACGAAGTCACCATCGGCATCATCGGCGACGAGCTGGCCTACGGGAGCCAGCCCCTGTTCGATTACAGCCAGAACAAGAAAACCTTCATCCAGTTCCTCAAAAACCGGGGCGTCAAGAAAATCACGTTCGCCCGGGGCGTCGAGAAAGCCGAGGCCGCGAAAGCGGTCCGGCTCCTGATCACGAAAAACCAGAAGATCGAAACCATGGAGGACGCGCGGGCCGCCCTTTCCGCCGCGGGAATCCGGCACATCGCGCTGGGCGACCTCCGGCCGGCCGAACAGGAAACGGTCGAGAAAATCCGACCGGAATCGACCCGCCGCAAGACGTTTCGCAGCTACAACCAGAGCATCGAATTTCTCACGCAGACCTTTCAGGAACTGAAAACCAATCAGAACCTGAATGTCGACAGCGCGCGCCAGATCGTCGAAGGCCTGATCAAGAACATGCTCCAGAACAAGAATCTGCTGCTCATCCTGTCCTCGATCCGCGGGCACGACGAAAACCAGTTCATGCACGGGGTGAACGTGGCGATCTTCACCCTGCTGCAGGCGGAAGTGCTGGGCCTGGAGGAGAAATACCTGATCGACATGGGCATGGCCTCCCTCCTGCACGACGTCGGCAAACTGGCCGTGACGCGCGACCAGCTGCGGGAGCTGGAAAGCAAGGCCCGGACCGAATGGACGCCGCAGGACGAGAAGACCGCCATGACCCAGGATATCGCGGGCGCCAAGATCCTGCTCGAAACCGAGGGTATTCCGGTGCTGGCCGCCATCGTCGCCTTCGAGCACGGCATGCGGTACGACCTGAAGGGCACCCAGCGGAAAATCTACGGTAAATCGCTGAACCTGGTCAGCATGATGCTGTCCATATCGGACGCCTACGACAAGCTCCGCCGGAAGCCGGCTTATTACGAGGAAGGCGGCCCCGAAAAAGCCTACGATGAGATGATGGCCGAATCCGGCAAGCTCTTCCATCCGGACCTGCTGGAAAACTTCTTCAGCTCGATCGGCGTCTTTCCGCC
>CAZNXX010000115.1:7160-9204 GCA_964577095.1 uncultured bacterium | reverse complement strand
GATTTTATTTGAAGCTATCCGTATAATATACTATAATTTATTGAGGATCGCAAGTGGTCAGATGGACTTCGGCTGAAAACGATTCCCGGGTCCGTCACTCGCAGATCGCCTGAAACGGTCGGTTTGAAAAAGAAGAAGGGGATCTTCAGAGAGAAGCTCCCCTTCTTTATAAATCAAATTTCCTGGACGGAACGGTTACGGATACCGTCTTTATCCGGTCCGCTCTACCGAAGCAGCAGCATCCTTCCGGTGGTCGAACGGGTTCCGGATTCGACTTGATACAGATACACGCCCGAAACCGCGGTATTTCCGGCGGCATCCGATCCATCCCATTCCACTCTGTGGGATCCCGGCTGGCACAGCCTGTCCATCAACACCGCCACTTCACGGCCCCGGGTGTCGAAAATCCTCACCGAAGTGCGCTCCGCCGCAAAAGTGCGGAAGGAAATCGTCGTCCCCGGGTTGAAAGGATTCGGATAATTGGAGACGAGAATGGCGTTGGATGGAACGTCCGCCGGGTTCCGGCCGCTGACGAGCGACGTCTGGCCGCCGTGGAACATCACGCCCTGAATGTCGATCTGACGGTCGTTGTTATCGGATTCCCACTCATAGGTGATCAGAAACCGGTCCCCCATATACCCGTAAGCCGGAGCCGGGAAGAAGTTGTTGCCCTCGTCCTCATCCGTCCCGGTCAGAATGGTCGGCAGAGAAGTGATGTCGCAAGGATCCCCGTCCGCATCCAGAAAGACGACGCACGAATCCGCGGGATTGAGGAACAGGCGGCGGCCCGCCATGTCCGCCTGGGGGGCATGCAGGGGATTCAAATCCGCGTCGATATACGTGCCGTTCCATGCCGTACTGTACCAGTCGTCCCACACCGCCAGGTAATCTCCGGACACAGGATTGTAAGCGATATTGGTGAAATCGTGCTGCGCATCGTCCTGGGTGAGATGCAGGCTCTTCCAGGCAATCCAGCCTTCAGTCGTTCCCGCCGGCCGGCCGGTGCTGTCGAGGGGGACGAGCGTGAACATGCCGTCCTCACCCCGGCCGGGTTTGAGCCCACGCCGGACCGCGGTTGAATCGGGAAAATAGCCGAGGCGCTGGCCCCGGATCTGCGACGGGGCCGGAAATTCGACCCACACGACAAAGCACTCGGCCAGGGGATAGGGATTCCTGGCCCGGGCCGCACCGGTGTGCAGGGGCCAGCCGGTGTTGCTCTCCACGCGCGGGCTGACCTGCGTGACGCCGGGTTCCTGCGAAGGCTGATAGGACGCCGAACCCACCGGGAAATGCGGACCCCACGGTGGAGCCGTCGGCACCGCATCGTTCTGGACAAGGGTCGGTTCGAGAGAATTTCCCCAGGTGTCGACCCAGAAACCCGTTTTCCCGTCGATACGGACGCCGTGCACGAGCTCGGACGCGGGGAGTTCATATTCGAGGCTGTAGTAGACATAGGTGACCAGCCATTCATCCGGCCGGTCTCCGCCTCCGCAATAAACAACATCCTGGAAGAATTCATCGTACTGGTTGTCCACGGCGATGGGATAGTTCACATTGGTATCCGCCGGATCGCCCGGCGGAAGGGCCATTCCCCGGTGATCCAGGCGTTCGCCGTACAGGTCCAGATTCGAGGAGGACGGATAGGTGAATCCCGCGGTCCGTTCTTTCGACTCCGGCAAGCCGGCCGGAGCCGGTCCGCCGCGTTTCCCGAGCCCCGGGACGAAGGAATTCCGGTAATCCCGCCAGACCACCAGATAGTTATTGTCCACCGGATTGTGCGCGATGCGGGGATTGAGCTGGGTGCTGTCCTGCGTGCAGATGGGGAAAACGGTGTCGGCCAGGCAGTTTTCATTGGCGAGCTTGCGGCCGAAGGCGTCGAGCCGGGCGCCGAAGATGTCGCCTTCCGGCGCTCTGAAATCGCACCAGGCCACGAGGTATTCATTGTCGATTCCGTTGTACGTCACGTCCGGGCACGATTCATCCGCCGGCTGAACCGAAATCGGGAAGCGGCCTCCCTTGAGCGTGCCGTCCGGAAGAACGAACT
>CAZNXX010000115.1:0-7150 GCA_964577095.1 uncultured bacterium | reverse complement strand
CCGAGGCTGTCCCGGGTCATCAGCCCGACCACGAGGAACTCATCGTTCCTGAAGTTATAGGCCACCACGGGATACTCTTCCGTGCATTCCGAGCAGAAGATGCCGAATCCGGGATCCTGAACGGAAGACGCGGCGCTGGCGCCGGACGGACGGACGAATGCCGAGAAGCAGATGAGGGCGATGCAGGCTGTACGGAAGCCTCTAAACGACATGAAGACCTCCAGGAGTTGATGGGAAAAACTCCGGACGCATTTTACACCGGATGCGTCCGGAAGGAACAGGCGTTCGGAACATACGGAAGACATGCAGCCGGGGGCCGCCGGTCGGGGGGGTCGAATCACGGTTCGGAATCGCGCCGTCAATACCCGCAGCCCTGATCGTGCGGGACGAACCGGACGAGGGGGCGTTTGATGTAGATGCGGAAGGATTGACCGCCGACGGGCCCGGGAAGCTCCATTTCCCCGACAATGGACCGTATCCGGATGATCTGGTAGGCGTAAAATCCGGTCGGCGATTCGTAGAAAATCGTTTCCATTTCCGGGTCGGTAAAAGGCGCCCCGTAGTACTGCTCGAACATGTAGATCAGGGTGGAATGGCTGACGCCCGCCGCTCCATCCGGAAAGTCCACGTACTCCGGCGCCTTGTTGTCCCACTGGTTCTTGTACGTGACCGTGTAATATCCCCTGGAACTCGGCAACACCAGGTATTGCTCCCAGAGAATATTGAGTTCATTCTCCAGCATCCGGACCTCGGGCATGACGGAATACAGCCCCGGCCGGCCGATCAGCGCGCTCGCCGTAAGCCCGTCCGGATCGACGACCGCCTGAATTCCGGAATCCTGCCACCGGACCGGGCTGGAGACATCCGGCTTGTACACCGGCATCTGAGCGCCGGGGATCATCGGCGCCGGCAGCGGAACCGTCAATGTCACCGGTGTCTGGAACACGGCGTCTTCGGGACCCACATGGGCGGTCGCGAAAGAGAGATGATTTTCAGGCGGCACACCCGGTATTTCACTGCCCTGAAGGTGGGTCAACGAGAGACCGGTTTCCGATGCCAGTGCGCCCGGAGGGATGGTCAGACTGATGATATCGCCTTCCTCGTCCGTGTCCCGCACCACTCCGCCCTCAACCCCGATGATATCAGCGCTCGAAACGGGAATCATTGAAGCGGTTTTCAGATTGACGCTCCAGTAATAAGGCTGAACGAACGCGGTCAGGGTCGCGTTCATGTATCCGTTTTTCGTGAAATGGACAAGCAACGTGTCGATCGGCACGCCGGGAATGACATACTTGCCTGATGCGTCCGAGATTCCGGTGCCGACGACCAGCGTTTGGCCGTCCGTGGTGTCAATGACCGTGACCGCGGCGCCTGCCACGGCAAGGTCGGACAGGTAATCCCGGATCAGACCGGTGAGCGTCCGGCCGCCGCCGGTCGCGAATTGCCGGATCTCGAGATCGATCTGCCCGGGTTCGACCGGTCCCACTTTCCGGTTACTGCACTGTATGAAAAAACCCGCGACCACAGTCACTAGGATCAAAGCCGATAGACCGCTTTTCCCCATGGTTTTCATGATGCGCTCCTCAGACTGCTTGGATGAACCCGGATGGGGTGTCAACCCGGGAGTATCGAAAACTTCAAAAACCGATATAATTTTATAATTTAACCGTTTCAGCGACCCAAATCAAGTATTTTCTATGAAATGAATGACACAATCTGATTCAATGATTCCCGTGCATTCCTCCCGGAATCGGGTTCAATCAAAACCGGTTTATTCTCAGTTTCATGGTAGTTGTTAAATATAGTACAATCAATCATTTAAATTCCAGGCAGGGGTACATCCATCGAAGCGGATCGGGAGAAGGCGAGAAACACAGCGGTTCACACTCCTGATGTCAGCCATTTTTCCAGGGCTTCATTCTTCGCTTCATCTTCCGCATCCGGAGCGATGTCCCTTCCGCGGAAAATGATGTCCCAGGTCATGCGGCCCCATCGATGGAACAATTCCATGAAGTGAACCGGGTAGTACAGAAAAATCAACCCGGTATCCGGAGCCTGGTTGTGCCGGATGGCCAGTTTCTTCCGGGAGATGAAGACGGTTTTCAGGACAGCCGACACCAGCTCGCGAAACCGCCGGGTTTTATGGAACCGGACCAGGCTGAACGGGATGGATTGGGTTTTCAATGGAGACGAGGCGATTCTGTTCGCCGCCCAGGCGACGGTTTCCGCATCGGCCGGCCGGTCACTCAGGATCCGGTCCGGAACTTCAATGCCCATCAGATCCCGGGCGAGACGCAGGGTCAGGGACAGGCTTCGCCCCACTCCCCATTCCTCCGCTCTCGATCGCGCCTCATCCCAGTCAATCGCATTCCGGGAGTGTCTCAGCGTCTCGCGGATATCGCAGAAGGGGCGCAATCCGTATTCGTACAGATGATGCAGGGAAGCGTGCAGACACTGATACACGAGCGTGTCGACGGAAGAAAGGGCCAGGGCGTCGATTCCTTCCGCGCGGAAGCGGACCGATCGTTCCCACAGCCCGTCCGATTCGATGCGGACCGGACGGGCTGACTCCATCAGGGAACAGTGCACATCGAGAGCCGCCGGCCAATCCGGATGGACCAGGGTGAAAAAATGTCTGGCATCATCGGGTATGTGGTAGCGGTCGCCGGCGCTCCAGTTGACATAAGCGGTCAGCCGGTCTTCAATGACCCGGAATCCCTGTCCGAACAGGGCGGTGACCATCCGATGCAGATCGTCCTTCCGGACCAGAATGTCGGCATCGTCCATATAGCGGAGCGCGATATCATCGTAAACACCCGCGGCCAGATGGATCCCCTTGAGCAGAATGACCGGCACCCCTTCCAGGCTCAGGGTTTCGAGCATCCGGCCCAGGTGGTGGTACAGACGGATGTTCCGGGACGCGTTTCTTTGCGTCATGTACCGCAGCTTTCGCTCGATATCCGCCGGAATGACTGCCGCCGGTTTCAGGCCCTTCAGCCGATGATAGACGTAGGCGGAAACGCTGTGCTGCACCGACTGGCGGACCAGTTCGTCCCATCGGTCCTCCCCCCATTGCACCAGGACGGCGGATTTTTCTTCGTCATTCCCTTCACGAAGGCAGAACAGGAGGGCGTTTCCGCCGTCCGGTCCACTGAAACCCGACAAGGGCCGATGGTTTTCAACCGGTTCCGACCTGGACTCCGCGATGGCGGAAGGTTCCGGAATTTTCATCCTGTCATCCGGTCCGGCCATCCCGTTCCGAGAATCCGGGTTCACGCAGCCCCCGCCCTGCCGGAGACCCCGGTTTTTTCAGCGATGATGCCGCACCGTTGTTTTCCCGCATCCGTCACGAAGTGAATCGCACGAAAACCGGCCTGATTCAGTTCCCCTTCCACATCCTTGAAATCCCGGAATGCGTGCAGGAACTCGGAATCGCGCCACAGGAAATCACCGGATTCATACGCGGTATTCCCGAGCATCAGGCCGCCCGCGATCCGCCTCAGAAGAATATGGATCGGCCCCCGGTGTACGGCGGGATCCATGTGAAACTGGCACACCAGCAGGCCGTCGTCCACCAGGGCCGACCGTATCCGTCTCAGCATGGCCACCCTTCTTTTCCGTGTGGGCACGACGGAATACATCGCGTGGGAAAACCAGACCGTCTGAAACGCCTGAACCGGCAATTCCGCCCGGCTGATATCCGCCACCCGGCCTGTGACCGCAAAGCCGTTACGTCGCGCGTTTTCCACGGCCAACCGAACGTATTCCTCGACAAAATCGATGCCCGTGATGCGGAATCCCCGGGCCGCCAATTCCGGGACTTCACGGCCTGTTCCGATTCCCAGCAGCAGGAGCTCCCCTCCGGGGAACGGCAGGCGGCTCAACAACTCTCTTTCGGTCACCGACAATCCCTGGCCGGTCCATCGGGGATCCGTCCAATCGGGCACCTGGTCCCGCCTGCTGTAAGTTGCGTGCCCGAACCGGACCAATGCGTCCGGCCGCATGGCCAGTATCGCCATCGATCCGATCAATCGGCCCGCCCGCTGAAGAAACCGGGCCGAGCAAATCTCCCAAGTCACGCGCATGTCATGGAATCGGGATTCCGGGATTTTTCAACTGAGGGAAATCAAGCGGTCCGCGCGGTTTGAATCCGGCGAACCGTCAGGAAAGAGAACTGCGGCCGTTGATCGTGCGGAAATAATTTCAGGAGGAAATGGAACTCCCCACCGGAGAGAAAGGCGTTCCGGGTCAACTGGCCCCCCCGCCGCGGCCCTGACAGCTTCCGCAGTTGGTACTCAGGACATCTCCGCAACCGTTGGAATTACTGGATGGACCGATCATGATACCCACTGTCTTGCATCCGGATGTCAAAACTTCCTCCGAATGGCCCCGAACCAGGATGACCAATTCGGGTTTTTCCCATTTTTCAGGCATTGCTTTGACCTCTTTGTAAAGCATACTGCATGGATTCCATTGTGAATATAATCAATTTCGATGAGTTGGTCAACCTTTGTTTCCCGGCTGCTGTTCACCGTCATGCAAGGATGCGCTTTTCGATCTGGCCCACGATCGCGCCGCTCCGGTCGAACCGCATGGCGTAACACGGCACGGAATCCGCGAGATCATACACCAGCGGCAGCGTGGCCTCCCACCATTCCGGGGTGGCCACCGGACGGATCAGGCAGGACAGAAGGCGGCGCCTCCGATCCATCCGGTCCCCGATCGGGACCAGACGGTTATCGGACGATTTCTCGAGAAAGAATACGGCCGCCACGGCCGCGTCCGCATCCGACACGTCGGGTATTTCACCGTGACTCCAGGTGCCGTAAACGCGCCATTCGCGGTTCCGCCGCCGGACAATGATCCGGTCATCGCATAGAACCGTCGCCGCCGGGTTGAGCATGCGGGTGATCGTCGATTTACCGGCTTCCGAGTGCCCGACAAACAGGAGCCCCCGGCCGGACATGACCATTCCGGATGAATGAAGGTAGAACCCCTGCCGGAGCGCCAGAAGCTGGCTGATCCACAGCTGATCTGTGGGAAAACCGGTCAGCGAGTTCCCCCCTGCAGCCGCCGATGGGAACTCGGGATTCCGGAAGACCCGCGCGTGGCTGTGGTCCCGGCTGAATGCGGTCACATGCACCCAGTGCTGTTCGTCGAACGTATTGGAATAGCAGAAGTACAGCCATCCCGAGTCCTTCCGATAGACTCTCCAGGGCGCCCGGTCATGCACGACCGTTCCCGTGAATTGCCCGTCCATGACCGGAATGCCTTCATGATGTTCCAGTCGGACCAGATCGGCGCCTGCGGCCGGCCGTTGGAACGAACGCAGTTGCGGGCTGAAGGATTGATCCCCGAAAGGCCGGTCGCTGTCCACCTGAATCGAAATGCCGGCGATCTCAAAAAACCGTCTGTGGTCGCGTTTCCACCGTTCATGATACTGGCGGTGTTCCCGGGCGACGTCGCACAGGTATGCCACGGGCCGATCGGGCCTGCGGTGCTCCAGATGGCTGAACACGGAACACCACCGGCAGAAGCTCCGGTCGGCGCATGCCCCGCACGATTCCAGATAGTCCTGATCCCCCCGGACGCGATCGCAAATCGCGGG
This sequence comes from uncultured bacterium, assembly GCA_964577095.1. GTDB lineage: Bacteria > Zhuqueibacterota > QNDG01 > QNDG01 > DTFT01 > JAFGAX01. The sequence continues at coordinate 1,542 of CAZNXX010000115.1, read as the reverse complement.
GATGAAAGATTCCCACGCTTCACGGACGCTTCCTTTCCGCAGGTCGTAACGCAGATCCGGATCCTTCACGCACAGGCAGAAACTCATGCCGCCGCGCGCGTCCACGTGAAACTCATTCCGGAAGGCGATGCATTTTTCAAACAGCCGGCCGTCATGGAGCGGCGCACCGCATGCCGATTTTTCAAGCCGGTTCTCTTCCCAGCTCACGTTCGGCGGGTCCACATCGAGAACCTGCCCGGGCGTCAGACGCTGAGAGCGTATCTCTTCGTTTTTGACCGGATCGCCGGCGGCCGAAAGATGCAGCCAGGCTGCGCCGATGCGTACGGTGCGGGACAGGCGAGCCGCCAGTTCCAGCATGCGGGGCCATTCATGGAAATTGGCCTTCAGCGGAAAAGCGCGAATCGCGAAAGGCACGCCGTTCCGCTGAAGGAAGCGTATGCCTTCGAGGGTTTCCTCGTAACTGCCGGGGTTTCGCGTCACGCCGTCGTGCGCCTGGGCCGTGGCCCCGTACAAAGACACCTCGAGATCACATCCCCGCCACAGCTCCGGGGAAAAGGAGGTCAGCCGGGTGCCGTTTGTGAACACCGTCAGGAATGCCGATTTCCGTTTGAGGTGGGAGAGGATCCCGGCAAAATCGCTCCGAAGCAGCGGTTCTCCTCCCGAAACCGCCCATTCCCGCGTTCCCAGTGCGCGGGACTGATCGATGATGTCCATCCACTCGGCCGAGGACAATTCCGTCCGTCGGCCGGCTTCGGTTTCCGGCTCCTTCAGCCAGCAATGGAGACAATCGTTGTTGCAGCGGTAGGTGAGATCCAGGTAGCCCTTCAGCGGAACGCGCGGAAGCGTCTGAACCCGCCTGGCGATCAAAGGGAACCCGCCGTCATGTGACCCGGTCCCGGTCTTTCAGCATTTTCGCGCGGGCGTGGGCCGTCTCGCAGAAAACGCCGACCGGCAGGTCCATTTCGCCGGTCTCCAGGTGCGCGTGTGCCGGGCACCACAGGCACAGGTTGATCAATCCGCAGGACCTGCATTTTTCGAGGAATTCAGGACGGTTGGAGCGTACTGCGCGCACTTTCGGAACATGCGTTTCCCAGGCCTCCCGCAGCGTGCCGCGACGCAGGTCGAAGAGCGTCCCGGGCGCCCAGAGGGAGGAACATACCCTGAACTTGCCGTCATCGCTCACGGTAAAACCGCCCTCTCCGGCCCCGCAGTGAAAGAGATGGTTGCATCCGGCGCGGTCGGATTCCTCACGGATCAGCGATTGACAGTGATTCTCAAGTGAAGAGAACCGCTCCGCGTCCGCGCGTTCAATGGAGACGATTTCGTCGGGCGAAAGCCTTTCGGATCGGATCTCGCCGTTCCGGTCCGGGTCGCCGTCGAACCGCAGGTGCAGGAGCGGATCGAACCGGAAATAATCCTTGGTGCGCTCGCGGCAGAACCGGGACATGGCCCCCAATTCATGCACGTTCGATCGCAGGGCCATGGCCTTGAGCCGAACCGGAATGCCGCCCTGCTTGAGCCTGTCCAGACCCCGGTTGAAGG
>CAZNXX010000114.1:0-9450 GCA_964577095.1 uncultured bacterium | reverse complement strand
CACTGGCTCAAGGCCCGCACCGAATTCTGGCTCGCGCACAAGCTCCGGCCCCGCAAGATCAGCGATTATCCCTCGGTGTCCGTGGCCCGGGACGCCCTGATCGCGTCCCTGCGCGAGTACCGCAAGCTCCGCCAGCGCGGCATCATCACCGCGTTCGAGACCGATTCGTTCGACCCCTATTCCAGCCTGTCCAAGGTCGGTGGCGGCGCCCTCGGCGGCAAGGCCCGCGGCCTGAGTTTTGTCAATATCCTGATCAACAACTACAACGTGCAAAACCGTTTCGAGGGCGTCCGGATTGACATCCCGCCGGCGCTCCTGATCGGAACCGACATCTTCGACCAGTTTCTCGACGACAACCGGCTCCGCGAGTTCGCGGTTGAGGAGACCGACGACGCAGAAATACTCGCCCGTTTCCTGGCCGCCCGGGTTTTCCCGTCGGAAATCATGAACAGCCTGGCGTCGTTCGTCTCGATGATCCACGCGCCGCTGGCCGTTCGCTCCTCGTCGGTGCTGGAGGATTCGCACAACCACCCGTTCGCCGGCGTGTACAAGACCTTCATGCTGCCCAACATCGATCCCGACCCCGGCCGCCGGCTCGCCGAACTCATCAAGGCCATCGTGCGGGTGTACGCGTCCATGTTCTTCCGCTCGGCCAAGGACTACATCCGCGCCACCTCGTTCCGCTTCGAGGACGAGAAGATGGCCGTCATTGTGCAGAAGATGACGGGATCCCGCATGAACGGCCGGTTCTATCCCACCTTCTCCGGAGTCGCGCGGTCTTACAATTTCTATCCGATCGGCCCCCAGAAATATTCGGACGGCATCGCGGCCGTGGCCCTGGGTCTCGGCAAGATCGTGGTGGAGGGCGGCGCGGCAGTCCGGTTCTGCCCCAAGTATCCCGAGCAGACCGAAGGGAACCTGCTCAACAAGGCGGCGATGCGGAGCGCGCAGACCGAGTTCTTCGCGCTGGACTTCGAGGCGCGGGAGAAACCGGACAGCGAGATGAAGGATTATTTCGTGAAGCCCTTCCCCCTGTCCGACGCCGAAACGGACGGGAGCCTCAACTGGGTCGCCTCGACCTGGTCGGCGGACAACGACGCCCTGACCGACGGAGTCGGCCGCCCCGGCCTGCGCGTGGTCTCCTTCGCGCCGATTTTGAAGAGTCGGGCGTTTCCGCTGACCGGCATCCTCGAGCTTCTACTCGACATGGGCGGATGGAGCATGGGCACGCCGGTCGAGATCGAGTTCGCGGTCAACATGGCCGTGCCGCCGGGCCAGCCGAAGGAATTCAGCCTCCTGCAGATGCGGCCCATGGTGCTCAACCGGGAGCTCGAAGTCCTGAACCTCGAGGAATTCCCGCGGGAAAGCCAGCTCTGCCGCTCCTGCCGCGTCCTGGGGAACGGCATCATCCGCGACCTGTACGACATCGTGCTCGTGCACCGCGACCGGTTCGAGCGCGGCAGGAGTCAGGAGACGGCCGCGGAGATCGCCCGGTTCAACGCCCGCCTGACCGCGGAGAACCGGAAATACGTGCTGGTGGGTGTCGGCCGCTGGGGCAGCATGGACCCCTGGCTGGGCATCCCGGTGACCTGGGACATGATCTCCGGCGCGCGCGCCATCGTCGAGGCCGGATTCCGCGATTTCTCCGTGATGCCGTCCCAGGGCTCGCATTTTTTCCAGAACCTCAACTCCTTTCTGGTGGGCTATTACACGGTTCAGGAGGAGGACGGGGAAAATTTCATCGACTGGGACTGGCTGCTCGCCCAGCCCGCCGCAGACGAGTCGCGGTGCGTCCGCCACCTGCGCTTCAAAAAACCCGTGGTGGTGATGATGAGCGGCCACCAGAACCGGGGCATCATTCTGAAACCGGAGGACCGGCTTGCAGGAGCGTGAAAAAATTCCAGACACGTGCCCGCATTGCGGAAGGCCCCTCAGCCCCTGGGAGCAGGTGCTGCTGAGCGTGGACCGGGCCATCATGTGCAAGGGGTGCTGGTACCGGATCATTCTCGACGCGTTCGAGGACCGGCTCTCCGAGACCCCGCCTTCCCCTCCCGATGAGAGGAGCTAGGGCATGAAATCCTTCAACTCCTTCGAAGTCGCGCAGCGGCAGATACTCGCGGTCGCCCGCGTGGCCGAGGCGTGCAAACTGAGGGGTTGGGCGTGAAAAACGTTGGAACGTTAACACGTTCGAACGTTCCAACGTGCTGACGCGTGAACGTGTCAACGTGCCAATGATCCCGATACTGAAAAATCCCCCCAACCCCTTCTCCGTCCCCCGCGGCGCGGGGAGCGAGAACGCCTTCCGTCTTCACGTGACCGTTGCTTTCGTCATATCCGCCGTTGTTCTGTCCCTGTCCGCGATGTTGCTCCCCAGGGAATGGAGCGAAAACCGGACGCGGACCCAACTGTCGACGGTCACCATTCTGCCGTATCTGGATCTCATTCCCCTGATCAATGCCGACGGAGGGGGCTACGGTTCCTCGACCGGCGCACCGAACCCCGCGGCGCTCCAGTCATACGCGAATGCGGTCCCGGTGAAGGCGCCGCCGGACACCAGCCGGCCGGTCCCGGCGGCCGGACAGGGCGGTGACGGGACGGAAGGGGGAATGGGATTCGGGATCGGATCCGGACCCGGAACCGGGTCTGGATTCGGGAGCGGCGACGGCATCGGCCTGGACGTTCAGCCGGTGCCGGTATGGGAGGTGTTTCCGGAATACCCGGAGGCCGAGCGGAGACAGAAGGCCCGAGGATCGATCGAATTGGAAGTGCGGGTGAACGACCGGGGTCATGTCGACAGCGTGCGCGTGTCTCGAAACGAAACCGGGAACCCAGCGCTCGAAGCCTCGGCCGTCCGCGCGGCGCGCGAGAGTCGATACCTTCCCGTTGAAATCAACGGCCGGCCGGTCGCCTGCTGGTTCAGGCGATCGTACCGGTTCGAGGGCGACTGATAACGAGGAGAACCGTTCATGAAAAATCCAATGCGATTCGGCGTACTGACGGCCGTCCTGGTTCTTGCCGCGGCGTCATGTGTTTCGGCCGCGCCGAAAAAGGCGATGGATCCGGACAGCCTGATGGCCGCGGGCCGGCGGTTTCTCGATGACCGGAAGCCCGATGATGCCCAAACCGCGTTCGAAGCCGTTCTGAAAATCCGCAAATCCGACCGGGACGCCATGGCCGGCATGGCGGAGGCGGACCAGATGCGCTACCGCTGGGGCAACGCGGCCGAGTGGTGGGATAAAATCCTCGACCGCGCGCCGGACGACCTGGACGGGCATTACGGCCTTGCCGTCTGCAAGCGGGAAATCGGCCGCCGCGTGGTCCTGCTCCAGCGCTACATCGAGTGGCGGAGTGCGGAAAAGCATTTCCGGAGCATCATGCAGGCCGATTCGGGATTCCGGGACGTTCTGTATCAGATCGCCCTTCTGGAAATGGACCGCGGGCATCACGCGGACGCCATTCTCCTGGCGCACCGCCAACTGGCCGTGCATCCCAAAAGCTTCAGCGGCCGCCTGGGCATCTTCCGCGTGTACGACAATTCGCTCACCCACTGGCTGCTGCAAAAACCCCTCGCGGATTCCGCCGAATCCTGGCTCAAGGCCAGGACCACTTCCCATGACCGTTATTTTCTGGGCGAGCTCTACCGGAGAACGGGCCGCCTGTCCCTGGCCGATTCCGTCTATGTCTCCCTGCTCGCGCGTCCCGACAGCCTCCCGCTGCAGCCCATCCACCTGTCGCGCGCCCGGCTGTTCGCCGAGCGGGGAGAGCCCCAGCGTGTGGACGACGCTTACTGGGAAGCGGTCCGTTCCGTTTCCTGTGATCTCGAAGCCGAGTTTCTGAAGCAGGAAATGATGCTGATCGTGAACGAGAGGGAATACGAAGTCCTCAAGGGGCCTGTCCCCTACACGATCCTTCCGGAACTGCTCCGCGCCTTCTGGTTCCGCCGGAATCCGGCTCCTTCCTCGCCCTATAATCTCCGGCTGGCGGAGCATTTTCGCCGCATGGTTCACGCGGAGAAGCACTACCGGATCGACGGATTCAAGTCCTCCATCGACCAGATGCATCAATACCTCAAATTCCCGGGCTGGATTTATGAGAGCGAAAAGTTCGATGATATGGGGCTCATCTACATCCGGTTCGGAGAACCCGACGACCAGGCCGCGGTGCAGGGAGAACAGGTTGACACCAACATGTCCTGGCTGTACAAGGCCAGGGACGACAGCCCGCAGATGGTTTTTCATTTCATGTCGAACACACCGGGCGTCTGGAGCCTGGTCCGGGACCTGAATGACCCGAGCATGCTTGAAAATCTCGTGGACTGGGACATCCGGTACCATGAGGCGTCGAGCGGGCCGGACCTGAACCGGTATTCCATGCAGAACCGCCTGTCCGATGAATCCGCGAAAACGGTGGAAACGGCGTTCCGGACCGATCGCCAGTCCTGGTCGCCCCGGACGAAATTTCTGTCCGTGATCCCGGGCCTGTACCGGTACCGGTCCGGCCAGTCACGCGACTATTTCAATTGGGCGTACGGCATCCCCATACCGGAGCTGATGCGGCAGATCGGGGCACACGACACCATCCGCATCGAAACCGGCATCGAAATCTTCGACCCCAGGCTGAAGTCCGTATGGAAGGACAGCCACCGCCTGACGCTGAAGGACACGACCGATGCCCGCCTCCGGAACGGCGCGCTGGTGGATCATTTCGAGTTCGAACTGCCGCTCCGGCGGCACCTGCTCGCCTTTCATGCCCGCGTGGAGGGCACGGAAATCCTGAACGGATGGAAATACGCAGTGCCGCCGGACGACTCGGCGCGGGACAACCTCGCCCTCGGCGCGCTCCTGCCCGCGTATGCCATCGAGCCGAAATCCGGATCCGCGGGACGGGACCGTTCCCAGCTCAGGATCAGCCCCAATCCCACAGGCCGGGCGAGGATTTCCGATCCCCTGTACCTGTATTATGAAATCTACAACCTGGGGCTGGACTCGAAAGGATCCGCGGACTACACGGTGCAACTCTCCCTGCGCCGGACCGGCGAGGGGAAAACCGTATTCCAGCGCATCGGGGGCCTTTTCAAGGGCGGGGGCAGCCAGCGCATCTCCATCGAGAACAAGCGGACAGGCAAGAGCCGGAATGTGCAGGATTACGTCGGCATGGATGTGCGCAGCGCGCCGCCCGGCCATTACGAACTCTCGCTCAAGGTGACGGACCGCGCGGCCGACCGCCAGGTCTGGACCGCCGTGCCGATGGTTCTGAATTAAACGATTGAACCACAGGAGTGGAAGCCGCCCGCGGAGTCTTCAATGGCCGGTATCTGTTGATTGATCCCGCGCAGCGGGACGGGGCGGGACCAGGCAATTGAAGACAAGCCGCGGGCCTTCAATAATGAAATAATCCGATAGCTTGGTCCGGCAAAGCCGGGGAATGCGCTCGCTGACAGATTCAATTTGCTTTTTTTTGAAGGCCTACCGGGAGAGATATTATCGTCTATCGCTTTCACCATAAGATAAATTTCTTAAACGCCTGCCCGGATACAGGCAATTGCCCTGATTCTCCATCGGCGAATCCATGCATTCCAATTCTCAATCGGACGGGTTCATCCACAAGGAGGGATCAATGATGAAATACATGCATGCTGTTATTCTGATACTGACGGCTGTCTTCTCGGACGTTCAGGCGCAGTGGCAGCAGACCAACGGCCCCTGGAGCGGAGCCGGTAAATCCATTTTCGCCACACCGCCGACTCCCGCGCATGAAAACGGCGTCATTCTGCTCAGCCTCGGCGACCGCAGCATTCATTTCAGTTCAGACCGCGGGCGGACCTGGCATCAATCCACAACCGAATTCAGCCAGGGAACTCCCGGTCAATTCGCCTGCCAGCACGCCGCCGCTCCCGGACAGCCGCTGATGATGTTCGTCACCGTCGGCGAAAAAGTCTACTCCTCATCGGATGACGGAGAGACCTGGCAGGCGTGCGCCGCTTTATCTTCGGGCAGCATCGTGATCACGGCCTTCGCGTCCACAGTGGATCATTCGGGGAAGGACATCCTGCTCGTCGGGACCCGCACCGGTATTTTCCGGTCCGCGGACAACGGCGCGTCCTGGGCCCCGGCCAACACCGGCCTGGCAGGCCTTTTCATCCACTCCTTTTCCAACTCCTATCATCCAGACCCCGGCCAGGACGCGATCCTGTTCACGGCTGCGGACGGTGTCTATATCTCCACGGATGCGGGCGCAACCTGGCAGGCGCGCAACAGCATAAACGGGGATTATCCATTTGAACATCTCGTCGTGGATCCTTCCTCGACGGATGCCAATTCCCTGCGTCTGAGGGCCTCCCTGGGCTATGACTCGATCTTTCGTTCAGAAAACAGCGGGGAAAAATGGGATTTCGAGTACGTGAATGTGAATTGGGGAACCGATCTCAACGCGATGATTCCCGCCGTCCGGTCCAACGGCTCCCTGGTTCTTTTTGCCGCAGACCGCTTCCGCGTTTACCGTTCGGATGACATGGGACACTCCTGGTCCCCCGGCGATACGGTCGATACCGGATTCGGACTGATTTCGTCGCTTTGCTCGGACGCTTCCGGCAAAACACCCACTCGGCTGTTTGCGGCGCACTCCTACCGGGGCGTCTTTTACTCGGACGATGACGGGGCATCCTGGACACCTGTCACGGCGGAGTTAACAAGGCCTGAAATTTTCAATCTCTCTCACGCCGGAACCACGGTATACGCCCAGGCCTGGGGATGCGGCCTGTACCGTTCCAGGGACCTGGGAGAGCACTGGGAGAGCATCAACAGGGGCTTTAATTATATCGATGCCCAGAATCGGATCACTCTGGTGCCCGGCGACGACACGCTGAAAGCCATTTGCAACAACGGCACCGTTTACCGCTCAACCGACGAGGGGGACCACTGGCAGAAGATACTCGACCAGCCGACCGGCCTTTCGGGTTATGACATGATCACATCCGTAACGGCCCAGGACGGCAGTCAAACGGTTTATCATTTTGCAGCCTTCGGCTATTCGGCTAAAATATACCGGAGCACGGACAGGTTCGACGGATGGCAGCTCGTCCGAAGCGGTTTCCCCAACAATTCACAGATCAGCGACATCCTCGGAGTGGACGGCAAACTTCTGGTCGGCACCTTCAACTCCGCGATTTACTGCTCGGAGGATTTTGGCGGGACCTGGGCGTTGGTTGATTCGGCCATGTCTCCTTTCGACCCCTGGGATCTGGAGGTGATGCATACAGGCAACCGGACCCGGGTCCTGGGCGCGTTCAGCTACGGGGGATTCTTCATTTCGGACGATTACGGCGGCACCTGGACCGGCACAACAAACGGTCTGACCGGAGCCTCCCTGAACTGCCTGGCCGCGGACGCGCCTTTCATCTTCGCCGGCAGCGAAGAGATGACGGCCGGCGGCCGGTTTTATTTTTCCAGGGATCAGGGGGTCAACTGGACGCGGGCTGACGCGGGTGTGGAAACCGTAAAACCGGTTCTTCTGCACATCGCGCCGATGGACAGGGACGGCCATAAAATGCTGTACATGGTGACGGAAAAAAACGGCGTCTGGCGGCGGCCGTTGAGTCAGTTGACCACCGGTGTTGAGAGCGCATCGGAGGGGAACGCGCCGGCCTTGTGCGCCCTCATGCCGAATTATCCCAATCCCTTCAATCCCAGCACGACTATCCGGTTCTCCCTGTCGGCAGCGGCGGAGGTCCGGCTGTCCATTCTCAACCCGCTGGGGCAGGAAATCCGGGTTCTTGCCGATGGGAAGCATTTGCCGGGATTTTACGAAGCGGTCTGGAACGGCTGTGACGGCAGGAACGCCCGGGTCCCGTCCGGCCTGTATCTGTACAGGCTCGAGTCCGGGTCTTATCGCGCGTCTGGTAAACTCATTCTGGCAAGATGAATTTGAATCTGTAAACCAGCGGACAGAAAATGTCCTGTATTCCGCGTGGAGGCTCCCGCCCCCGCGTATCATCCAGAGGGGCAGGAGCCGTTGCGGGGAGATGGATGATAGACCCCGGGGTCCTGAAGCTTTGACTGAACAGCCGAACGGGTCCGTTTTCAGGACCCCGGGGTCGCCTGACCCGTCATAAGGAGGATCGAATCCGCATGCTCCATATCGTCGAACTTCTCGGCGTGGCCTTCTTCGCCATGGCCGGCGGCATCGAGGCCGAGCGCAAAGGTATGGACCTGGTCGGCATCTATGCCGTGGCCTTTGTCACCGCGCTCGGCGGCGGCACGCTGCGGGACGTTCTGCTCGACCGCCATCCGCTGTTCTGGGTGCGGAGCCCGGAGTACGCCCTGTGGATACTGGCCGCTTCCGTGGCCGCGGCCCTGATACGGCGTTACAAGAAAAATCCGCTCACCGACCAGGCCGTTCTCCTGCCCGACGCCTTCGGCCTGGGTTTTTTCACCGCTGTCGGGACGGCCGTCGCGTTCGGTAAAGCCGTCCCTCCCTTCATCGCAGTGCTCATGGGCGTCATCACCGCGACGTTCGGCGGCGTCATCCGCGACATCGTCTGCAACGAGGTCCCGGTCCTGTTCAAGCGCGGCCAGCTCTACGCCACCTGCTCGCTTTTCGCCGCTCTGGCCTATTGGGCGTGTCATGCCCTGGGCACCGGATCGGAAACAGCCATGACCGTCTGCGTGCTGGTGGCCCTGATTCTCAGGCTCATCGCAGTGCGGTTCAACATTCAGCTTCCGCTGTGATGCCTCCGCCGCGGATTACATTCCCCCGCCCAGATCCGGGAACAGGCATGAAGCCCATGCGCATCCCCGAATCCTTTCTGTACACCCTCGGCCCTGCGCTTCTTCTATTCATCGCCGTTCGCGTCGCCATACCCGCGCTCAGGACCTGGACAGGCTGGCGGCCTCTGCTCTGCTGGTACCTGTGCGGAGGTCTTCTGGTTTTCATCCCTCTTTTCGCGGCCTCCTTCATCCTCATTCGAAGGGAGGCGCGGACCGGCGGACGAGAAGACTGGATCCGCCGCTTCCGCCTGACAAAACCATCCACCGCCACTATAATCCGGAGCCTTGCCGGAACCGCAGCCGTCGGCGTTCTGACCTGGCTTTTCATGCAGGCCGGACAGCGCTGGATTCCCGGATTTTCCGCCTCACCCGCGTTTCTCCGCGTTGAACCGCTCGGACCCGGCGAAACCTGGCTGGTCGCGGCCTGGCTTCCGATGTTCTTCTTCAATATCGTCGGAGAGGGCCTTTACTGGAGGGGATTCATGTTCCCCCGCCAGCAGGCGGCATACGGAAACCGGGCCTGGATTCTGCACGGTCTCTGCTGGACCCTTTTCCACTTCTCCTTCGGACTCTCCCTCGTTTTCATTCTGCTTCCCATCCTGTTCCTGACGCCCTGGATCGTCTCAAAAACCCGAAGCACCTGGCCGGACATCATCATTCACGGACTGGTGAACGGGTCGGGCTT
>CAZNXX010000113.1:0-9451 GCA_964577095.1 uncultured bacterium | reverse complement strand
TTATGCCGCGACCAGAGCTCCGTCGGACAGAACGGGCACGGTCTGAAATGCGTCCCTGGTGACGCAGGCCTGTATGTCCGCCCCGAGCCCGAGTCCGGTCAGATAAACGCCATGCGCCGATCCCGCGGCCATGCCCGCCAGGTCGTCCGCGAACCGGCGATACAGATGCATTGCGACGCGGGCTTCATCGGACAGCGAACAGCCGTTTCCCGCAATCTTCCGGATCGCGCCGGCCAGCATGCCTGCGGCTGTTGCGTCTTCCAGCGAAAACGCGCCATCCCTGCCCGCGCAGGCCAGCAGGATATTCTCGTTTCCCTCGGCCAGCCGCCGGCTGACCTCGCCGGCATTCACGAATCCCGCGACACAGACCGCTCTGCCGCCGCGGGCCGCCTGAACGATCATTCGCGATCCATTGGTGCTCGCGAAGAGCAGGGTCTTCCCGGACACGCGGCCGGCCGAATACTCGGCCGGCGAATTTCCCAGATCGAAGCCCGGAATGATCAGTCCCTCACGCTCGCCGCAGAGAAGCGCACGGCCGTCCGGAAATTCCGCCTTGAAGCCGACGGCCTCTTCCGGAGAAGCCGCGGGGATCACGGCTTCGGCTCCGTTGGAGAGGGCGGTGATGATCGATGTCGACGCACGAAGCACGTCAATGACCGCAACCCGGCCCGCGGAACCGGCCTTGATCGGCCAGTCTCCAGGTGACAGCAGAACATCGACGCGCATGGCCGTGTCAGGTCAGGAATTCGGCCATCTTCCGCCTCGCCGTCAGGCTGACGAACGGGATCGGAACGGTGAGGCCTTCGAGGAGTGTCCCGGTTTCAGGCTGGCGGAAACCGAGCGGAACGCCGTTGTCCAGCGGTCGCGTCGATTCCAGAAATCCGATGGGCGTGTTGTTCAGCGACGGCGAGATCACGCCGCTCAGCACGGAACCGATTGTCACCCCTTCGTGCGCGACTTCCCAGCCGGGCATCGCCTTTCTCCGGCCGTTCATGGAGAAGGGCGTTACCCATCGTCCCTGCGACCTCGCCACGGCCAGCGCTTCGACTCCGAAGAAATCCCGTTCGGCCCTCATGGCGAATTCCCAGGGATGCCCGATTGCGGGCCGGTCAGGCCTGAGCTCATGGCCGTGCAGAGGCAACCCGGCCTCCACGCGGAGCGTGTCCCGGCTCCCGAGACCGCAGGCCAGCAGGCCGTGCTTTTTCCCTTCGGAAAGGAGCAGATCCCAGAGTTCCGTCGCCCTGGAGGATTCCATGTACAATTCAAAACCGATCTCACCGGTATACCCGGTGCGGGAGAGCAGGACGTCGACGCCCCCGATTGAAACCGACGGGAGGAATCTGAAATATTTGAGTTCCGCAAGCGTGGATTTCGGGATGAAGCGGGACATCAGGGCCGGAGATGCAGGCCCCTGCAGGTCGAGCTTCGCGTAGAATGGGCTCCGGTCTTCGACGCGGCAATCGAAGCCCGCGGCCCGGATCCGTATCCACTCCAGGTCCGCGGAGATGTTGCCCGCGTTCACCACGAGCATGTAATCATCCGCTCCGAACCGGTACAGGATGCAGTCGTCTATGACGCCGCCCGATTCGTTCAGCATGAAATGGTACATGGCCTGACCGTCCGCTGTCTGTTCGACCCGGTTGGTCAGCAGGTTGGACAGGAACCTGCCCGCGTCCGGGCCTGAAATGCGGAACTCACCCATATGGCAGATGTCGAAAAGCCCGCATGCCTTTCGGACAGCCATGTGCTCCGCGGACTGGCCCGTCGGGTACCAGAGAGGCAGAACCCAGCCGGCAAAATCCCCCATCTTGGCTTCGGCCTCGATATGGCGGTTATACAGGGGGGTTTTCAGGGATTGCGTCGATTTTTCCATCGTTTCCATTTGATTATTTGAAATTTACGTAAAATGGCCGTTTTTGTCAAACGATTTCTATCCCGGGTTGTTCATATGGTTTTTTATTAGAACAAGCGCGTCAATGACTGAAAATATCGTTGTATGTGACCAGCAGAATCAAGCCGATGAGCAGAACCATTCCCGCCTGTTGAACGATCATTTTCGCGCGCACCGGTATCTCTTTCCGGATGATTGCTTCGATGCACAGAATCAGGATATGCCCCCCGTCTAGTACAGGGAAAGGCAGAAGATTTAAGAGGCCGAGATTGAGGCTGAGCAGGGCCATCAGGTAAAAAAGCGACCCCATGCCCTGTCTGGCGCTGTCGCCCGCGAGCTGGGCGATCTTGACCGGTCCGCCAAGGGTTTTCAGTGAATCCTGCCCGGTGATCAGACGGAACAGCGAGACCGCGATGAGCCGGGTGACATGCCAGCAGTACTTCGCGGATTCCACGAAAGCCGCGGGCCACCCGATCTTGACCACTTCCGATTTCGCCTGTATGCCGATCAGTCCCACGGGACGGCCGTCCAGCGTATCCGGGGCCGGGGTGATCAGGGCCGCGCGGAGTGTATCGCCGGACATCCATTCGATCCGGAGCGTCCGGCCGGGCGCGGAATGGATCAGGGCCGTGAGTTCCTCCCACGTGGAAACAGAATCGCCGTCCACAGCCGTGATTCGGTCGCCTGCTTTCAGCCCGGCCGCGGCAGCGGGCCTGCCTTCGGTCACGACTCCGATCGTCGTTCCGCTGATGCGGCCGACACCCTGGAAACGCGCGAACCCGGTCAGGATAAAATAGGCCAGAATCAGGTTCATGAGGGAACCGGCCAGCACCACGATCAGCCGGTGGAGCCAGGGCTTGGAACGGAATTCCCAGGGCTGGGGCGGACCCTGCACCGCCTTGGCGTCAAGGCTCTCATCGACCATACCCGCTATCTTGACATATCCGCCGAATGGGATGGCCGATATGCAGTAGTCCGTGTCGCCCCTGCGCTTTCCGAACAGCCTCGGCGGATAGCCCATGGAAAACCGCTCCACGCGTATGCCGAACCCCTTCGCGGACAGAAAATGCCCGAGTTCATGGACGAACACGAGCACACTGAGAACAAAAATCGTGGCCAGTAGAGTGATCATCGTTTCCTCGATGGATGTGTCAAGCCGTTCAAGTTGCGGACTTCAGACGCGACGCCTCCAGCCGGACGAAATCGCGGGTCCGCCGGTCGGCTTCGAGAATGCCGGCCAGATCCGGATTCGCGGTGTTCGGGACGCCGTTGAGCGCCCCTTCCAGGAGTCTCGGGATGTCCGTGAAACCGGCCGCGCCGGAGAGGAACAAGCCGACCGCTTCCTCGTCCGCCGCGTTGTAAACCGCCGTTGCCGTTCCCCCCGCGGCCAGCGCCTGATAGGCCATTTTCAGCGCCGGAAAACGCTCCGTGTCCGGCGGAAGAAAAACCAGGGGCCCGCTTCGCGTGAAATCCAGGCGGCCGAAATCATGCGCCAGCCGCTCCGGGTAGGACAGGGCGTGGCCGATGGGGATGCGCATGTCCGGAACCCCGAGCTGAGCCTTGACCGAGCCGTCCGCGAATTCCACCATGGAGTGGATGATGGACTGCGGATGCACGACCACCTCGATGCGTTCCGGGGGAACGGCGAACAGCCATCTCGCCTCGATGACCTCGAGCCCCTTGTTGGCCAGCGTGGCGGAATCGATCGTGACCTTACGGCCCATGTTCCAGTTCGGATGGGCCAGCGCCTGGTCGGGCGTCACGGACGTCAGCTCCGATGCCGGCGTGCGGAGAAAGGGCCCGCCCGATGCCGTGAGCAGGATGCGCCGGATGGAGGCGGGATCCTCCCCCTGCAGACATTGGAAAACCGCGCTGTGCTCGCTGTCCACGGGTATGATCGAAAGGCCCCGGCCGCGGATTTCCCGCATGACCAGGTCGCCCGCCATGACGAGCACTTCCTTGTTCGCCAGTGCGATGGAAACCCCGGCTCGAATCGCGGCCAGCGTCGCTTCGAGGCCCACGGATCCGACCAGCGCGTTCAGCACCATCTGTTCCGCGCTCCGGGACGCGGCTTCCAGAAGCCCCTCGCGCCCCAGCAGGAGCTCGGTGCCGTTATCGCGGAACGCCCGCTTCCAGAAATCGGAATCCCCGGCCGGCCCGGTCAGCACCGCAGTTGCGGGCCTGAGCTTCTTCGCCTGTTCCAGCAGCAGGCGGCCATTGGCGTGCGCCGTCAGGGTGACGACGCGGAAACGGCCCGGATGCGTCAGAATGACATCCACGGCCTGAGTGCCGATGGACCCCGTGGAACCCCATATGGAAACGGCGCGGACGGTCATGCCGCGGCTCCGGTTCCGGAGAGCGCATGACTTGGAACGGCTTGTTGCGCCAGACGCTCCTCCTCGTCGGTCAGGGCCGCGTTTTCGAAACGGATCCGGAAAACGGATTCGAACCCGGAACGGATCGCGGATGCGACAGCCTCATGGGGCACTTCACGACCCGCGAAAGCCGCGATGGAAACCGCCGGATCCCCGCCTCCGTGTCCCCCGGAAAGGTAATCCCCCAGCCGCCGGTGTCCTTCGCCCGTGAGAATCGATCCGTGCTGCAGCACTCCCGTGGGCCCGACTTTCTGCGCGCTCCCCACGAGTTTGCGGCCGCCGAGCAGGATTTCCCATCGCGCGGCGGAATTGAAACAGCTCATCGCCGCAGAGGGATCGCGGGGAGAGGGCAGGCGGCTCGATCTCTTTTCATACGTCACCGGAAGGCCCAGGCCGGAAAGGCCGAGGACAATGGCCTCGCTGACATTCCGGTACAGCTCCTGTTTCGGCAGGCCGCCCGTTTCGCTTTGCACCGGAAAGACGACCGCATACGTGATTTCGTCAGAGTGCAGAACGGCCCGTCCGCCCGTCGGCCTGCGGACGACATCCACGCCGTCCCGCCGGCAGGCGGGGTAATCGACATGGCCGTCCCGCTGATGGATTCCGAGGGAAAGGCAGACGGGCTTCCAGCGGTACATCCGTACGGTGGGGACGTTCAGCCGGGAGGGGTTTTCCAGCAGGGCCGAGTCAACGGCCATATGCGCCGCGCCCGCGGCCTCTCCCCCGTCCATCCATCGCCAGGCACTCATGGCGGCGTTATCGGATGACGCCCCGTTCGCTCTTGTCGATGAATTCCAGGACGACCGAAACCTCGGGCGTCAATTCCATCTCGTTCCGGATTCGGTCGAGCGCCTGGCTGGTGTTCAGCTTGGACTGGTAGACGAAACGGTAGCAGCGGCGCAGGGCCGCGATGGACTCCTGGGAGAATCCGCGCCTGCGGAGACCCACGATGTTCAGCCCCTTGTACGTCAGCGGCTCGCCCGCGGCCAGGATGTACGGGGGGACGTCCTGCACCACGCGGAACCCGCCGCCGATGAAGGCGTGCTGGCCGATGCGGCAGAACTGATGCACGGGCGACATGCCGCCGACCGACACCCGGTCCTCGATCGTGACGTGGCCCGCGAGCTGGACGGCGTTCGCCAGAATGACCTTGTTCCCGACCCAACAGTCATGCGCCACGTGCACATAGGCCATGAGAAAGCAGTCTTCGCCGATTTTACTGCTCCCCCGCTCGTGCGTGCCCCGGTTCAGATCGCAGAACTCGCGGACCACGGTCCGGTCGCCGATCTCGAGAACCGTTTCCTCGCCCGCGAACTTGAGATCCTGCGGCACGGAAGACACGACGGAACCGTTGTGGATCTGCACGTCGCGTCCGATGCGGGCGCCGTTGGCGATGTAGCAGTGCCCGTGAATCCACGTCCCTTCGCCGATCTCCACGTCCTTTTCGACGATGGAAAAAGGCCCCACGGACACGTTGTCCGCGAGCCGGGCGCCGGGATCGACGATGGCGGTGGGATGAAGCGTGGTCACCGGTCCTCCTGAAATGGGTCTCTCAGCGGTTGACGATGCCGGCCATCAGTTCCGCCTCGCACACCAGTTCGCCGGAGACATAGGCCTTGCCGGCCATCTTGTACGAACTGGCCCGCGAGCGGACCAGGGACACTTCGATCTGCAGCTGATCGCCGGGGACGACAGGTTTGCGGAACTTGACCTGGTCGATGGACATGAAGTAGGCGAGCTTCTTCTCCGGCTCCTCGATGGAATCGAGGATGAGAATGGCGCCCGTCTGGGCCATGGCCTCCACGATGAGCACGCCCGGCATGATCGGATGCGACGGGAAATGGCCGGTAAAAAAAGGCTCGTTCATGGAGACGTTCTTGATGCCGATCACCCGCTCGCCCGGAATGAGGTCCACGATCCGGTCGACGAGCAGGAACGGGTAGCGGTGGGGAAGGATGCGCTGGATGGCCTGTGCGTCGAGAAAAACGCCCTTCTTGGCCGGCTGGGTCTGGTACTTGTGGGTGATCTGCTGTTTCTTGTAGAGCTTCCGGATCTGCTTCACCAGCTCGACATGTGCGGCATGGCCCGACCGGGCGGCCATGACATGGGCCTTGAGCGGACGGCCGATGAGGGCCATGTCGCCGATCAGGTCGAGCGTCTTGTGCCGGACCGGTTCGTTGGGATACCGCAGCTCCTTGCCGCCCAGAATGCCGGTCGACCCGGGGACGATTTCCTCCTCCAGGCCGAATTTCTTCGCCAGGGCCCGGAGTTCGTCGTTCTCAAGCTTCCGGTCGATGATGACCACGGCGTTCCCCAGGTTTCCACCCTGGATGAGTCCCTTGTCGTGAAGGGCCTCGACCTCGTGGAGAAAACAGAAGGTCCGCGCGGAGGCGAACTCCTTTACGAACTCGTCCGTCAGGGAATACATGGACGTGTATTGCGTGCCCAGCGCCGGGTTCTGGTAGTCGACCATGAACGTGATCCGGAAATCGTCGGAGGGGAAGACCACCATGTCGATGCCCTTCTCCTTGTCCGAGTAGGCGATGGTCTCCTCGATGGTCAGATAATCCTTCGGCGAATCCTGCTCCTCGAATCCGGCCTGCTGCAGAATCTCGACGAAGGGCATCGCGCTTCCGTCCCCGACCGGCGGCTCGTTGGAATCGAGCTCTATGACCACGTTGTCGATTTCGAGCCCGTACACAGCGGCGAGAACGTGCTCGACCTGGCGGATCTGCACATCGCCCTTGCCGATGGTGGTGTCCCGTTGGTTGTTGACCACGTGATCGATGTCGGCCGGTATTTCCGGCTTCTCGGGCAGGTCGACGCGCCTGAACCGGATGCCCGAGTTCGCGGTGGACGGCTTGAACGTGACCGTGGTCCTGTTCCCGGTGTGCAGTCCGGTGCCGGACAGGGAACAGGGTTTTGCAAGGGTGCGCTGGTTCTTCAACATGTGGATTCGGGTTCCTTTTCTTTCGTGTCAAGACGGCCGATGAGGCGCCGCATTTCCTTCATCCAGTCCGGCAGACGGCGGACCGCGGCCTGCGCTTTCATTTCCTCGCGGTGCGGCCTGGCGGGCGATCCCGACACCATGATCCCGCCGGGCACGGACTTGTCCACGCCCGCCTGGGCGCCGACGGCCGCCCCGTCGCCGACCTGCAGGTGCCCCGCGAATCCGGCCTGTCCTCCGATACGCACCCCCCGGCCGAGAACCGTGCTTCCGGAGAGCCCGGCCTGCGCGGCAATGGCCGTGTGTTCGCCGATCACGCAGTTGTGCGCGATCTGGATCAGGTTGTCGAGCTTGGCGCCCTTACGGATGCGGGTCTCGCCCAGCGTCGCGCGGTCGATGGCCGTGTTGGCCCCGATTTCCACGTCGTCCTCGATGACGACCGTTCCGACCTGGGGGATTTTCCGGTAACTGCCCGCTTCGAACGCGAAACCGAATCCGTCGCTGCCGACCACGGTGCCGTCGTGAATGATCACGCGGTCCCCGACCACGACCCTTTCCCGCAGGCTCACATTCGCGTGGATGACGCAGTTTTTCCCGACCGTCACGTCCTCTCCGAGCACAACGCCCGGGAGCAGCTCGGTGCCGTCCCCGATGGAACATCGGTCCCCGACAACCACGCGGGGACCGATTCGCGCGTTCTCGCCCATGCGGACGCCGTTTCCGACGACGGCCGTGGGGTGGACGCCCGGCGCGACAAAGGGTTTTTCCGGGAAGAAAGCGCGGACGATGAGAAGAAACGCGAAATAGGGGTTCTCCGCGCGGATGACGGACCGGCCTTCGGGCGCGTCCATCGCCTTCGGCACGATGACGGCCGACGCCCGGGTGGAGGCCAGAAAATGCGCGTATTTGGGATTCGAGACAAAAGTAATCTGGCCCGGGCCTGCGACCTCGATGGGCGCGGGTCCGGTAATGGTCAAACCGCCGTCCCCGGTCAGTTCTCCCCCGGAGAGAACCGCCAATTCCCGGAGTGTGCGCGTCATGCTGTTTCAGTTTTTGGGCTTGGACGCGGCGGCCGAAGAAGCGCTTTCCTTTTCCAGTCTGGCCAGGATGTCCGCAGTCAGGTCATGCGACGGTTTCGCGTAGAGCAGATTTCCGGCCTGCGTGTCGAAGATGAAATCGTACCCGCCTTCCTCGCCGACCTTGTTGATGACTTCGTTGATCTTGTCGAAAACCGGCTGGAGGAGCTCGCCGCGGCGCTGGAAGAACCTGCCCTGGTCGCCCCAGTGATCCTGCTGGAACTGCTGGGCCTTGAGCGCCAGATTCTGGAGTTCCTGGGCGCTTTCACGCTTTTTGGCGTCCGAAAGCAGGAGGCTCTGCTGTTCCAGCTTCTGCTGCATGGTCTGCAGGTCTTCCTGCATCTTCTGGAGCTCCTGAACCCACTGTGTGTTTTCCCCGTCCAGTTTCTTCTGCGCGTCCAGGGCCGGGCCGTAACTGGCGAGAATTTTGGGCGAATCGACGTAGGCCATCTTGGCCTGTCCAGCGGCGGTTCCGGTCAGGGCCGCCCCGAGAAGAATCGCGAAAACGCGGGCTTGGGTCTTGGAAAAATGCGACACGATGGTTCCTCCTATGTGGTGTTCAATCGTTCATTGCTGAAGGGCGAAGCCGCCGGGACAGCCTTCGGGACGCCGCGATCCGCGGATCAGAAACTCCGGCCGAACACAAAATGAGGCTTCCACTTGCCCGTCTTTTCGCCCGACGCGTTCAGGTTGTCGAACCCGTAGGCGTAGTCGAAGCCGATCATGCCCACCATGGGCATGTAGATGCGCGCGCCGACGCCCACGCTCCGCCGAAGGTTGAAGGGATCCGTGTGGCCGAGATCCTTCCACGTGTTTCCGGCCTCCGCGAAAAGCAGGCCGTACATCGTGGGATTGGGAATGATGGGAAACCGGAGCTCGGCCGTTGTCTTGAACATGGCCTTGCCGCCTTCGGTCTCCGTGTAATAACCATAGCTGTAGTAGGAACTGCTGGACAGCGGGTCCTCGTATCCGCGCAGGGGCGTGGACCTGGAGAGCCCGCTGCCGCCCATGTAGAAATAATCGGTATACGGGATGCGGCTGTCCGTGTTCAGCCGGTACAGGTGTCCGCCCATGGCCCGCCCCAGCAGGATCAGCTTGGGAACGAAGGTGGGCATGAAGAACTCCGCGCTGAAAACCTGCTTGATGTACCCGACGTTCCCGC
>CAZNXX010000112.1:0-9500 GCA_964577095.1 uncultured bacterium | reverse complement strand
GGATTTCGACAAGGATGGAACGTTCAATGTGTGGGCCGTGGATCAGGAGAATCAGCTGGCAGAGACAGTGCAGGATTGATAGATCAATGGACAATGACCGTGGGCAGAACCCTCGGTGATATGCGCCCCAGGCGGAAGCCAAGATCGCCCCGGACTTCACAGTCCGGGGCGTGAAAACCGGCAGGCTTCACAGCCTGCGCAATCACGTGATTGGTTGTTAAATGACAATAATATCATTCATGTGCAGAAACTGGATTGTTTGCATGCAGATCGGGCGGAAGCCCCATAGATAAGGGCCCTGGGCTATGAAGCCCAGGGCGATCAACGATCTTGTTCAGAGCACCAAACGCTCCGGGAGGTTTGAAACCTCCCGGAGCGTTTTTATATCGAACCGTCCGCATCCGGGCCCTCACCCGGCCTTGATCTCGATCTTCCTCGCCTTGGCGGGTTCGGCTTTGGGCAGGCGCAGTTTCAGCACGCCGTCCTTGATGGATGCCTCGATTTTGGACTGGTCTATGGAATCGCTGAGCGTGAAGGACCTCCAGAAGTCGCCGATTCCGTATTCCATGCGGAACGGCTCCGCTTTCTCCGGGAGTTCGGCGTTGACCAGGCCCTGCAGGGTCAGCACGTTGTTCTCGATCTCCACGTCGAGGGAGCCGCCGTCCACTCCGGGCATGTCGGCGTACATCCAGATGTCGTCCTGCGTCTCCACGATGTCGGTCAGCGGAAGATAGACGCGGCCGGACCGCGTCCGCTCGACGGACTTGACGTCGCGCACTTCCTGCTTCTTCCTGATTTCGGTTCCAGTGTTCGACATGGCTCCATTCCTCCTGCCGTCCGTCAGGCGGCGACGATTTGGATTTTCCTGGGTTTCTCGGCCTCGTGCTTCGGCAGATGCACGCTGAGCACGCCGTTGGCGTACACAGCCCGGATCTTTTCCGCGTCCACGCGGAACGGCAGATCCACG
Source organism: uncultured bacterium (assembly GCA_964577095.1). Taxonomy (GTDB): domain Bacteria; phylum Zhuqueibacterota; class QNDG01; order QNDG01; family DTFT01; genus JAFGAX01. Next base: position 8,533 of record CAZNXX010000112.1, on the reverse strand, counting down.
GACCTGCTGAACGGCCCGAAACGCCGCTCGGCCCGGTGAACGGTTTCGTTTTCCTTGGGCTTGAACTCCTTCCGCTCGCCCTCGATCAGCAGTCCGTTGTCCTGCACGGACAGACGGATGTCCGCCGCGTTCATGCCCGGCAGTTCTGCGGTCACCACGGCCTCATCTTCAGCGGCCCAGACGTTCACCGGGGGGTGTACGCCGGTTCCAGTTGCCAGGGTCGAATCGAAGATCCGGTTGATCTCGTTCTGGATGAGATTCATGGCGCGCAAAGGGTTGCTTTGGTCGATGAATTCGTCGAGCATCATGGCTGTTTCCTCCTTGGCTTGGTTTATCCTGCTCTGTAATGATCACAAGCAAGGCGTGTGCCATTGATTATAATTAATTGATTAACAGTCAATTATGGAAAACACCTTGAAAACCAGATTTGCCAAATTGGCAGAGGGGTCTGTCGGAATTTTACGTAAATGGCATATCACAAAAACTTTCAAATAGAATCGCCTGGTCTATATTATGTGAATGACATTCCCTTATGATCGCCTCGGACTTCCCAGTCCGGGGCGTGGCAACCGGCAGGCTTCACAGCCTGCCGACACTTACCTATAATATATAGACGAATTTCGTGCAGCAGGGGCGGAAGCCCATTAAAAAAGCGCCCTGGGCTGGGAAGCCCAGGGCGATCGAAAGCGCCCTGGGGCTGGGAAGCCCAGGGCGATCGAAGGGGGCTGGGAAGCCCAGGGCGATCGATCAAACCGTTTACAGAAAACCCCGACAGCAGTCAGCCGTCGGGGTTTTATCGATCGCGGTATGCCGGCATCAATTACACGATCTTCGTCCACGTCCCTGCGCCATGCGCGGCAAGCGCCGCGGCATTCGGCGTGAAACCGAATCCCGGTCCGTCCGGGACATTCATCATTCCGTCCTGAATCATCGGCTTGTCGATACCGTCGATCAGGGTGTCATGCCATGTCGCGTCCATATTGTGGTATTCCAGGGCCACGAAGTCCGGAATCGTCGCCGCGAGATGCGCGTAAGCGGTCATGGCGATCGGACCCGACGAGTTGTGAAAAACGGTCTTGACGCCTTTTGTCGCAGCATACTTGCAGGCAAGGGAGGTCTGGTTGAGACCCCCGGCGGTATTCGGTTCAGGGTGGATCATCCGGACCGCGCCCAGATCGACAAACTTCCTGAACTGGTCGAAACCCAGCATGTCTTCCCCGGTGCAGATGATCGCATCGGCGCCGGTGGCATCCATGACCTCCTTGAGAGGGGCGCCGCTGAACCCGTCGATCCACCAATCGATGATGTCTTCTATCCATCCGCCGCCATTGTGCGTTTTCAGGTCATTGGCAAGCGCGATGGCCGACTCGACGCTGAGCTGATCATTCGAGGCGTAATTCTGGTAGTGGTCGGATGCGACGGGAGCGCTGGCATACGGTTCTCCGAATTGCCGGAGCGTGTTCCGGTATGTGTCCATGTAGGCGTGCATCTGGTCCAGACCGGCCTGGTGGATGGTGATCTCCTTGTACCCGTACGGGTTCGGCGTTGAGGCATGCGTGTGGTTGCTTCTGGCGATGTTGTCAAGATACATGTCGCACTTGAAGAATTTGAACCCCTTGGCGACGCGTGACTCGACATCCGATACGCTGTTGCCGTCCGTGTCGGCATACATCGGGATCTGATCGCGGAGTTTGTTGCCGAGCAGTTTGTGAACCGGGACATTATATACCTTCCCGAGTATGTCCCAGCAGGCGATCTCGAGACCGCTGATGGCTCCTGTCCCGCTTTTCTCCTGCCCTTTCATGTTGGTCGCCGGCAGCGGGGTCCAGTGACTGAGCAGGGTATTGTAGATATCTTCGATCCGGGTCGGATTTTTGCCGACAAGGGTCGGCGACAACCGGGTCAGCCACGTTTGAGCCTGCGAATCGACATCGCGGCACTCGCCGTATCCCGTGATTCCCTTGTTCGTTTCAATGCGGACAATGTGGCCGCCGGAATAGCCCCAACTGGTCAGTTTCGTCCGGTAGATGTTTGTGATGTAAATTCCTTTTTCGCCCGGGGAAATCGCGGCTCTGGCGTAATCAAAAGGGCTCGTGATGCCCGCGAGCGCCGCGGCCCCGGCTAATTTCTGTATAAAATCGCGTCTTCCGATGCGTTTTCCCGCCGTGCTTGACATTTTTCCATCCTTTGTATATTCGTGCGCTTGGTTTTCTCGGCCGGTACCTGCAGGCCGCAGTTCCGATACATGAACAGATCATTCATGCGGTCGTGGCGGCCTGTTTGAGCGCAGGCTATTTCATCAACAGCAGCTTCTTCGTATCGCGGAATGTCCCGGCGCGAAGTTCGCACAGATACACGCCGCTGGGGACACGCATTCCGGCGGCGGTGAGACCATCCCAGACAACCTGATGCGCTCCGCCCGGCATCGGAGCGTCGACTAGAGTGCGGATCTTTTGACCGGCGGCATTGAAAATCGTGAGCGACACTTTTGCCGGGAACGGGATCCTGAAACCGATGGTGGTGGCCGGATTGAACGGATTCGGGAAATTCCGTTCGAGCACAGCCGTCTCCGGAACAATCGTTTCCTGAACGGAGGCGGACAACGACGAGAGCGGAGCGGTCCAGACGCCGTCGGTTGTGCCTGCCATGAGGCTGGCGCCGGTGACGGCCATGGACCAGATGCGGGTGCCCGCGGCCAGTCCGGTGATGGTGATCGTTTCCCAGGTGGCGCCGGTGTCGGAGGACATGAACATGCCCGCGGTGTCCGTTCCCGCGAACAGCCTGCCGCCCGCGACGGCCAGACAGTTGATGCCGGTCAGAGTGATTCCCGCCCAACTCGATCCGCTGTTGCCGGAAACAAACGTGCCGCCCTTCAGGGTGACGGCGAACAGTCTGTCGTCCGTTGTCACGAGTTGCGCGATATTCAAGTCGGTTAAACCGGTATTGGCGGCGGACCAGCTTGCGCCGGAATCGGTCGTCAGATACACGCCCCTGTTATCGCTGGCGGCAAAGACGGCGTTTCCGATACGGGCAAACGAAGTGATGCGGGCGTCCGCCGGTATCCCCGTTTTAGCTTCCGTCCAGGAACCGCCCCTGTCGGATGATTTATATATTGTGCCCACGGCGCCCGCGTAGAGAGTGGTATCGATCATTGAAATGGCGAATATCGCGGCGTCCGCGGATATCCCTGCGGGGGGCAGGTCCGTCCAGTCGGCGCTGCCGACCGTGGCGCGGATCAAACCATTCCATGTTCCGGCAATCATGGTATCGCTCAATACGACCACCGATAAAATATCCCTGCTGCTGTCTGCGGCGACCGGTGTCCAGTTCGCGCCATGATCGGAAGTGACGAAGGTGCGGCCGGCGTTCAGCGGGTCCCATGTCCGGGCGACAACAAGGTTCTGATGGCCGTAAAGGTCGAAATACATGCTGGTTGTGGTCCAATTGGTTTTCGACCACTGCGCCTGCCCGGATGCCGCGAAACACGCCACCAGGAAAAGACCGAGACCAGGGTGAATCTTCTTCTTTCTCATGCAAGCCCCTTTCGGGTTGCTGATCAATCACATACGCCTGTATGGATGTTAATCCAATTAGGAATTCAAGTCAAGTAACTTAATGTCACATCGCTTAATCAATAGAATCCAACCACTTTATTACTATTTGCAATGACAAGCAGATGGCAGATTCATATCATCGATACAACGCCCGGAACAAACGTTCCGGCTGTCATCATCGGAAAACACGCGGGCTGAAGGCCCGCGGCTACCATAACTGTCGATATGAGATCAAAGGCCCGCGGCTACACCGACTGATCCGGGCCTGTTAAAACTCGGAACCCGGAACTATGAACTCAGAACTATGAACTCAGAACTCGTACTCCATGCCCAGGATCGGCATCAGGGACCACTGATAAATCTTGTCCGGACCGTTCGTCACCGAATTCCAGAAAACCGTCTGAACGTTTTTGTGGTTATAGGCGTTCCAGACGCACAGATAGGCGATCAGGTTCGATGTCCTGAAATTGAAACGGCGGTCCAGGCGCAGGTTCAGGGAATGATAGGCGGGGAGCCTGGACGCGTTGATCCGTTCCCCGTCCATCACGCCCCTGCGAAGAGCAGTGGACGCTTCGGTATCGAAAGGCGTGTAAGGCGCACCGCCTTCCACGATCCATCGGCCGCTGATCTCCCAGTTCCGGTCCGGTTTGTATCCGCCCTCCGCGGAAAGCAGGTAGCGGACGTCCAGCACGCGGTCCCTCCAGACACCGAGACCGTCCCTGTACCGGGTGCGGAACCAGGACGCTCCGATCAGGCCGTAGAAATTTCGGGCCATTTTTTTCTGAAGCAGTATTTCCAGCCCCTGTGAGAGCGCTTTTCCGCCGCCGGCCAGGGGCCCGTGAGAGGTGAAATAGGTGTATCGGTATTCCTGCTCGTCCGGAAGAAACAGGGCCGGCTGTGCCGGATCCATCGGAAAATTCCTGTATTCCTTCCGATAGACCTCCACGCTCAACCTCGCGCTTCCGCCGAGCATCCTGCTGACGCCAAGGCTGTAATTCAGCGTCGAAGGGTCTTCCAACTTTCGATTCTGAGTATTCTGGCTCATGAGCACCATCGGCAGGGTCTGACGGTACAGTCCAACAGCCGCGGAAAAGGCGGTCCGGTCGGTGACCCGCCAGGCCGCGGAAAGCCGCGGGGAAAACGTGGAACTACCGTTGAAGGTGAAGCGGTCCCATCGTCCACCCGCGTTCATGGTCAGCAGGGGGTGAGGCGTCATCTCGACCGTGGCGAATGCCCCGAGTTTCCAGCCCGAGAATGTGCCATCCACGAACGCGGAGTCCGACGCCCCGCCGAGCGCGTCCGTGAACGCCCCGTATCCGGTTCGATAACGGTTCGAGAGCCGGCCGGCTTCAGCTCCGAACTCGACGGAGAGAGACGGCCCGAGAATCAGGCGGTTCCGGCCGCGCAGTCTGAGGGATTCCTCAATCGAACGGTTCCGGATGACCGGAATGCCCGATCCGGTTTCGTTCCATTTTTCCCTGTACCGGGTCGAATTCCAACCCAAGGTCACGTTCGAAAATCCGAGTGAGCCCCAGAGGCCGCGCCACCCGATGCCGGCCGAACTTTCCCGGGTGTCCTGGCTTCCGTAATACAGCATGTCGCCGGCGATGGCCGCGTCCCGGTCCGGCGCGTTGTGGTCGTCGGCAGTGATGCCGATGAAGGACAGCCGGTGCCCGGGGGAGAGATCCCACACCGCCTTTGCCTGAACGTCGCCCCAGTTCGGCGGGGCCGTGCTCCCGATGTCCACGACTTTCGCGATCAGGTCGAAATAACTGCGGCGCGCCGAGGCCAGCCAGGATCCCTTTCCGCTGCCGAGCGGACCCTCGCCGACAGCGCCGAAACCCGTGATGTTCATGTCCACCTGTCCCTCGTGGCGGTCGCGGTTGCCCTCGCGGAAGTCGACGGCCATGACCGAGGAGAGCCGGTCTCCGTACGCGGGGGAGAAGCCGCCGGCCATGAACGTGACGTCCCGTATGAAATCGACGTTGAGAATGCCCATGGCACCGCCCGACGCGCCCTGGGCCGGGAAGTGGTTGATGTTCGGAATCTCGATGTCGTCCACGTAATAGGCGTTTTCCATGGAGCTGCCTCCGCGGACGATGAGCTTGTTCGTCTGGTCGTTCACCTTTGCCACGGATGGGAGGCTCATGACGATGCGGCTGACGTCTCCGGCGGATCCGGGGGCGCGGCGAATCTCCTCGTAGGAGAACCCGGCCGCGCCGACCGGAGCGTCCTCTGAATCCGCGAAATACCCGCCTCTCACCGTGACGCCATCCATTCGCACCGCTGAAGGCTTGAGACGCGCCTCCTCGAAAACGATGCGGTCCGACTTGACGACGACATCCGTTCGATGGAGCGTTTCGTATCCGATGTAACTGAACCTGAGAACGTAATGCCCGACAGGCACACCGGTGATCAGGAACCTTCCATCTCCAGCCGTCACTGTGCCGAGCGCGGTGTTCTCGAGGATCACATTGGCCATGGGCAAGGGAGATTGTGTCTCCCGGTCGAGAACGATTCCCTGTATGGATCCGGAGTAGTATCTTTCAGCCTGGACTTTACCCGAAAAGGAAATCGCAAGAGAAAAATACGCATAAAATACAATAAAACAATTTTTTATCATACCTATTCTCCTGAATAAGCAAAGAATTAAAACGATTGATTGAAACAGATGATTAAATATAATCAAAAAAAATATTTTGTCAATGGAAAAGTTGGTATTTCCGGAAAACTTCCGGATTTCACGGGGGGAACAGCCGGAACTCCGGTCAGGTCAGGTAAACCTTCAGAAGATGATCGATATAGTCTTTCCTGACCGTTTCATCCCTGAAACCGTTTCCCATAAAGTCATTGAAATAGTCGGGTAAAAGCACCGCGAAGGTGATGGCGCTCATGATCTGGACCACGGAATAACGAATACCGCTTTCCGGGATACCCGGTACGGACTGACGAAGTCCCTGCGCGAACCGATCGAGAAGCGCATTGAACCTGGGAACGAACTGGTTTTCATAACGATCCTGCATGGCGGATTCGAACAGGTAGGCGCGTGTCATGCCCGGGAACCGCATTCCGCCTTCGAAAAAATCCGTCAGAAAACCGCGGAACCGTTCGATCGGGGTAAGCTCCGGGTTGCTGAGGTACAGTTCCCAGTCGGAGAAGGCATGGTGGAGCGATGTCCGTACCGCCTCGGCGATCAGCAGGTCCTTGGTCCGGAAGTAATAATTGATGGCCGCGCTGTTTACGCCGGCCTCTTTCGCGATGGACCGGATGGTCAGCCTGCCGATACCCTGTTTCTCGATGCAGGCGATTGTCGCGTAAACGATTTTTTCCCGGGGATTGAGCGGCGCATTTTCCAAACGGGAATCCTTTTGGTTTTGATTAAAACCGATGATTGAAATATACGATGATTTTGTCCGTTTATCAAGCGTCCCGTCCGCACCCGGATCCAACCCAATCTGTTCCCGACTCGCGTAAAAAAAAGCCCGCGGAAGGCCGCGGGCTTCAAATGTCAATTACTGTGATCGGATTCGATCAGAAATACCAGTCCCTGTAATCCTCGATCTTCGCCTTGTCCATGAGATCCTTCATCCACGCGGAATAGAACTGGTTCTGCTTGCGCTGGAGGAGCTGGCGTTTATAGGCCTCTTTCTGGGTCTCCCAGGCCTGCATGTCCGCCGGCTGTTCGGCCAGGCCCATGAGCACATAGGCGCCGCGTTCGCCTTCCACCGCGTCCGAGATCTGTCCGGGTTTGAGCTTGAAAGCGGCGGCCGAGAAGGCCTGATCGCGGCCCAGCTGGGGAATGTATCCGAGCGCGGTGAAAAATCCGGTTTCGCGGACATCCAGACTGTCCCCGGCCGCCAGCGTTTCGAATTGGTCCGCGGACTGCGTTTTCGCGCGGAAGGCCCTGGCCGCGTTCAATGCCGCGGCTTTCATCTTCTCGTTGCGGAGCAGGCCTTCGATGGTCGGCTTCAGGTCCTCGAGGGGCTTGACCCTGGCTTTCTGGATCTCCAGAACGCGGAACACGACAATCGCATTGTCCATGTAAATGGGCGAACTCAGCCAGCCTTGGTCCTGCGTGAAGGCCAGGTGGTTGACGCGCGGGGCCAGGCCGATGCCGGGAATGAAGGAGCCTTTCCTGAAAAGCGGCGTCTCCTGCGGCGAGTGCCCTTCCCCTTCCGCTATTTCCTTGAACGCCTCGCCCTTGCTGGCCTGGAGCGATTCGACGAAGAACTCGGCGCGCTGATTGACGCTTTCCTGCGATTCCTGGCTGGTCTTGAAGGTCAGGAGAATGTGGCTGGCCTGAACCGTGGTCTCGCCCTTTTCCTGCTTGCGCGCGGCCACCTTGATCAGATGGAGGCCGAAAGGCGTCTGGACCGGACCGACCAGGTCGCCCGGCCGGGCCGAGAAAACCGCGTCTTCGAACGGCTTGACCATGGTTCCCTTGCGGATGAACCCGAGGTCGCCGCCGCTCTCGGCATTGGCCTTGTCCTCGGAATAATCCCTGGCCATCTCCGCGAAATCCGCGCCTTCGCGAACCTGCTGGAGAATGTCCCTGGCGTCCGCGCGCGTCGCCGCGCTGTCATCGGCCGTGGGCCGCATTTCAAACCGCACGTACTGGATCTTTCTCTGCTCCGGCTCCTCGTAGTCCTTCTGGTGCGACTTGTAATAGGAAGCGACGGCCTTGTCCGTGACGGAGGGGTCGTCCAGAACGGTCCGGGCCGGATCGAAGAAAACGTACTTCACGTTGACTTTCGCGTTTTCCATGCGGTAGGCGTTCTCCGCCTCGCCGTCGGAGACGCGCACCGAGGCGATGACCGACTGCTGGAGCTTTTGTACGGGAATGGCCGATCGGAAATAACTTTCCACCGGTGTCCAGGCCTGGAAGTAGCGCGCGTCCGACAGCGCTTCGAGGTATTTCTGGTGGTCGAACTGGCCGTCGGTCTGGAACTGTTCCGAGTTGCGGACGAAATCCGGCGGCG
>CAZNXX010000111.1:0-9519 GCA_964577095.1 uncultured bacterium | reverse complement strand
CCGACCGTGGCGCCGATGATGCCGGGCGAGATGCGGGCGGAGCGGGCGATGCCCACCGCGCCCCGGACGAACAGCTCCCCGCCGATGCCGGCGCAGGCGACGCCTGCGAGGAGGATCAGGATGTCGTTCATCGCGTCATCCGGGGGGATGGATGTTCATGGAACGGAAAGGTCCGGAGCGCATCACAGGTTGAAGTCCCCGGCGGCCTCGGGTTGATACAGAATTTCCAGCACCTGGATCCGGAGCGTGCCGCGGGGAGCGGGCCATTCGATGACGTCTCCCACCCGGTATCCGATAAGGGCGATGCCCATGGGCGCGTAGATGGAGATCTTGTTGTTATAGATGTCCTCATCCTCCGGAAATACGAGGGTGTATTCGGATATTTCGCCCGAGTCCAGGTCCTTGAGCTTGAAACGCGAATTCATGGTGATGACATCGGTGGGTATTTCTTTCGGTTCCACAACCCTGGCCCGTTTCAGTTCGGATTTGAGTTCATCGCTGACCAGGCTCTCGAGCCGCTTTTTGTCGTATTTGGTGACGTAAATGGGTTTCTTCGTCATGACCTTGCCTCCTGGCTTTCGATCCGGTTTCCCTTGTGAGGGAAGGGGATGCGGGCGCCCGGGGCCGGGCGCCGTTTCGGTTTCAATCCTTACGTACAGATCAATTATGACATGGGTCGCAGGGAATCAGGGGAACATCGGGCGTTGCGCGTTCTCCGCCGCGGCAGATAGGGTAATATAAGAAATATTTAGAATTTAGCAACCATATTCGGACTTGGGGATAGCCGCAGCCGAGACGGAAACAGATGATTTCTCGGAACCTCCCGCGGGTTTTAACAACCCGCGGGAGGTTTTTCAGGAACCGCACGGCAGGGATATTCAGCCGCCGGATGGCGCCAGGGTTGAGTCCTGGCACCATCCGGAGTCCCATGGTCCCGGCGGAGATTACCTCTTTTTCAGCACGACGGACAAATGACTGCCGGATGTGCACCAATGCTGTTTAGCGGTCGTCGTGTTGTAGATTGATCCGTTCTGGTAGGAACGGAGCACATATGAATATTCGCTGACAGCGGTGCATACTTCTTCGCCGCTCAGTTTAAACCAGTATTCGTCGTCCAGTTTGGTCCAGACCGGAATGTTCGACGCAACGAGGTGCTCCTCGGTTGTATGATCGGCCGTCGTGGCGATTTCATGGTAATCCAGATGGGTTACCATGCTGAAATCGGAATTCGCGGTCACCGTGACTGTCTGGTTGTAGGTCGTACCTGAATATTCATAAATAATGCTTCCCTGGAAAACCTGGTCTGTCATGGCTCCGGGGAGCGTGTCTGAGGAATTGACCCACATGGGCATAGTCCGGGTGGAGGTTGCACCGGAGCTCGCCCTCACGGACTCCAGTTCACAGGTCACGACACATTCAACCGAGCACCCGTTGAAAGCGGGCGGAGTTACATCCTGTACGAGCCTGAGGTTCAGGTCGATCTCCGAGGACCCCAGAAACCCGTCATGGCTCGTGCTGTTTACCACGCAGATCAGGTACCGGGTCACGCCGCCTTCGGCGTTCGCCTTCAGGTTCCGGATCTCCGGGTTCACCTCCGACGCGGGGCCGCCGCCCAGGTATTCCAGCCGGTTCGGGTGCACGGCGAAGACGAGCGAAGACAGGCCCTGGTCCGTCACCTCGCCATCGACGTCAATGGACAGGCTCGTGTTCTCCGGCATGTCCTCGTCCCCGGCATCCACGAGAAACAGCTTGGCGGACAGGTCCGGGTAGGCGCCGACGCGGCTGTCCGCGGACGAAAAAACCTTTTCCGAGGCGCCGTCCGGATCGATGGTCCATGTGCCGGACAGATTGAACGGATCGAGAAAAACGGATGGCGCGACGCCGTATACGCCGCCGGAGATGTACGATTTGAAGAAGTCGGGCCACCAGACCGTGATCAGTTCGTTCACGTTGGATAGAAATGCTTCCGTGGGATCCTGCGGCGCGCTCCGGCCGATGCCGTTGATGGCCTGGTAGGTGTTATAGATGTCCGCTCTTGTGAAATAATCCTGCCGGAGCAGAAACTTGATCACAGCCGACATGCCCCGGTCGTGATGCGCGTTCAGGGCCGTGGCGCCCTTGACCATGCCTTTGAAAGGGGCCATTTCGTTGTCTGGGAAAAGCATGGGGGCACGGTAGTTCGGATCGTCGGTGAATAGTTCCTCGGCCCAGTGCATGATCGCGAGGTGGAGCCAATTATCGGTGGGATCCGGATTATCATCCATGTCGCCTTTCAGGATGTCATACCGCAGCATGCTGTACTGGAGCATCTGCATGCCGGATAAATTCCGGATCAGGGACATTTGACCGGACGCGATAATGTCCTGGTCGATGGCCATCAACCAGAACCCCGGATAGTGAATACAGGCGACAGCGGGGTTGAGCCCGGCTGCCATGTCCGGATTGAATGGTCCGACGAAGACATTGACGGGCAGGTCGGGCCATTTTTCCGAGAAATCCAGGCCCGTCTCCTCGAGAATGATCTCCCAGTTCTGTTCCAGCATGTCGTTCACCGCCTGTCCGATGGGGCCGATGAACGGGTCCTTTGCGTTCCGGATCACCTTGAATCGGGCAGTCGTCCTCGTTTCCTGGCCGTCGATTCCAAGAATCTCCCGGGTCCGTTTTTTCAGGCTGGCGGAAGGCCGTCTGAAAGCCGCGCGGAACGCGGGTGTTTCGCCTCCGTCCGGAGTCAGCACGCACACGAGGTGTCCGGAGGAGTCCGAGGCCGGCCAATAACGGTACACGCCGGCGGAGCCGCCTGTCACGGGATCGAAAGCGGAATCGGCTTCCGCCATGAACGTTTCCCCTGAAACCGCCCGGCTGCATCGAATGGCCAGCCGTATCGGTTTGGCAAAGTCCTCCGGGAAATCCTCGATGCGGAACACGCGCGTGGCCCGGGACTCTTCGAACGTGTTGTCGTCCGGATCCGCGTACAGCCGGAGCGTGCAGTTTTCGCTGAAAGCGCCCGGGGGCACGCTCAGGATGAAGTCCTCCACCGCCAGTTCACCGCCTTCCGAACCGATGGTCGCGGTTTTTTCCGTGGTGGTTCCGTCGCCGTCCCCGGACGGCCCGGTGGATTTTTTCGAACAGAAGAACGCGGAGAGGATGCAGGCGAGAATCGCGCCCGCGGTGAGAGTTCTGGGATGCAGAGTCATCATGATACCCTCCCTTGATAGGCATGACCCGATTTTTCAGACGCTGAAACCGTCCGAAAATGAGCGCGTCAACCCCTTCACCCCTTGTACCCCGCCGTAAAACGTCCGATGATTTTCCTCAGTTTTTTCGAATACACGAGTTCGAACCCGCCGTCCATCACGTCGGGCTCGCGGAAATACAGCAGAAGATAATGGCCCGATTCCTTCACCGCGTACAGGGTGACGTTTTCGGAGGCGCTGAATTGGCGGTGCACATTGTATTGGATCACCTTGTTGACGATATCCGTGTCCAGCGTCCGGGCCGCGGCAAACTCCTTTTCCCCGATTTCAAGCTTGAGCGCGGATTCGGGGTCCAGCGCCTGGCCGGGAATCCGGACCACCAGGTCCAGGCCGGGGTATTGGTCGTCGTACACCGCTTCGGGATCCCTCTGAAAATATCCCGCGGACGCGCAGAACAGAAAAAGCGTGAAAGCCGGAACCGTAAAAAACGGGTGAACCGACAAGGACCGAATACCTGATTTCATTTTCATCCTCCGATGGGGTTTTTCCGGTTCAGGCGGTTTCGCGGATGAGCAATTGCCAGTACCCGACGTCTATCCATTTTCCGAACTTGTACCCGACCTTCTCCAGGTGCGCGACTTTCCGGAACCAGAATTTCTCGTGCAGACGGACACTCGGCTCGTTGGGCAGGGCAATGGCCCCGATCAGCGCGACAGCGTCTGTTTTCCGCAGGCGGTCGAGCAGTTCCGAAAACAGAGGGGAACCTAGCCCCGCGCCGGTCCTGTTCCTGTCCAGGTAAATGGTCACCTCCGCTGTGTGGCGATACGCTTCGCGTTCCCGGAAACGGGATGCGTAGGCGTAGCCTGCTGTAACTCCTGCGTCGTCCTCGACGACCAGACAGGGATAGTCCCGCGTGATCTCCCGGATCCGCCGGCCGATCTCCTCAGGGGTCACCGGATCGAGCTCGAACGTGACGATGGTGTCGGTGATGTAATGGTTGTAGATGGCCGCGATCCGGCCCGCGTCCGCGGGCTCTGGGTTCCGAATCTTCATGGATGGCTTTCCTTGCGAATTTGACTGCAAGCGCCGGACTACGGATTATCGGTATTCCAGTCCCTGATCAACGGATTCTATCGGAGGTTATCGATGGACAGACGGGGCCTTTTGACCGGCGCGTTGTGGTTTTTTCGCGCTAACAGGGGCCGTTCGCCGTGTTGCGGACTTCTGTTTACCATTCAGGGCAGTATCGGGAGGGATGGGTTCACGCTCCAGCAGCTTGCCGTGCACGAAGTGCAGGACCTCGCGGCCCGATGCCAGAACGGGCGTCGCCAGCAGCGCGCCGAGAATGCCGGCAGTGGACGCGCCCACCAGAACACCCGCCATGATGACCAGGGGCGGAAGCTCGACAGCCCCTCCCAGAACGCGAGGGACGATGATGTTGTTCTCGATCTGCTGGATCAGAACATAGAGAACGATCACGATTCCGGCCAGCACCAGGGGACTGACCGAGAGGTAATTCGATCCCTGCAGGAGCGCGACAAGCACGGCCGGGATCAGGGCGATGATCGGGCCGATGTTCGGAATGATTTCCAGGAGCCCGGCCGTGACGCCCAGGTACAGTGCGCCCGGCACGCCGAGGGCCGCGAGGCCCAGTCCGCTCATGACGCCGATGACCAGCATCAGGATCAGCTCGCCCCGGAAAAAGGCGCCCCACAGCCTGTCGATGCGTGTCAGCAGAATGTCCCATTCGGGTCGGTGTGTCTGCGGCAAAAGGGAGAGGAAGGATCCGCGCCAGGTGTGGCAGGACAGGCTGATGTAGATGGAGGCCAGGAACATGAAGAGCGTCATGGCGATGCGCGAGAAAACCGCGCCCGCCATGCCCGCGGCCATGCCGAAGGACGTTTTCAGAACCGTGCCGAGTGACTGAAGCAGGCCGCTGAGCGGCTGCGGTCCGGACGGGGCGCCAGGATCGGGGTGCAGTCCCGCGAGCACAGAATCGACGGCCCGGTCCACGGCGGAATCGAGCGCCGCACCCGGCAGGCGGATGTTCCGGATCGATGTCAGGGCCGACTCCAGCCAACGGGCGCCGGTCCGCGCGATGCTTCCGTAATCCAGGCGGGCGACATACGACACGGCGTCCACGATGACCGGAACCGCGAGCAGTACGGCCAGGGGCACGAGCACGGCCAGCAGGAGGTAGACCAGGCCGACCGCGAGGCCGCGGCGCATGCGGAGCCTGGCCGTCATCCACTGAACGGCCGGCCGGACGATCATGGCGAGCAGGCCGGCCACGATCAGCACGGGAATGACGGTCCGGCTCAGGTATAGAATGTAGAGGCCGAGCAGGGCCATGCCGACGCCGGCCGTGTATTTCGCGGGTTTGCTCCAGACCGTGTTCATTCTTCTTCCCTCTCCCCGGAGCGTCCGGAATGCGCCGGACGGATCCGGCTCGGTTCAGCGGACCGGCTCAGCGGCCGGCGGGCGGAGCGGCCGGCTTGATGATCCGGTACTTTCCGCTCAGGTGCATGAGGCTGAACAGGTACAGCAGGCCGTCGTAATACGGGTCGAAATACCCGTCGCCGTACGGTTCCAGCTTCGCGTTCCACACGGCGTCCACGAATTTCCAGCCCTTGGCCCGGTCGGACATCAGCGAAGCCGCGGCGGAGGTGGAAACCAGACCGAGGGAATGACGGAAGGTGCGGAATCCGCCAGCCGGCAGTATCCATTCCGGAAGCGTGCCGTCCAGGTTGAACTGGTCCTCGAATGTGTCAATGCCCCTGCAGTAGAGGAAGTTCTGGAACCGCCGGGCATAATCCCTCTGCCATTCCGCGTCCTTGGCGAACCAGGAATAATCCATGGCGATGTTCATGGGCACGCGCCAGGAATCGAAGCGGAATGCGGCCGGGAAGAATCCCCTTTTGCGCGGCTCACCGTCGAAATCCGTGATGTCCACGTTCAGACCGGTTTTCGACCGGCACGCCCTGGCCAGAAAGGCCCTGGCCGTATCCGCGCAGTCCCGGTAGAACCGCTCGTGCCCGTCTTTCGCGTATTCGGCCCAGATCTCGAAAAACGCGGGCAGGTGGTAGGAGGGGTCGGTGTATCGGTATCCCCGTTTGTCCGGCACAAAGTTGATCTGTTTGCGTTCGACGTTCAAGATGTTGGTGACACCGGTCGTGGAGTCCTTGCTCCACATCGCGTCCAGAATGCGCCTGGCCTCGCCGTAATAGTCGATTCCCGTGCCGTTTCCCCAGCGGTTGGACGCGAACAGCAGGCCGGTCACGAAATACAGCTCGCCGTCCGAAGCGGAGCCTTCCGAGTTGTGTTTCCCGGTTTCCGGATTCACGCTCCACGCGAAATACGCGTCGCGCGGCCCGCCCTGGTGCTGCATGAATTTCTTCGTCCAGCGCCACAGGCGGTCGAAGACGTCCTTCCTGTCCAGCTGAACGGCGGCCATCAGTCCGTACGAGAGGCCCTCGGTGCGCGCGTCCTTGTTCTTCAGATCGGAGACATAGGCCATGGAGTCGCCGACCTCGAAATACACGCGGCCCGGGCCTTCGAACACGTCGTGCCAGGCTTTCGCCACTTTCGCGTCGATTGCCTCCTGAGTGTAGCCGGCTTCGAGAAACACGTTCCTGTACTGTCCCGTTTCCCAGGCGCCCTTTTCCCAGGGCCGCATGGCGCCCCGGGAATCCGTCACGTCCCGTTCACAGTCATCGGAAGGAAAGGCGCCCACCGGGGCGAGAAGAACGGCAAGGAGAATTGCGGGAACGATTTTTCTTCGCATCGGGAGTGTCCTTCTGATTGCGGGTGATAAACGGTTCGTGCCCGGTCCGGCGGACCGGGCTGGGATTCCGTGGACGGAGTTCTTCCGGAGCGGGCGAAGTCTCAGGCCGGCTTCCGGCCGCTCTCCGCTGGCCGGGTTACATGAACAGCAGCAGGCTCACGGCCATGACCATCATGCCCGCGATCAGGCCGCCGATGGCCAGGTGATGCTCCCCGTACTCCTCCGCGGTCGGCAGGAGTTCGTCCAGCGAAATGTAGACCATGATGCCGGCCACGGCCGCGAACACCACGCCGAACATCGTGTCCGTGAAGAAAGACCGCAGGACGAACCAGCCGATCAGCGCGCCGACCGGTTCGGAAAGGCCGGACAGAAAAGACAGGGTAAAGGCTTTTTTTCTGCTTTTCGTCGCGTACAGAATGGGCGCTGAGACGGCCAGGCCCTCGGGGATGTTGTGTATGGCGATGGCGACCGCGATGCTGACGCCCAGCGCGGGGTTGTTGAGCGCGCTCATGAACGTGGCCAGGCCCTCGGGAAAGTTGTGGATGGCGATGGCCAGCGCCGAGAACAGGCCCATCCGCATCAGTTTTTTCCGGTCCTCCTCCGAGGAGTTCCGGATCTTGTCCTGCACGTTCATCTCGTGCGGGTTCTCGTAGGACGGGATGAGCTTGTCGATCAGGCCGATCACCAGCATGCCGAGGAAGAATGCGATCACGGTCCAGAGATATCCCTGTTTCTCTCCCAGGGCCGCGGACAGGGAAAACCGCGCCTTTGAAAATATCTCGACCAGGGAGACATAGAGCATCACGCCCGCGGAGAAACCCAGGGACATGGTCAGCACTTTGGGATCGAACTTTCTGGACAGCAGGCCGATGAGACTGCCGACGCCGGTGGACAGGCCGGCGAAGAACGTCAGACCCAGGGCGAATGCGACGTTGTTTTCCATTCCGTCTCCGTGTTGCGTGAGGCGGGTGATCCGGTCCCGTCCGCGGAAGCGGTTGGGAATCCGTAAAGACGACCGGAAAGCCGTTCAGGGCTTTCTTGTCCCCTGACCCCCGTCCCGGCTGATCCGATTATTTGACCAGCACCATCTTCCGGCTTTCCACGCGGCCGGCTGCCGTAAGCCGGTAGACGTACACGCCGCTCTCGAGCCCCGAACCGCTGAAATTGAACCGGTGCGTTCCGGCGGGCCGGGTTTCGTCCACAAGGGTCCGGAGCTCCCGGCCTGCGACGTCATATACGACCAGAGTCACGCGGCCCGGTTTCGGCAGGGTGTACGCGATTTCCGTGACCGGATTGAACGGATTCGGGTAGTTCTGCCCGAGACGGAAGGACGCCGGCGGCTCAGCGTCGTCGACGCCGGTCACGCACGCGTTTTCCGCTGGCCCTCCGATTCCGGTCGGGGGGTACTTGAAATCGGTGACGCAGATCTTGTCCATCGACGGCTGACCGACGCGGTACGTCAGGGTCAGGGTGTGACTGCCCGCGGTCAGCGCCGCCTTGCCCAGTTTTTTCCACTGCCACCCGTTCGAATACAGGCTGAAATTGCCCTGAAAAGCGCCGTCGTCGACTCTGTACCAGCAGGCGTTGTTCGACGCCCACGGGCCGTTCACGCGGATGTAAATAGTGACGAGGGTGTCCCTGGACACGCTGAAGGGAAGGGTGATGAAGGCCTCCGGGTCCGTGGGCGGCTTGGAGGAAGCCTTGAGCCCGTCCTTCGCCGTCAGATAAGCGCCGTTCGACGCGAGTGTGTCCGTTCCGAAGTTCCAGAACCCGCCCACGGTCCCGCATTCGATTTCGAGCCAGGTTTCCTCTGCCTGACTCCGGTCCCTCGCGGGAAAGGCCGGCGCGCCGGCGCCCCACCATTCCGTCCAGTAGGAATAGTCGAGTGACGGCCAGGGATGGGTGTGGATGTCCGTGTTCGCCGTCGTGTCTCCCTTGAGGAATTTGTCCACAAAGGCCTCGATCTCGGTTCTCTGGCCCGGCAGAATGCCGCAGTGCGGATGGCCGGCCTGTACGGAAAACCCGAACCGGTCGGAGATGCCGAAGTGTTCCCAGACCTTCTGTGCGGCTCTGCAGGAGACGTATCCGGACGTGTCGGCCAGCCAGATGTAATCGGGATTGCCGAGCACGAACAGGGCGCGGGGCGCGACCAGGGCCATGAGCTCGTGGTGGTCGTGGGGCAGTTTGACGACGTTCTTGCCGGCGAAACGGAACATGGCGTTGACGAACCAGGCGCCGTTGGTGGCGCCGAGAGTTTCCACGCCGGTCTGTGTTTCGGAAACGCGCCACGCGGCCGCGCCGCCGCCGCCCGACTCCTGGGCGATGGTCAGCGCGATGCGCTCGTCGTACGCGCCCGCGAAAAGCGCCATCTTGCCTGCGAAGGAACAGCCGGTCACGGCCAGGCGCTTCAGGTCAATGGGCAGTTCCGCCTGCACCAGTTCCAGCCCGTCGATGAGCCGGCTGACGCCCCAGGGCCACGCGGTGTACGCGCCCATGGTGATCTGATCGGGATAGAGCCGGTTGATCGGCTCGCTGCCCCGG
>CAZNXX010000110.1:0-9877 GCA_964577095.1 uncultured bacterium | reverse complement strand
TCACGGCCCGGTCCATGAAGGCGCCCGGGTCGCCTTCGTCCGCGTTGCAGATGAAATACTTCTGGTCCGAGGCCTGGTCCAGCGCCAGTTTCCATTTCATGCCGGTGGTGAAGCCGCCGCCGCCCCGGCCGCGGAGACCGCTTTTCTGAACGGTCTCGCACACTTCCTTCGGCGTCAGGTCATGCAGGGCCGAAGCGAGGGCGCGGTATCCGCCGGCGGCGATGTAGGCCTCAAGGTGTGACGGATCCAGAACGCCGCAATTGGCCAGCACCCGGCGGGTCTGGGGCGCGAAAAACGGATGCTCGTCGATGAAGGGAACGCCTTCCCACGGCTGAAGCGACGCATGCCGGTGCTGGCCGATGCGCCCCTCGGCCGGAATCGCGTCCCCGAACACGCCGGTGAGAATGGATTCGACACGGTCCTCCGTCACCTTTCCGAACGACAGCCGGCAGCGGCCGGGCATCTGAATGTCGACGATGGGCTCCTCGACGCACAGGCCGATGCATCCCACTTCCACCACATCCGCCTTCAGGTTGCCGGACGCGAGCCACGCGCGCATGCGGGCGAGTGTCTTGCCGGCGCCGGCGCCGAGCCCGCAGGTTCCGGTGCCGATGGTGATGACGGGAATGTCGAGGCCGGTTCGGGAGGCGGCCGCGGACCGGCCGCGCCTGA
This sequence comes from uncultured bacterium, assembly GCA_964577095.1. GTDB lineage: Bacteria > Zhuqueibacterota > QNDG01 > QNDG01 > DTFT01 > JAFGAX01. Next base: position 9,205 of record CAZNXX010000110.1, on the reverse strand, counting down.
ATGCCGCGCAGGCCGGGTCGTCATGGCAGGCTTTGCCGTCCTGCAGGCAGGCGACGAGATCGGGGCACGGCTTCGCGGCCTCGTGGGTGCAGCGGTCGCAGCATTTCCAGGGATCAGTTTGCGGCATGGTTCTTCTCTTCCTCCCGCCGGATCGCGCGCAGCAGTTTCCGGGTCGCGTCCGGCGTCATGTTCGCGTGAAACTCGCCGTTGATCGAGATGACGGGCGCCAGGCCGCATGCGCCGATGCAGGCGACGACTTCCAGGCTGAAGAGCCCGTCCTTGGTGGCGGCGCCGGCATCGATTTTGAGTTCGCGCTTCAGCGCATCGAGCACCTTGGCCGATCCCTTCACGTGGCAGGCCGTACCCCGGCAGACCTGGATGTGGTGCTTGCCGTTCGACTGAAAGCGGAACTGGTTGTAGAAGGTGGCCACGCCGTAGATCTTGCTCGCGGGAAGCCGCAGATGGCGGCCGATGCGGGCCACGGCCTCCCGGGACAGGAAACCCTCGCTCTCCTGGATCTCCTGGAGCAGGGGGATCAGCTGGTCCCGCTTCGCGTTCCTGTATTTCTCGAGAATGGTCTCGACCGCTGGGCTCATCCGTTTTCCTTTCGCTGTCCGGTTTTAAGGCCGGAGAAGTAAACCACTTTTTCGACGGCCATGATCATGTCCCGGTTTTCCACGTACACATCGGCTGGAACGATCAGGCGGGTGGGGGCGTAGTTCAGAATGCCGCGGACGCCGCTTTCGACAAAGGCGTCCGTCACGGACTGGGCCGCTCCGGCGGGCACGCAGAGGATGCCCGTGCGGATGCCCCGGCCGCGGACGATGTCGGCGAGCCGGTCAACGGGGTGACACCGGCATCCGTGTATGACCCGGTCCGTTTTCTCCGGGTCTGTGTCGAACGCGGCCGTGATTTCCATGAGAGACGACCGGCTGTGAAAGTAGGCGAGTATTGCGCGGCCGATGGAGCCGATGCCCGCGAGAGCGATTTCCCGTTTTTCAGCCGGGTCCACGAGCGCGCTGATGCTCTGAATCAGCTTGACTTTATCGTAACCGCGCGCGGGCGAGCCGGTGTAACCGACCTGCATCAGATCGCGGCGGACCTGGGCGGGCGTGAAACCGGCCATGCGGCCGAGCTGATGCGAATAAATGCCCGATTCTTTCTCATGGTTTGCCTGTTGAAGCAAACTCCTGTAAAGGATCAGGCGTTCTATTGTTTTTTCAGAGATTAAGATCATCATGTCTTCGTGGCTATTGTTAATTTGATAACATTGTGAAAACTTTCACAACAAATATAGAAAAATGATTCAGGAAAAGCAAGTGAATTTTCTTTCATATAGTAAAGATCTTGATTGAAGCCTCCGGACAGACCCGATCCTGTTCTCTGGGCGCCAGGGATATGGGGATGTTCAGGAATCTGTACGCAGACGCATCCCCCGGTTCCACAAAGCGGGGACTTCATTAATTCATCTCTATCATGAGTGTCCGCATCAAAGGTTACCGCACTCGCCTTGAGCGCAGTTCCACTGCGGGGTTGTGAGAATCGGGGGAAGGGCGATCCTCCCCCGAAGGGCCTCCATGCGGGGCATTCGAGATCGGGATTGAAGGATAGAACCAGGGAGCAGACGTCTGACCCGTTGAGAGATCCTTCTGCCGCCGAAGGCGCGCTCAGGTTGACGTCTTTGAAAACAGTTCGTACGGATTGAGTCGGCATTTCCCCGTGCGACGATCTATCCTCGCTCATATCAATCTGCAGGACCGGAAATCCTGTATTGATGCCGGACACTCAACCATAAATAGGATCGCTTGATTCCGCAAAGCCGGATTTCAAAGATTCGTAAAAGGCATTTCCTGGTCCCGCGCAGTCCATGATCAATGAAATCTGCAGGATGGTCCTTCGGATCGAGCGACAGAGTCCGTCATTTTACTGGACTTTCTTTTTTTAATAACGTAAATTGATGCAAAGACGTTGATTGCAATCCCAAAGGTTCCGGAGGACCCACATGCCCAAACGCATTCTGCTGATCGATGACGACCAGGATTTCGTGAGTATGAACCGGATGGCGCTTGAGAAGGCCGGATATCAGGTCCTGACCGCGTATGACGGGAAGGAAGGCCTCGAGAAGGCGGTCCGCGAGAATCCCGACTGCATCGTGCTGGACGTGATGATGACCGAGGAAACCGAGGGTTTCCACACCGCCAAGGCGATTCGGGAACATGAAGCCCTCGGCCGGACGCCCATTCTCATGCTGACCTCGATCCGCGAAGCCATGGACCTGCCGTTCAAGTACGAGCCCGACGAACAGTTTCTGCCGGTCACGGAATTCGTCGAGAAGCCCCTGCCGCCCGCCGAGCTGGTGGCCAAGGTGGCGAAGCTCACGGAGAAGAAGTAGTCCGATCCAATGAACGGAGGAGGCGAAAGATGAGACCCGGACGTTTTGCGCTGATCCTCGCCCTGGCGCCGGCTTTCCTCTTCGGCCAGGCCGCGAATGAGAAGGGGAAAGTCTTCACCGTCAAATTGGGGCCGAACCATCAGTCCTCCCAGATCGGGCTGGCGGGAAAACGGCTTCAGCCCTATGCGGGTCTGGACTATCTTTCGGCCTCTTTCACTGCGGACATGGGCCTGCTGATGTGGGCCGAGAATCCCTCGACCCTCGAGCTCGTGAAGGCCCTCAAAATCGGCGCAGTGGTGGACGGTTCGGTTTCATTCTGGATGCCCCATGCGGGCGTGAAGTACTATCTGGCGGACGGCGAATCGCGGCCTTACGTGTTCGGGGGAGTGTACAAGAACTTCTCCTCGATCGACGCCGCGCTCGACCTGAAACTCCAGGGATACGACGAGAACGGGGAGGAAGCGGACGACCCGATGTCCTCCGACATGGATCTGCTGGAGGACGACCTGAAGGAGTTCGTCGAAAGCCTTCTCAATCACTGGGGTGTGCAGGCCGGGTTCGGCGTCGAGTGGCGCGTCAACAGGCATTTCGGCCTCGGTGGGGAATACGGAGTCAAACTGAATTTCAATTCGGCCGAACAGAAGTTCAATGACACCAGCGCGCTCGAATTGCTGGGGCTTCTCCTCGGCGATACAGGGACGGACCCGGATACGGGCATCGGCGACCTGCTCGGTGCCGGACAGACCGATCTCGACCTCAAACTTTCAGGGAAATACGTGTCGAGCCAGGCGTCGGTGGTGTTCAACTTCTACTTTTGATTTCTCCCGACATTTCGGATTTTTGTTCCGGCCGGCTCCTGTTGGGGGGCCGGCTTTTAATTTGTTCCGGGTTCCGAGTTCCGGGTTCCGGGTCAATAGCACAAAGCGCAAGGAGCATTGCGCTGAGCGAGTAGAAGAAAGAATTCCGGGAATGTTTTGTCTCTATGCGCTATGCCCCATGCGCCATTCCTTTTGAAAATCCCAACGATGCGCGTTTCGCCATTAATCCGCATCCCCGACCCGGAACCCGGAACTCGGAACACGGAACCGGTTTTATATCCGAATGGTTACAAGATTATACTTGACATTCCCGAAAAATCAGTTTACTTTATCCAGCCTGACGTTAACGTTAACGCAAATTCCGCCCCCCGGGAGGCTCCGCCGTCCCATGGTCACCATCCGCGAAATCGCCCAAAAAGCCGGTGTCTCCATCGGCACCGTGGACCGGGCCCTGCACAACCGGGGCCGCGTGTCCAAGGCGACGCAGGAGCGGATCTCCCGGATCATCGCCGAGTGCCGGTACAAGCCCAATGTGTTCGCGAGCCATCTGTCCCTGGCCAAGCAGTACACGTTCGCGGTTCTGACGCCGGAGCCCGAGCAGGACGGCCGCTACTGGGAGCTACCGATGCGGGGCATCCGAAAAGCCGCGGATGAACTGAAACCCTACCCGATCCGCATCTGGCCCGTCCATTACGACAAATACTCGGAAGCGTCCTTTTTCAGGGCGGGGGAGAAGATCCTGAAATCCAGGTCGGAAGCGGACGGCCTCGTCATCGCGCCCGTGCTGTCCTCCGCCTCCGAAACCTTCATCCGCCGGATTCCCCCGGCCCTGCCGTACGTGTTCATCGACTCCTACGTGCCGGACACATCCTGTCTTTCCCGCATCGCCCAGAACCCCTACCGGAGCGGCGCGCTCGGGGCCCGGCTGATGGACCTTCTCATCGGCGGAAAGGGCACGGTCGCGGTGTGCCGCATGGTTCCGCGCGATTACCACATCGACGACCGGGTCAACGGGTTCACCGAGGGTCTCCGGTTCCGGAAGGACGTGGAAATCGTGTCCTTCGAGGCCGACCGCAAGACGGACGAGGCGGTTTTCTATCACCTGGCGGAGCGCATTCTGGCCGAACGGCCCTCCTGCAACGGCATTTTCGTGCCCAATTCACTGGGCCACCAGGTGGCGCAGCTGCTCAAGGAGCGGGTGCCGCCGGGCCGTATCCATCTCATCGGCTATGACCTGGTCGAGCCGAACCTGCCGTTCCTGAAGGAGGGCTGGATCCGCTTCCTGATCAGCCAGCGGCCGGATGTGCAGGGCTATCAGGGCATTCAGCTTCTGGTTCAGCATCTCCTGCTGAAGAATCCCGTACCGGCGGAGATGAATCTTCCCATCGACATCGTCACGGCCGAAAACCTGGACGAGCACGCCGGAACCGACCCGCAGGAACGCGCGGGCCGATCCGCCGAGCCCCGAGAGACGCGCCAGGCGGGCCGCAGGGCTGTCAGAAAATAAACCCCATCGTGTTTCACCCCCATCACACGGGAGGCCATATGGCTTACCAATTGAAGGACCTGCAGTATCAGAAGGCGGCGATCGACCCCAAGAAGATGCTCGAGAACCTGAAGAAGGATCTGAAGATCCGGACCTCGGTGGGCATCTGGTATTTCACGCCGGGAGGCGGCCGTTTCCATGACCGTTTCGTCAAAGAGGCGTCGGTACCCGAACGCCTGAAAATGGCCGAGGATCTGGCCAAATTCGGCGTCACGGGAATCGAGGCGCATTACCCGGACGAAGTGAACGAGGACAACCTGCACCTGTATCAGCAGCTCGAAAAGAATGCGGGCATCAAGCTCATCGGCGTCCCCTTCTCCCATTTCTTCAACGCGCGTTTCGAGTTCGGAAGCCTGTCCAGCCCCGATCCGGCGGTGCGCAAGGCCGCGAAGGACATCGCGGTGAAAGGGCTCCAGCTGGTCCAGGCCGCGGGCGCCGGCGCCGCGATCTCCTGGCCGGGCATGGACGGGTACCGTTACATCCACGGCAAGCCCTACATGCAGATGTGGGACTGGTTTGAATCCTCCATGGCCGAGGCCCTCGACGAGGTGCCCGGCGTGCGCGTGGCCATCGAGCCGAAGGGCTATGAGCCCGCGCCGAACAACATCTACCGCACGACCGCGGAGGGCGTTCTCGCCTGCCAGCGCATCGAGGCCAAGCTGAAGAACCCGAAGAACGTCGAGCTGATCAAGAAGGGCGTGACCCTCATGGGCCTGAACCCCGAGATCGGGCACGTGAAGATGAGCTTCGAGATGCTGCCCGCGGCCTACGCCATGTGCATGATGGAAGGCCGGCTGGCGCACACCCACTGGAACAGCCAGCCCGACGGCAACTACGACCAGGACAACAACGTCGGCGTGGTCAACTTCCCCGAAACCGAGGCCCTGATGTACACGCTGTGGGCGCACGGGTACGACGAGTACTTCGGCATCGACATCAATCCCGAGAACATGCCGTTCCAGAAGGCGGTGCAGATCAACGTCATGGCGATTCAGCGCCTCAAGGAGCGCGTCGCGCGCCTGCCGCATGAGAAGCTGATGGCCTGCCATCTCGATCCCGCCAATCACCGCGGCGAGCTCGAGGAAATTCTCATCAAAAACTGGTAGGAGCGGGCCATGTCCGAATCGCTGTTTGCGGGCCTGGACGTCTCCACCCAGGGCACCAAGCTCGTGGTGATCGACCCCGCCGGCGCCGACGTCGTGTACGTCGGCGGGGTGAACTACGACGCCGACCTGCCGCAGTACGGCACGAAGGACGGCGTCATGCGCAACCGGGGGGAGGGCGCTTCCGAGTCCGACCCCCGCATGTGGGTCGACGCCGTCCGCCGCGTGTTCGCGGCCGCGAAATCCGCGGGCGTCGACTTCGGCCGGATCCGCTGCGTGTCCGTCAGCGGGCAGCAGCACGGCCTCGTGTCGCTCGACGCCGCGGGCGGACTCACCCGGCCGGCCAGCAAGCTGTGGAACGACTTCTCCACGTCGGAGGAGTGCCGCATTCTGACGGAAAAAATCGGCGGTTTGAAAGCCGTGATCCGCGAGACCGGCAACAGCCAGCGGACCGGCTACACGGCGGCCAAGATTTTCCACATGAAGCGGCACGAACCGCAGGCGTTCCGGAAAACCGCCACGTTCTTTCTGGTGCACAATTACATCAACTGGGTGCTGACCGGGGGCAAGGACGGCGGCGTGCGCGTCATGGAACCCGGCGACACCTCGGGCATGGCGCTCTGGAACCCGAAAACCGGGCGTTGGTCGAAAAAGGCGCTTGCCGCGATCGATCCCTCCCTGGCGAAGCGGATCCCGCCGGTGAAGCCTTCGGACGCGAGCATCGGCCGGATCGGCGCCGCGTTCGTCCGCGAGTTCGGGTTCCCGGCGGATTGCCGGATCGATGCGGGGTGCGGCGACAACATGTACGGCGCGGTCGGCACGGGCAATGTGGTGCCGGGCATCGTGACCGTCAGCCTCGGGACCAGCGGCACGGCGTACACGTTCATGAAGACGCCGTACGTGGACCCGACGGGCGAGATCGCGGCGTTCTGCGACAGCACGGGGCATTACCTGCCCCTGCTCTGCGTGTCCAACCTGGCGAACGGGTACAACGAGATCCTCCGCCTGCACGGCATCTCTCACGAGGCCTTCAACGCGCTTGTGAAGAAAACGAAGCCGGGCAACGGCGGCCGCCTGCTTCTGCCCTGGTACATGGGCGAGCGCACGCCGGACCTGCCCTGGGCCACGCCGCTGTATTTCGGATTCGGGCTCGACGACTTCACGCCCGAAATCCTCAGCCGCGCCGTGCTGGAGGGACACGTGCTCAACCTGTTCGAGGGGTTCTGCCGCATGCCGGTGAAGCCGAAGGAAATCCGGCTCACGGGCGGCATGTCCAAGTCAGAGGCCTGGTGCCAGACCATCGCCGACGTGTTCGAGGCGGAGACGGTGCCGGTCGAGGGCGAGGGCGCGGCGCTCGGCGCCGCATTGCACGCGGCCTGGGTGTGGAAGAAGGAGTATGGGAAGGGCGGCAAGTCCACCAAGCTTGCCGATGTGGTGAAGCCGTTTGTGAAGCTCGACGAGGCCCGGCGCAGGAAGCCCGTGGCGGAGAATGTCGCCGTGTACCGCGCCATGAAGAAGGCCTACTTCGCGCTCTCCGGCCGCGTCCGGGGCAAGGGCGGGGAGGATCCGTTCGAGCTCAGAAGCAAAATGAGTTCATAGTTCATAGTTAAAAACGGTTCCGTGTTCCGGGTTCCGTGTTCCGGGTTCCGAGTTGGGAAAATGTTCCGTGTTCCGGATCGGGAACGATGCCGTTTCTGGGGTGGTGTCATGCCCAAGAGGTTCTGTCGGGCATCCAGGGCGGGGGACCAATCGGATTCGCTTGAAAGACGGTCGTCGGGTATCCTCCTTCTGGAGGATACCCGAGTTTTTTTCTGCCGACCGGAACGGGAACCGGTCTGCCCGGATAACGTAAAAATCTCAAACGAACGATCGGATCAGTCATGAAATTCAGACCTTTCGGCAATACGGGCTGGAACGTCTCCGCTCTCGGATTCGGCGCCATGCGCCTGCCGGTTTCGGACGGAAATCCGGGCGGACCGGCGGTGGATGAGACGGAAAGCGTCCGCATGATCAGGGCGGCCATAGACGGCGGCGTGAATTACGTGGACACGGCGTATCCCTATCACGGGGGTGTCAGCGAAACCGTCGTCGGGAAGGCGCTGGCGGACGGGTATCGGTCCCGCGTCCGCCTGGCGACCAAGTGCCCGGTGTGGCTGATTCAGAAGCCGGATGATTTCGACCGGTATTTGAACGAGCAGTTGTCCAGATTGGCGACGGACCGGATCGATTATTATCTGCTTCACGCACTGGACACCGGCCGATGGGAGAACATTGTTCTCAAGCACAGGCTGCTTGAGAAGGGTGAGGCGGCCGTGGCGGATGGACGTATCGGCGGTCTGGGCTTCTCTTTTCACGACGGGTTCGACACATTCATGCGCGTCCTGGACGGATATGACGAATGGGCGATGTGTCAGATTCAGTACAATTACCTGGACGTCGAAAAGCAGGCCGGTACCCGCGGTCTCAGGGAGGCGGCAAAGCGTGGCATTCCAGTGGTCGTCATGGAACCCCTGATCGGCGGACGGCTGGCCCGGCCGCCCGTGAGAATCCTCAATATGATCGATGCCCATCCGGTCCGTCGGTTTCCTTTTGAATGGGCACTCTCCTGGCTGTGGGACCAGACTGAAGTGTCCACGGTGCTGAGCGGCATGAGCGCAATGACCGAGGTCATGGATAATCTCGCGGTCGCGGGGCGCTGCGAGCCCGGTATGCTGGGAGCGGAGGATAGGGAGTTGATCGAGAAGATCCGGCTGGCATACGGGGAATCCGCGCACATCCCGTGCACGAATTGCGGTTACTGCATGCCCTGTCCGGCCGGCGTACTGATTCCGGAAAATTTCGGATTATACAACGACATGTTCATGCACGAGAATCCCGGAGTGCCTCGTTTCAGCTATGCAAACTTCTTTTCGGATGCCGGAAAAGCATCGGTTTGCGTGCAATGCGGCGAATGCCTGGACAAATGCCCGCAAAAAATCGATATCCCCGGATGGATGCCGAAAGTGCATGAGGGCCTGACGGGAAACGTGAATGGATGAAGTAGGTTCCGGGTTTCGGGTTCCGAGTTCCGGGTTCCCCCCCCGGGGGGGGTAGCCGCAAGCTTTAGCTTGCGTTATATTAAGCGCAGCCTGAAGGCTGCGGCTACCGGACTTTAAAAGAGAGACAAGTCCAGAAAAATGAAAAGGATGCATTGTTTTCGGACGTGGAAAGACCCCGCAAAGCCCTGATCAAAAAGAATTTGACTTTTGGAATTCCGGTGGCTATATTAAGTGCTCAATCCCGAAAAGGGAAGGTCCGCCACTGGGGAGTCGTCCAACGGTAGGACATGCGGCTCTGGACCGTAGTA
>CAZNXX010000109.1:0-10263 GCA_964577095.1 uncultured bacterium | reverse complement strand
ACGGCCGACCGGAACGGAACGCTCTGGCTGGGTTTCGCGAACGGACTCCTGCAGAAATGGGATCCCGCGGACAATGACCACCGGACAGTCGATGACTACCAGGGACGATCGGTCACCAGCCTGTGGTCGGAGGGCGACTCGCTTTTCGTCGGCCTGGACATCGGCGTCAGCCTGTTCCGTGTCTCGCGGAATGAAGTCAGGGAAACCTACCGGCGCCTGGGACTGGGCATCCAGGTGGAGACGCCGGTCCATGCCGTGACCGTCCGCGAAGGACGGCTTTGGGCCGCCACGGACGAGGGCCCCGCATGGGCGCCGCTGAACGGCGCCAATCTTTTGGATCCGGATTCCTGGTCCAATCCCGCGCTTCCCGCCTCGCAGGACGCGCTGACCTGCCTGACCGTGTGGGACGGAAAAACCGCGCTGCTGGGACCGTCCGGGCTTTTTCTGCAGAACGGAGACAATTGGGATAGGATGTCGGACGGATATCCGGGCGCCCGCCCGGAGGCGGCCGTCCGGTTCGGGGACTGGCTGTATGTCGCGACCGCCGCAGGCATTTTGCGCTGGTCCGGATTCTCATGGGAGCCGGTATGGGCATCCGTCACAGGGGGCCTCAGTCTCTGCGTATTCGCGGACCGGCTCTGGATCGGCACCCGGGACGGTCTCCGGGAGGCGATCGCGGTGGAAACGGAACCCGCGCGATTTCTCCCCGACTGCCCGGTCGCGAGCCTGATGACGGATATGGCCTGCGATCGAGCCGGCGCGCTCTGGTGCGCCACGCCCAGGGGAATATGTCGCCTGGACACAGGCGGGTGGAAGCGGTTTTCATTCACGGAAAGACCCGAACTCGCTTTCTCCGATGCCCGTGCCGTCGTCACCGATGGTCCGGGACGCGCCTGGTTCGGCACCTGGGGAAACGGCCTGTTCCGGGTTGAGGGAGACAGTCTGGCCGGTGTGTTTGATGTCCGGAACGGCTATCTCGCGAGCAGTACTCCGGCGGATCCGGATTATCCCTGTGTCAGCGATCTCGCATTTGACGGGAACGGCGTACTCTGGGTGTTGAACTGGTATTCCCGGACCTACCGGCCTCTCATCGCCTTCGAACCCGACTCCGGATGGAGTTATTTCGGAAGCCCCCAGGGCGTCACCGCGGAATACCTGGAGAAGATCGCCGTGGGGCCGGATAACCGGAAGTGGATCGGTTCGGCTGAAGCAGGCGTGCTGATTCTCGACGATTCGGGGATGGTTTCGGATCCGGGCAGCGATCCGGCTGTCGAGTGGATCAATACATCCGACGGATTATCCAAGAACGAAATCACCGCAATCGCCGTGGACCGGGACGGCGTCGCGTGGATCGGCACGAAGGACGGCCTGTTCTACTATTCTTACGGGACCGTCGGTCAGATCCACCGGTACTATCAGGACATCATCACCGCGCTGCTCGTGGACGGCGTGAACAATGTCTGGGTGGGAACCACGATCGGCGCCGGATATTTCTCCGCTTCCACGTATGAGGGCGGTCATTTCACCGCGGCCGCCAGCCCGCTCCCTTCCGACCGGATCACGTCCCTGGCCTGGGATCCGGAATCCGGGCGCGTGTTCATCGGCACGGACCGCGGCCTCTCGTCCGTCGCGACGCCCTTCTCGCGGCCCGCTGAAACGCTGGAGTCGCTGTCCGTGCATCCGAATCCGTTTTTTCCCGGCCGCCGGGAAGGGGTCGTGATCGAGGGACTGTCCGGAAGCGTGAGCGTATCCGTGTTCACGGCCGCGGGCCGCCTGGTCCGCCGGTTTCCGGCCGGAACCGACTACGGCCGGCGAATCCTGTGGGACGGACGGAACGATTCGGGGTCGGCCGTCGCGGGCGGAGTATACCTGATCGTGGCGCAGGAAGCGGGCGGCAGGACCGCGGTTGCCAAGATCGCCGTGATCCGGTGAACGGCGGCCGGCCCGGCCGCGGAACCTGGAGCGTCATGCTGAAAGAGATCACTATCCGGAATTACGCGCTGATCGACGAGATGTCCGTCGTGTTCGGGCCCGGGCTGAACATCCTGACCGGCGAAACCGGCGCGGGCAAGTCCATCATACTCGGCGCCATCGGCCTGATACTGGGAGAACGCGCGAGGACCGACGTGATCCGTCAGGGCGCCTCTTCGGCCGTTGTGGAGGCGCTGTTCGAGGTCCCGGACGCGATGGTCCGGGAAGCAGCCGTCGGGGCGGACGGACCGGATTCCGGATGCCTCCTGCTCCGCCGCGAAGTGTTCGACACCGGGAGAAGCCGCTGTTTCGTCAATGATTCACCGGTGACGCTCAGCCAGTTGACCGCGCTCGGCGACGTCCTGGTCGACCTGCACGGCCAGCACGAGCACCAGGCGCTGCTCCGGCCGGAACGGCATCTGGATTATCTGGACAACTCCGGCGTGGACGGGGCGCTCATCCGCGCCGTCCGGGACGCCTATCATTCCGTGCGTCAGCTTCAGGATCGATGGACGGATTTGACGCAGCGCGAGCAGAGGCTGAAGGACCAGCGGGAACTGCTCGAATTTCAGAGCGGGGAAATCCGGCTCGCGGACCCGAAACCCGGAGAAGAGGAGAACCTGACCCGGGAGGAGGCGGTTCTGCGCAGCGCTGAACGCATCGCCCGCACCGTCGGCACGGTCCGGGACACGCTGTATGAGGGGGAAGGATCGGTGCAGGAGCGGCTCTCCTCGGTCCGCGTCCTGCTCGGCGACCTCGGCCCCGTGGACCCCGCCTTTCAAAGATGGGCCGACGAAATCGATTCGACCGCGATCCAGGTTCAGGACATCCTCAGGCGCATCACCGCCGCGACGGACCGGATCGAGGACAATCCCGGCCGGTTGGAGGATATCCGGGAACGTCTGGCGCTGTTTGGCAGGCTAAAAAAGAAATACGGCGGATCCATGGAAGCCGTGGCGGAGCGTCTCAGCCGGGCCGAAGAGGATCTTGCCCGGATGGAATCCCTGAAAGACGAGATCCTCCGCACGGAATCCGAATTCGAGGCCGGAAAAACCGGATTGGCCGAAGCCTGCGCGGCACTGTCGGCCGCGCGGCGCGAAGCCGGTCATCGGCTGGAAAGCGCCGTTCAGAAGGCGCTCGCCGAACTGGGGCTGCCCCACGGCCGCTTCGAGATCCGGATCGACCGGCGCGAGGACGCCCGGAGCTGGCTGGCCGTGGACGGAATCCCTGTCGCGGTTTCGGCCGACGGCGTGGACCGTGTCGAATTCTTCATCACGCTCAATCCGGGGGAACCGATCAAGCCGCTCGCGCACGTCGCATCCGGAGGCGAAGTCTCCCGGATCATGCTCGCCCTCAAATCCGTGCTCGCGGACGCAGACCGGATACCCGTGCTGATCTTCGACGAGATCGACACGGGCATATCCGGCCGCATCGCCCATACGGTGGGACGGAAACTCAAGGCGCTCGGCCACCGCCATCAGGTGCTGTGCATCACGCACCTGCCGCAGATCGCGTCTCTCGGCGATGTTCACTTCAGCGTATCCAAGCGCGTGGCGGGGGACCGGACCTTCACCGTCATCCGCCGGATCGACCGGGACGAGCGCGCGCTCGAAATCGCCAGACTCATCGGCGGCGAAACGGTCACGGAGACCGCGATGGCCACGGCCCGGGAACTGCTTGCGACCCGAACGGAGTCTTCGGATGGATAAACTGGTCATGCACGGCGGCCCGCGGTTGCGGGGCGAGGTGGTCATCGGCGGCTCGAAAAACGCGGTTCTGCCGATGATGGCGGCCGCCATGCTGGCCGAGGGCCGTTACACGCTTTCGAATGTGCCGATGCTGAAGGACGTCCGGACCATGGCCCGGCTGATCGAAGGCATCGGCGTCTCGGTGACGGCCGAAGAGCAGAACCTCGTCATGGAAAACCCGGGATGCCGGACCTGGGAAGCCCCCTATGATCTGGTGAAAACCATGAGGGCCTCGATCTACGTCCTCGGCCCTCTGCTGGCCCGCTACGGCCGGGCGAAAGTCTCCCTGCCCGGCGGCTGCGCCTGGGGCCCGCGCCCGGTGAATCTCCATATCGAGGGGATGCGCAAACTCGGCGCGGAAGTCCAGCTCGAAGAAGGGTACATCGTCGCGACCGCGGGAAGGCTGAAAGGCGCCCGCATCCTGTTCGACAAATCGAGCGTGGGCGCCACGGCGAACATCCTGCTGGCCGCCGTGCTCGCACGGGGGACGACCCGCATCGAGAACGCCGCGCGCGAACCGGAAATCGACGCGCTGTGCGACTTTCTCAACCGCATGGGCGGCCGGATCGCCGGCATGGGCACCGGCCACCTGGAGATCGAAGGCGTCGATTCCCTTCATCCGGTCTCCGCCGAAGTGATTCCGGACCGGATCGAGACGGGCACCTATCTGGTCGCCGGCCACATCACGGGCGGCGACCTGATCCTGCGCCGCACCCGTCCCGATCATTGCGTGGCGGTCATCGAGAAACTGCGCGAGAGCGGGGCTGAAGTGGAGGAGGGGCCCGACTGGATCCGCGTGCGCTCCGGCGGCGGGATACGTCCGACCCATGTGGTCACCGTGGAGTATCCGGGTTTTCCGACGGACATGCAGGCCCAATGGCTCGCGCTGATGAGCCTGGCCGCGGGCACGAGCACGGTCACCGACACGATTTTTCACGACCGGTTTACGCACGTCGCCGAGCTTCAGCGGCTCGGCGCCGATCTCACGATCGACCGGAACGTCTGCGTGGTCCAGGGCAGGGACCATCTGTCCGGGGCGCGGGTGATGTCCACGGATCTGCGCGCCAGCGCCTCGCTCGTCCTGGCCGGACTGGTCGCGGCCGGCAGAACCGACATCTCCCGGGTATACCACCTGGACCGCGGGTACGAACGCATCGAGGAGAAACTCGGCTCGGTCGGGGCGGACATCCGCCGCGAGACGGAGAAAACGGCCCCGGCATGAGCGAATTCGTCCACCTGCACAATCACACGCAATACAGCCTGCTCGACGGCGCCTGCCGGATCGACGGCCTGATCCAGGCCGCCAAACGGATGAAAATGCCCGCGGTGGCCATCACGGACCACGGCAACCTGTTCGGCGCCGTCCATTTCTACAAAGCGGCGATGAAGGCCGGAGTTAAACCCATCATCGGCCTCGAGGCCTACGTCGCCCCGAAATCGCGTCATGACCGGGTACCCTCCAAGTACGGCGGTGAAAACGCCTTTCACCTCATCCTGCTCGCGACCAATCTCGCCGGGTACCGGAACCTGATGAAACTTTCCTCGCTCGGTTATCTGGAGGGCTTCTATTACAAGCCCCGGATCGACCGCGAGCTCCTCGCCCGGCACGCCGAAGGGCTTCTCGTCATGAGCAGCTGCATTCAGGGGGAAATCCCCTACAAGCTGATCCGAGACGACTTCGACGGCGCCGCGGAAGCGGCCGGGTTCTTCAAGGACTGCTTCGGCGACCGGTTCTATCTGGAGATTCAGAACCACGGGTTCCCCGAGGAGGAGAAGGCTGTCCGCGAACTGATGCGCCTGTCCGCCGCCACGGGCATTCCGCTGGTCGCCAGCAACGACACGCATTATCTCGAGCGGGAGCACGCCGAAGCGCACGATATCCTGCTCTGCATCCAGACCAACCGCGATTTCGACGACCCCGCCCGCATGCGGTTCAACACCGACCAGCTCTATTTCAAGCCCCCCGGAGAGATGGCGGAGCTGTTTCGCGATCTTCCGCAGTCGGTTTCGAACACGCTCGCCGTTGCCGAGCGCTGTCACCTCGTGCTGGACTTCAAGGGATTTCACCTGCCCCACTTCCAGGTCCCGGCCGGATCCACGGACCAGTCCCTGGAAGTGTATTTCGAGAACCTGGTCCGGGAGGGGCTGAGGCGCCGTTTCCCGTCCGTCACGCCCGAGCTGGAAAACCGCTGCGCTTACGAAATCGGCGTCATCAAGCACATGGGATTCGCGGGGTACTTTCTGATCGTCGCGGATTTCATTCAGCACGCGAAAGAGCGGGGCATCCCCGTGGGCCCCGGACGCGGATCGGCCGCAGGCAGTCTCGTTTCGTACGCGCTGGGCATCACCGACGTGGATCCGATCCGGTACGGGCTCCTGTTCGAGCGTTTTCTCAATCCCGAGCGGGTGACCATGCCCGATATCGACATCGATTTCTGCTACGAGCGACGGGATGAAATCATCCAGTACGTCAAGGAGAAATACGGCGGCATCACCAATGTGACCCAGATCATCACATTCGGGAGCATGAACGCGCGGGCGGCGATCCGCGACGTGGGGCGGGTTCTGAAAATCCCGTACGGCGAGGTGGACCTGATCGCCAAGATGATCCCCGCCAACTATGAACTGGCCGAAACGGCGCAGAAGGTGCCCGACTTCAAGGCCGCCTGCGCCGGGAATTCCCAGATCCAGAAGATGTTCGACCGCGCGCTGGTGCTTGAGGGGCTGGCCCGCCACGCCTCCATTCACGCGGCCGGCGTGGTGATCGCTCCGACCGACCTGACCGAATTCGTCCCGCTGTACCGGTCCTCGCAGGGCGACGTCACCACGCAGTACGACATGAAAGCCCTCGAGACCATCGGCCTTCTGAAAATGGATTTTCTCGGGCTCCGGACCCTGACGGTGATCGACCAGACCGCGCGGCTTCTCCGGCGCCGCGGGGTCGCGGTGGACATCGCCTCGATTCCGATGGACGACGCGGAGACCTTCCGGATTTTCCGGAACGGCGAGACCGTCGGGATTTTCCAGTTCGAGAGCGCCGGCATGCGGGACTATCTGAAAAAACTCGCGCCGGAATCCATTGAAGACCTGACGGCCATGAACGCGCTGTACCGGCCCGGGCCGATGGAGATGATCGACGACTTCATCTCGCGGAAGCACGGCAAGACGAAGGTGCAGTACCTGCATCCGCTCCTGGAATCCATCCTGCGGGAAACGCACGGCGTCATCGTCTATCAGGAGCAGGTCATGCAGATCGCTTCCGCCGTCGGCGGGTTCAGCCTCGGAGAAGCCGACCTGCTGAGGCGCGCCATGGGGAAGAAGATGGTCGATCTGATGCAGGAACAGCGGGAACGTTTCGTCGAGGGCGCCGGAAAAAAAGGCGTGTCCAATGAGACCGCCAACGCCATTTTCGACCTCATGGACAAATTCGCGGGATACGGCTTCAACAAGTCCCACGCCGCCTGCTACTCGGTGGTGGCCTACCAGACCGCGTACCTCAAGGCCCGCCACCCGGTCGAATTCATGGCCGCGAATCTGACCAGCGAAATGGGCGACACCGACCGCGTGGTCATTCTGTTCGAGGAATGCCGCCGGATGGGCATACCGGTCCTGCCCCCGGACGTGAATTCAAGCGAGGCGGCCTTTTCCGTCGAGGGCGACGCCATCCGTTTCGGCCTCGGCGCCGTGAAGAACGTCGGGCATCAGGCGATCGAATCCATCATCGAAGCGAGGCAGCGCCTGAGCCGCATGTCCTCCCTCTTCGAGTTCTGCGCCGCGGTGAACGGCCGCACGGTCAACCGGAAGGTCCTCGAGAGTCTGATCGGTTCCGGAGCCATGGACGCGCTGGAAGGGACGCGCGCCCAGAAGACGGCGGCCCTCAACCAGGCGCTGGCCTTCGCCGCCGCATCCGCCCGTTCCAATGCGGAGCAGCGCACCATCTTCGACGAGGACGGCCTGGGTCAGAAGGCCTATCCCGATCTCCCCGCTCTGCCGCCCCAGCCCCAGTCGGAAATACTGAAGACGGAGAAGGAGCTCCTGGGACTGTACCTGTCCGGACATCCGCTGGAGAAGTACCGGCAGGAAATCGAGGCTTTCGCCAGTCCCCGCGCCGCGGAACTGGAGGCGGTCGCGAGCGGCCAGTCGGTACGAATCTGCGGGCTTGTCACCCAGGTGACCCAGCGTCTCGACCGCAAGGAGAAGGCGTACGCCTTTTTCCGCGTCGAGGATTTCACCGGCGGCGTCCGGGTCATCGCCTTCTCGGACATCTTCGAGAAACACCGGTCCCTGATCCGGGAGGATGCGATCGTGGTCATCATCGGGAAAACAGACCGGCGGGAGGAACGCGGCGAAACCAACGTGATCGCCTGCGAGATTCTGCCGCTGGAGGAAGCCGGCCGGCGCTTCACCCAGCGGCTGTCCGTCCGCATCGAGGATCCGGAACGGGTGCCCCGCCTGCAGAACGCGGTACAGCGGTCCCCGGGCGACGTTCCCCTGATCCTTCATGTGGTCACACCCGAGGGCCGCACCGTGCGGCTCGTTTCGAAAAAATTCAAAATCAATCCCACGCCTGAACTGATGACCCGCCTCCGCGAATGCCTGGGCCGCGAGAACGTCTGGATCGAATCTGTCAGCGAACGCGTTCCCCGGTCCCGTCCCGCGGCGCGGGGTGTTCAATAAATCAAAAATCGTATTGCCTGGTCCCGCCCTGCGGGGCCTTCAATACTCCGAAATGATGCTGAATCGGTCCCGCAAAGCGGGGCCTTGGACCCGAAAGAATGGAATCGATCGGTCCCGCGCCGCCTGCGGCGGGGGATCACGAATCCCGGCGAGGAAATCCGCATGATGCCCTTCAGGGAAAGCCTCGATAAAAGGCTCCATCTTTTTGACGGCGCGATGGGAACCTACCTGTACCAGCGCGGCGTGTTCATCGACCGGTGTTACGACGAGCTGAACCTCAGCCGTCCCGAGCTGATCCGAGACATCCATCGCGAATACCTGGAGGCGGGCGCCACCGTCATCGAAGCGAATACCTTCGGCGCCAACGCGGTCAAGCTGGAACGCCACAACCTGGCGGGACGCGCAGCCGAGATCAACCGGGAGGGCGTGCGTCTGGCCCGGGAGGCTTCGGACGGCCGCGCCTACGTGGCCGGCGCCATGGGACCTCTGGGCGCAGCCGTCGAACCCCTCGGGAGTCTGTCCCTGGAGCATGCCGCTGAAGTCTTTGCCGCGCAAGCCCGGAGCCTGACCGAGGCGGGGGCGGATCTGATCGTCCTGGAAACCTTTCACGATCTGCGCGAGATCGCGGCCGCGGTGACGTCTGTCCGCTCCGTGTCGGATCTGCCCCTGATCGCGCTGATGACGGTTCAGGAGGACGGACGGACCCGGACCGGCACGGAGGTTGAGGAGATCGCCGTGCGTCTGTCGGCGCTGCCCGTCGACGGCATCGGGTTGAACTGTACCATCGGCCCCAAATTCATGCTGGAATGTCTCGAACGCATGCTCCGCTCGTCCTCCAGGCCGACAGCCGTTCTGCCGAATGCGGGACTTCCGCAGGTCGTCGACGGACGCATGTTCTACATGTCCACGCCCGATTATTTCGGGGTCTACGGCAGGCGGTTCATCGATGCCGGCGCCCGCATCCTCGGCGGCTGCTGCGGCACCACGCCCGCACACATCCGGAAGATGTCCGAGTCCCTGGCCCAGAAACAGACCCGCGCCGTTCTCCGCGACGCACGGCGCGAAACGCTCCGGGCCGAATGCCGCCCGCTCGATCCGGTCCCGAAGGAAAGGCGGTCACGACTGGCGGCCAAACTGTCCGCGGGCGTTTTCGTGCGCACGGTCGAGATGACCCCCCCGCGCGGGAGGGACCTTACGCCGCATCTCGGCGGAGCGGAAAAATTGAAGACCGCCGGCATCGA
The DNA here is from genome assembly GCA_964577095.1 of uncultured bacterium. Taxonomy (GTDB): domain Bacteria; phylum Zhuqueibacterota; class QNDG01; order QNDG01; family DTFT01; genus JAFGAX01. The sequence continues at coordinate 626 of CAZNXX010000109.1, read as the reverse complement.
CGCCATCAACATTCCGGACGGCCCGAGGGCCTCAGCCCGCATGAACGGACTCGCCATGGCCGTCAAACTTCAGTCCGAGATCGGGATCGAAACGGTTCTTCACATCGCCTGCAGGGACTACAGCCTGATCGGACTGCAGTCCTTCCTGCTCGGCGCTTCCGTGCTCGGGGTCCGGAATGTGCTGGCGATCACGGGCGACCCGCCCATGCTGGGAGACTACCCTCAGAGTTCCGCCGTTTTCGACGTGGATTCAATCGGCCTGACGCGCCTGCTGAACAACCTCAACCACGGCCTGGACATCGGGGACAAACCCATCGGGTCGGTCACGGAATTCTTCATCGGAGTGGGCGCGGACCCCAGCGCGGTGAATCCCGGACGGGAAAGCGACCGGCTGACCCTGAAAGCCGGCGCAGGCGCGGAATTCATCATCACCCAGCCCGTTTTCGACGTCGCGCCCCTCTGCGCCTTCATCGAGAAAAACGGACGGCCGGGTCTTCCGTTTATCGCGGGCATCTGGCCCCTGGTGAGTTATCAGAACGCCGAATTCATGAAGAACGAAGTGCCGGGCGTTGTGGTGCCGGATTCCGTGCTGGAACGCATCGGCCGTTTCCGCAACAAGGAAGATC
>CAZNXX010000108.1:0-10266 GCA_964577095.1 uncultured bacterium | reverse complement strand
TGGATGGTGTTCGGCGATGTGTCGACCAGATCGATGCGACGGATCAGCGCCTTGACCTTGGCCACCAGTTCCTCAAAGGCCTCGGTTCCGGACTGGCATTCATCCGCGCCGTTTTCAAGCGCGCTGATGCGGTCCGATGATTTCCGGCTTCCCGTCAGGACGACCAGCGCGGTTTTCCGGTTGGTTTCGCGCAATAAACGGTTGATTTCGCCGATATGATCCTGTGCGGAGGCATAATCGACGACGAACGCCCGCGGATTCTCCTTTTTCAGTACCGGAATCGCATCCTGATCCGGCGGGACCGAAACCACACTGAATCCTGCGGAAGTGAAATGTCTTTCGATCTCCTTTTGGACGGAGACATCCGGCGTAGCGATCAGAACCTTGGGTGCGGTCATGGCGGCATCCGTTTGTTAATGAAACATCACAAATGTGAACGACAGGTAATAGAATGCAAGTTCCATGCCACCCAAATGCTCGATAATTCGGGCTTAACAGACATCCTCGAACGTTATCTGGAAGGAAAAACAGGATGGGGGGAGGAAAAAAATGCCTGTTCCCGCAACGATTCATGCCTCCAATCAGGTCATTCTACGGTGGTTGACGGATCAGCGGATGCCCGGCAAAACCAACCAGAAGATGTACGCATAAACGATCGGCGCCACCAGAATGGGCGCGTCAAAACGGTCGAACATGCCCCCGTGGCCCGGCAGCAGATTTGAAGAATCCTTGACGCCGGCGTCCCGTTTGAATACGGATTCGGTCAGGTCCCCGATTTGCGAGAAAATGCCGATGATGACTCCGATCAGTATGGCGTCGGTCGCGCTCAGCATCGGCAGGGTCCGGCTCTGAATGAACACACTGATCAGCGGCGCGGAAACAAGGCCGGCAAGACCGCCTTCCCATGTCTTTTTCGGGCTGACCCGCGGAAAGAGCTTTCGCCGGCCGAAACTGGAGCCGACAAAATAAGCCGCCGTGTCGCAGACCCAGATTGTCAGAACGGTCATCAGGAGGATCCATCCTCCCGCGGCGTACGGCCATCCCGTGTTCGCCGGCAGTTCCCGGATCGGGATAAAAAAGGAAAAAAGACCGATGTAGAAAAAACCGGCGATGGATGCGGATGCATTGGCGATGGCGCCCGGCTTTCCGCGGAACAGCTCAACCAGGAGGGAGAGCACGAGAAAGCATCCCGCGACGCGGGCGGCGGCCGCTGTCCCGCCGAAATACCAGAAGGCATTGAGTGCAGGAAACGCGGCCAGTCCGGGCCAGACGGCCGGTTCAATGCCCTTTCGCTTCGAAAGACCGCGCCATTCCCAGAACGAAACCGCCTGGACAACGGTGATCAGGACGGGCAGTGCCAGCCGGCCGGCCCAGAGCGAGCCCAGAACCACCGGTATGCCGAACACCGCGACCGCGATCCGCTTCGGAAGCGTGGAATAGGCGGAACTCATGTGCGTCTCTCTCCTGCGTTGGTCAGGTAAATGCCCTTCAGTCCCTCGACCGGGCAGCGCACGGCGCAGATGCCGCATCCCACACAGGCATCCTCGACCACATAGGGCTGCAGCACCTTGTTCTCCCGGCCATCGATGGTCATCACGGTCACTTCGCGGAAGCGGATGGCTTTTTCGGGGATGGGACAATGCTCCTCGCAGACCATGCAGTTTTCGCCGTAATACCAGGGGATGCACCGCGTCTTGTCGAAATGGGCCGTGCCCATCTTGACCGACTGCTTCTCCTCAACGGTCTGGCGGGGAATGGCGCCCGTCGGACAGACTTGTCCGCACAGGTTGCATTCATGTTCGCAGTATCCCTTGGGCGGCGACAGTACCGGTGTGCCCAGTCCGTCCCACCCCGATTGAAGGCCAGCGAGCTGCAGACCCTGTCCGGACGTGGAACAGACACGCACGCATTCGCCGCACCGGATGCATCGGTCGAGGAATGCATCCTCGACTCTGGCCCCGGGCGGACGGATGACCAGGCCGCTTCGGACCGGGTCGGTGAAACGGGTTCGCGCCAGACCCGCGGCGAAGAGACCGGTCAGCCCGGCGCCCAGCAGTTGCCTGCGGGACAGATCGACCGGAGCCGTGGAAGGCCTGCGGACAAAACGAAAACGGACGACACGGTCCGGGCAAACGGCCTGACAGTCCATGCAATTGATGCATTCCGCGTGGCGGGTCGTCACGTAATCCGGAGGAATGGCGTCCATCCGGCACCCGGCCGCGCAGAGTCCGCAGGCTCGGCACTTGTCTCCCACCGTGCGCCGGTACCAGCGAAAACGCGACAGGACTCCGAGCAGGCCGCCCAGCGGACACAGATACCGGCACCAGAACCGCCTGCGGATCAGGCCGGTCAGGAGAATGGCCAGGAACAGAACGGCGATCCAGAACGCGCCGCTGAAATCGGAAGGCGCCACGGGAAGTATGGAGCCGTGCAGCCAGTCATCCGCCCGTCCGGCGACGGATTCCAGGAAAGGGATTCCCGACAGGAAGGCAAGGAAGCCTTCGGTCATCCAGACGAAAACAGGGAAAACCACGCCGGTCAACGCGCGCGTGAGAATCGAGATCGGGTCGAACCATCCCGCCATCTGAACGGAAAAAACCGCCGCAGTCACGAGCGCGGCAAGCAGAAAATATTTGACGCTTCTGAGACGGGCGGAGCCCCCGCCCGCGCCTCTGGCGCCGCGGTTCCGGGGAGGGCGCGCACGGTTGTCGAAGCCGTCGATGACCGTGCCCATCGGGCACACCCAGCCGCAGAAGAACCGTCCGAGCAGAAGACCGGCCGCAACAAGCCCCAGGGCCCACAGGCAGGCCGGAATCCAAGCGCGTGCGGCGATCGCCGCGGTGAAGGTTCCGAGCGGGCTCAGCCGGAGAAATGCGTCCACAGGAAGTCCGGTCTCCAACGGATAGGAGGCCTTGAGCCAGAACAGGATGAAAAGCAGGAGAAAAAAGACCTGTGAAATCCGTCTCGCAGTGCGCATGGAACCGTCCGTTACGCGCCGAGGCTCACGGTCCGGACGGACACGCGGCTGAGGTCGTTCTCGCCGAGTCCCCGGAGTTTCGCCTCGGTCAGGAAGGGAATCCGGCCCGGGTTCAGGCTGAACAGGGTCGCGCCGAACGCATCCACCGCGACGGGGTCCGATCCGGCGATGACGGTTTTGCGGAGCGAGACGTCCGAGAGATTGCCGCCGCTCGGCCCGTTCCGCGTCAGGACGCGGAAGGCGTCCAGGACAATGAGGTCGGGTTTGATGCGGGCGTTGAGATCGGCGATCTTCGGGGCGAAATCACGGTGAAACTGCCCGCGGTTTCCGCCGATGACGCCCATCAGATTCTTCATGCCGAGGGAAACGCCCGCGTCCGGAACGCTGTGGTGCTTGGCCGCCGGAACATTGATGAGCCGGTCCGCCTCCAGCACATCTTCGTAGATTTCCCATGACCGGATTTTCTCGCCTTCCGGAAAGGCCGTGGACTTGAACTTGCGTTCCGACACGAAGGAAACCTCGGCGCCGGCCCGTCGGGCGGCCTGTTCGATGCCGGACCGCTTGTAGCAGCGCCTGGGCTCGTTGAGCGTGAAATCGAAGACGCGGACTTTTTTCGCGCCCGCCTCGATGGCCATGCGGACCACTTCAGCCACCACGTCCGGATTGGTCGTGGCGCCCTGCTCCGGAACGCGGTCCCAGGCGATGTTGGGTTTCACCACGACCACATCCCCGGGCTTCACGAATTTCCGCATGCCGCCGATTTCTTCGACCGCCCGGCGCGCGAGCGCTGCGGGAGAACCGTCCCGGACCACGGCAATCTCGGGCGGCGACGCGGAAATGGCCGTTGCGGTTTTCCTGAGGAACAGGGAACCTGCGGCCGCCCAGAGGGCGGATCGTTCGATGAACTGGCGTCTGTTCATGAGGCTTCCGTTCCGGTCTAGTTGGAGTCCTGGGGCTTGACCGATTTGGGATGGTCGGCCTTTTTCTTGACCGATTCGGCGTCCACGAACTCGAGCCCGTCGTCCTTGCAGCGGACCAGGATTTGGGCGCCGTCGGGGAAACGATTTTTCAGGAGTTGCTCGGCGATCGGGTCCTCCACGTACTTCCGGACGATGCGCCGGACCTGCCGGGCGCCGTAGGTGGGGTCATACCCTTTGTCCACGAGGAATTCCTTGGCCTTGTCCGTGAAGACGACCTGCACGTTCCGGTCCTGCAGCTCCTTCAGGCTGGACTGCAGCGCCAGGTCGACGATGCGGAGCATGTGCTCCCGGCGGAGCGGACGGAACACCACGCTCTCGTCGATCCGGTTGATGAACTCCGGGTTGAACAGCCTCTTGGTCTCATCCAGCATGACGGACCGCATCGACTCGTAGTCGATTTCGTCATCCTTGGCGCTGAATCCGTACGATCCCTTACGGATCGCGCGGGTGCCGATGTTGGAGGTCATGATCAGAATCGTGTTTTTGAAGTCGACTTTGCGGCCGAGTCCGTCGGTGAGATGACCGTCATCGAGAATCTGGAGGAGCAGATTGAAAACGTCCGGATGGGCCTTCTCGATCTCGTCCAGCAGGACGACGGAATAGGGTCTCCGCCGCACTTTTTCCGTCAGCTGGCCCCCCTCCTCGTAGCCGACGTAGCCGGGAGGCGCGCCCGTCATCCGTGAGACGGCGAATTTTTCCATGAATTCCGACATGTCCATGCGGATCAGCGCGTTCTCGTCGTCGAACAGGTATTCTGCGAGCACTTTGGCCAGATACGTCTTGCCGACGCCGGTGGGTCCCAGAAAGAGAAACGAGCCGATCGGCCGCCGGGGGTCCTTGAGACCCGCGCGCGTCCGGCAGATGGCGCGGCTCAGGATGTCGATGCTCTCGTCCTGGCCGATGACGCGCTGTTTCAGGAGCGAGGACATGGCGAGCAGTTTTTCGGACTCGGACTGGGCGACGCGTGAGATGGGAATGCCGGTCATCATCGAAACGACTTCCGCGATATCCTCGGTCGTGACCGTGGCGAGGGCCTCCCCTTCCTCCTCCTCCCAGCGTTTCCGGGCGTCTTCGAGATCCGTCTGGAGTTTTTTCTCGCGGTCCCGCAGCACGGCGGCTTTCTCGAACTCCTGGTTCCGGATCACGTTTTCCTTCTCGGTGCGGATGACCTTGAGGCGCTCCTCGAACATGGTGATCTCGCGCGGGACGGCGATGTTGGCCAGATGCACCTTGGAACCGGCCTCGTCCAGCACGTCAATGGCCTTGTCCGGCAGAAACTTGTCGGTGATGTAGCGGTCGGAGAGCCGCACGCACGACTCGACGGCGTCCTCGGAATAGCGGATGCGGTGATGCTTTTCATAACGCTCGCGCAGTCCGTACAGGATGCGGACCGTGTCCTCCACCGAGGGCGGCTCGACGATCACCTTCTGGAAACGGCGCTCCAGCGCCCCGTCCTTCTCGATGTACTGCCGGTACTCGTCCAGCGTGGTCGCGCCGATGCACTGCAGTTCGCCGCGGGCCAGGGCGGGCTTGAACATGTTCGAAGCATCGAGGGATCCGGACGCGCCGCCGGCCCCGACGATCGTGTGCAGTTCGTCGATGAACAGGATGATGTTCTTTGATTTACCGAGCTCGTTCATGATGGCTTTCATGCGCTCTTCAAACTGGCCGCGGTATTTCGTGCCCGCCACGATGGCGCCGAGGTCCAGCGTCACCACGCGCTTGTTGTGCAGGACGCGCGATACGTTCTTTTCGATGATGCGCATGGCCAGTCCTTCGGCGATGGCGGTTTTGCCCACGCCCGGTTCGCCGATGAGCACGGGATTGTTCTTCTTGCGGCGGGAGAGAATCTGGGCGACCCGCCGTATCTCGTTTTCGCGGCCGATGACGGGATCGAGTTCCCCTTTCTGCGCGAGCACGGTCAGGTCCCTGCCGAAATGGTCGAGGGCCGGCGTCTGCGACTTGCCCTTCGGCTCCTTCTGGCTGGAAGTGCCCCGCAGGACGTTTTCCAGCTCTTCGAGGACGGCCTCGTAGGTGACATCGAAGCTCGACAGCACCTGCGCGGCGATGCCTTCCTGGTCGCGGAGCAGGGCCAGAAGCAGGTGTTCGGTTCCGATCACGTTGGATTTGAAGCGTTCGGCTTCCGCGGTGGCCACCCGGAGCACCCGCTCCGCCCGCTTCGTGAAAGGAATATTGCCCACGGTGATGGTGCCGCCGGAGGATTTGACCGTGTCTTCGACCGCTTTTTTCAGTTCATCAAGGTCCAAATCCATATTCTGAAAAATCTCTATGGCCACTCCCCCGCCCTCCTTGATGAGGCCGAGCAGAAGGTGCTCCGTGCCGATGTAGTCGTGGCCGAGCCGCAACGCTTCTTCCCTTGAAAGCTGAATCACAAGCTGCACGCGTTGCGAAAAATTATTCTTGATCATGGCATAAGTCCTTTATTCTGAGAAAAATGACGACCCAGAGATGATATGCAAATATCAGGCCATCAAACCGGGTTCGTCAACGCCGGGAAAGGCGGCTAACATCATAATTTTTCAGGATTGTTTGATTCGACCGTCAAGCATCTCGATGACCCGGTCTGCCTTTTTGGCCAGGTCTGGATTGTGAGTGACCACCACAAACGACATGTTTTCCTGCCGGACCCGGTTCCACATGAGTTCATGAAGCGCGTCGCTGTTGGCGCGGTCCAGATTCCCGGAGGGTTCGTCCGCCAGAACCAGCACCGGGTTGTTGATCAGCGCCCGCGCGAACGCGACCCGCTGCTGTTCGCCGCCGGACATCTCTCTCGGCTTGTGGGACCTGCGGTTTGAAAGGCCCATGGCGTCGAGAAGCATCCCGGAACGCTGGAAGGCGCGGTCCGGGTTTTCCCTGGCGATCAGGGCCGGCATGGCGACATTTTCCTCCGCGCTGAAGTCCGGCAGGAGATGGTGGAACTGAAAGACGAAACCGATGCGCCGGTTCCGGAAAGAGGACAGTCGCGAATCGTTCATCGAAAACACGGGAACGGATTCGATGGAAACCCTTCCGTGCGTGGGACGGTCCAGAGCGCCGAGGATGTGCAGCAGGGTGCTCTTCCCGGCGCCGGAGGGGCCGATCACGGCGAGTATCTCCCCCCGGACGATTTTCAGATCGATCCCCTTCAGGACCGAAAGCGTCCGGTTGCCCGCGATCGGGAAGGCTTTATGGATATCCTCGGCGGAGAGAAGCACGTTGGATTCAGGTTTATTCATACCGGATCGCCTCCACGGGAACCAGGTCGGCCGCTTTCTTGGCCGGATAGATCGAGGCGACGAGGCAGATCAGAACCGAGGCCAGGCCGATGTACAGAAAGTCCGTCCCCTGCATCCGGACGGGCATGACGCTGATGAAGTATACGTCTCCGGGAAGCGAGATGAACTTGTAGGTCTGCTGGGCCCAGCAAAGGCCGTATCCGATGGCCAGTCCGAGCGCGGTGCCGACGATTCCCACGCCCACGCCGAGGCATAGAAATAGCCGCATCACCCCTCCGGAAGTCGCGCCGATGGATTTCAGGATGCCGATTTCCTTCGTTTTCTCCATGACGACCATGATGATGGTGCTGATGATGTTGAATGCCGCCACCATGATGATCAGGGACAGGATGATGAACATCGCGATCTTCTCGAGCTGCATCCAGGAAAACAGGTTTTTCCGCATCTCGAACCAGGTCATCGGATAATAGGGGAATCCGAGGCGCTTTTCGATGCTGTCCACCACCGCGTCCGCCTTGTACAGGTCGTCCAGCCTCAACTCGATGCCCGAGACGCGTCCGCCCATCTTGAAAAGCTCCTGCGCGGCCGCGTTCGAGATGTAGACATAGGTGTTGTCGTATTCGTACATGCCCGTCTCGAAATATCCCGTGACGATGAACTGCTTGACGGGCGGCATTTGCAGCATGGAGCGTATGCCCGACGGACTGAAAACGGTGACGACATCGCCGGGTTCCGCGAGAAGCCGGTCGGCCAGGTAGCGTCCGAGGACGATGCCGGGCAGAGTCCGGCCGTCGCCGCGCGGGACCGGACCCAGATCGAGCCGGCCGTACGCCATGTTCCTGGAGAGGTCGGAGACCTCGTCCAGGGTTCCCGGATCCGCGCCCCGGATGAGGCAGCCGTCGTTCCGGTCACCGGCCTGGATCATCCCCTTTTCCAGGATGTAGGGGGAAAGGCCGATGACGTGCGGAATGCCCCGGATCTGCCCCATGACGGCGGCCGGGTCCGAGATGCCCTCATCGTGATAGCTGCGGATCCGGATGTGGGTGTCGAAACCGATGATGCGCGATCGAACCTCGGATTCGAAGCCGTTCATGACCGACAGGACGATGATCAGGGCCGCGACGCCGATGGTGACCCCGAGGATCGAGATCCAGGCGATCAGGGTGATGAAACCCGTCCGTCTTCGGGCGCTGAGGTACCGGCGCGCGACGAACCATTCGTAGGGGATCCAGTTTTTCATCCGATTCCGTTCCCGGGCACGCGCTTCATGCGGACCGTTCCGGCCGCATCGCCGGAAAGAGGATGACGTCGCGGATGGTGGGCGCATCCGTGAGCAGCATGGTCAGGCGGTCGACCCCGATGCCCAGCCCGGCTGTGGGCGGCATGCCGTATTCCAGCGCCCGTAGAAAATCCTCGTCCAACAGCATGGCCTCCTCGTCGCCGGCCGCGCGGAGTCCCGCCTGCTCCTGGAAACGCCGCCTCTGGTCGAGCGGATCATTCAGTTCGCTGAACGCGTTGCAGAGTTCGCGGCCTGCGACGAATCCTTCGAACCGTTCGACCAGACCGGGCAACGAGCGGTGTTTCTTCGCAAGCGGCGACAGCTCGATCGGGTAATCCGTGATGAACGTGGGCTGGACCAGATGCGGCTGTACGGTCTGCGAGAATATTTCATCCAGCCATTTCCCCCGTCCCGGGCTGCCTTCGATCTGGAGGCGCAGTTTTGCCGCGAGCGTTTTCAGCCGTGGAATGTCCATTGCGGAGCAGTCTTCCCCCGTGTGCCTGCGGATCGCCTCGAAGAACGGAATCCGCTCCCAGGGCGGCGCGAAGCGGAGTTCGGTCCCCTGGTGGTTTACCGTTCCGGCGCCGAGGACGTTCAGGCAGATCGAATGGACCATGTCTTCAACCAGAGACTGCATGAAAACATAGTCACGGTACGCCACGTACAGCTCCATCATGGTGAATTCCGGGTTGTGATCCCGGTCCATCCCCTCGTTGCGGAAATCCTTGGCGATTTCAAAAACGCCCTCGAATCCGCCGACCAGGAGCCGCTTCAGATACAGTTCGTCCGCGATGCGCAGGTACAGCGGCATATCCAGGGCATGGTGGTGGGTGGTGAAGGGTCGGGCGAAGGCGCCTCCGTACTGCGGCTGAAGCGCCGGCGTCTCCACCTCGAGGTATCCCCGGCCCTCCAGGTACCGCCTCATTTCCGAGACAATCCGTGAGCGCAGGACGAATGTTCTGCGCACATCCGGGTTGACGGCAAGGTCGGCGTAACGCTGGCGGTACCGCGTCTCCTTGTCGGCGAACGCGTCATACACGGTTTTTTCGTCGCCTTCGATTTTTTCCTTGACGATGGGCAGCGGTCTCAGGGATTTAGACAGGAGCGTCAGTTCCGCGGCCTGAATCGTGGTCTCGCCGGTCCGGGTTCTGAAAACCTCCCCCTTCACGCCGATGAAATCTCCCAGGTCGAGAAGGCGGAAAACCGCGTACCCGGCCTCGCCCAGCCGGTCCTGCGCGAAATAGACCTGAACGCGGCCGGATGCGTCGGCGATGTGGGCGAAGCTCGCCTTTCCCATGCGCCGGAGCGACACCAGGCGGCCCGCGACGGCCGTGGTCAGCGATGCTTCGCCGCCCGGTTCGAAGGCGCTGAGGACTTCGGCGGCCGAATGCGTCCGGTCGAAAGCATGGGTGTAGGGATCGACGCCGAGGGATTCGAGCTTCTCCAGCTTCTCAATGCGCTGCCGCCGCAGTTCGTCCAGAGGGTCCAAACCGGTTTCTCCTATCGGTTGAATTCGAGCAGGTATGCCTTGATGAAGGCGTCCAGGTCCCCGTCCATGACGGACTGAACGTCGGATGTCTCGGTGTCGGTCCGGTGGTCCTTCACCATGTTGTAAGGGTGGAAAACGTAGGAGCGGATCTGATTGCCCCACGAAATGTCCTTTTTCTGCATCTCCATCGCCTTGAATTTCCGGCCCTCCTCCTCCTTCCGGAGCTGGTAGATCCGGGCCGTCAGCATCTTCATCGCGTTCGCCTTGTTCTGGTGCTGGGACCGTTCGTTCTGGCACTGCGTCAC
>CAZNXX010000107.1:0-10266 GCA_964577095.1 uncultured bacterium | reverse complement strand
TCCGGATCCGCCGGGAACGGGCCCTGCGTCAGGGTCTGGGCCGGATCGGACGGGAAGGACCGCGACACGCTGACCTGAAGCCTGCAGGACACCGCGCCCCGGGTGCCGGTGACGGGAACGACCGCGCCAGGCACGCCCGCTTCGACGGGGGCGGGATTCCAGTGCCAGGACACATCGATGGAATCGGAATTGAAATACCGCATCCCGAACGGGTTGACGTCCGGTATGTAGGCGGAACCCCGGTCGCAGACCTCCTCCTTCACTTCCCCGGCCACCACGTGATCCAGGCTGTCCAGCGCGAACACGGCGTAGCGGTACAGCCTGCCGTTCACGAGTGTCTCGGAGAAATCCATGAAGGAGGACTGGCGGTTCGACAGCATCAGGTCGAAGGTGTCGCCCGCCGCGGTCCGCACGAGCTGAAACCGGCTGACGCGGAGGCTGTCCACGAAAGAATCGCCCCAGTGCGCGAATATCCGTCCGGCCGGCTGGGCCAGAACGGCCAGGTTCACCTTGCGGAACGAAACCGTGTAGGGCTGGGACCAGGCGCTCCGCCTGCCCTGCGTGTCGTGGTTCAGGATTTCGAGCACCTGGAATATTGAATTACGGCCGAGAGCCGCGTTCCGATAGGTGAAAGTCGTGTCATCGTCCGCGATTGTGTCGGTGACCGCCTCTCCTGTCGTGCTGTCGGAGAAGATGCGGATCCAGGTCGTGAAGTCCGAGCGGAAGAGGTTGGGATGCGGCCGGGTCCAGCGCAACTCGATGACGAGCCTTCCGTCCTCGCTCTTCACTTCATGCGCCGAAATGTCCGGGGGCCGGTTGCAGAACGCGGAAACCGTGTCGGACGGCGGCGTCATTTCATTGAACAGATTCAATTTCCGCACGGTGTACCGGTAGACCCGGTAGGTTTCGAGCGTGTCTCCGGGCTCGTGCCGCATTTCGTCCTGTCCGTAAAAATCCGTCCACCTCAGTGTGTCCGCGGAGGAAGCCAGCAGACCGACGGTTCTGGCGTTCCGCCCTTCGGTCCAGCGCAGGATCTCGTAGCGCAGCACGTCCTCCGAAGGCCGGAGCCATAGCAGGTGAATATGGCCGCCCCAGTAGGCGGTGTCGATCGCGGCCGTCAGCCCCTGCACGGGCATGCGCGAGGCGCGAATGACGACCTTGACACCGGACCAGACGCTCGAGCGTCCGGCCGCGTACAGCGCGCGGATCTTGATCCGTGAGGTTTCAGAGGTCAACGGAAGGACCAGCGTGTCGACACCGGTGTTCCGGTGCGGCGTCTCCGCGTCGTTGACCGAAACCCGGTACGACAACACGGGGCCGACGTCGAAGGACGCGAGCCGGAAGGCCACGGAATTTCCCCGGACGAAGAGGGTGTCCGGGCCCCGCAGGAGCTGATCCGGCGGAAGCGTGTCCATGAAGGAGAGCGTCGGTCCGCCGAGCGCCCGTTCCCCTGTCTCGAAAACGGATTGTTCCCAGGATCGGACGTTGCCGACGAAATCCTCCGACGCGATCCGGTATCGGATCATCGCGTTGCGGATGTCGACTTCAGGCCGATCCGTCAGGCGGTCCGTGAATGCGGTGCGGCGGTACGGACCCGTTCCGGGGATTTCGCTGAACACGGTGTCGTAGCCAGTGATTTTCCGGTACAAACGGTAGCCCCGGAGCCCGCTGCCCCCGTCCGTCGCCGGGTCCCAGGTCAGTTTCATGTGCCATCGGGAATACCCGGTCGAAGGCGAAGCCGCGTCCGGATCCTCGACCGACGCGTCCACGCGCAGGTTCCGGATGTCCTCGGGCGGGAAACAGTCGGGGATCGTGCCGTCGAGAACGAGGGTGTCCGTGCTGCCCAGATACTGCCGGATGATGCGGCGGTGATAGACATGGCCGTTCACAAAGTCCAGCGGTATGCTGTCCGCCCGGCTGTAGTCGAACACGTGGAAGGCTTCATCGTAATTCGAGGGATTGCGCATGACCTGATTCAGAAGCAGCCAGCCGCTGTCGAACACGCGGCCGCCCAGGGGCAGAACCTTTCCGAAATACAGGACACTGTCCCGCACGGCCTGAAAACGCAATCTCTGCTCGAGTCCGGTCAGGGTCAGACGGAGCGTGTCAACCGGGCCTCTGCGATACCGGGGATCCGCCGCTGAATCGGGAACCGCGGTTCCGTCGCCTCCGTCTCCGGGAATCGGGTTGGGATCGACCGCGGTTCCGGACGTGACACTGTTCGTACGCACGCCCTCCCCCTCGTTCCCGACCCGGTCCGCGGCCCGGACCCGGTAATACGTCGGAACACCGGGTTTGACCCGCGTCTCAAAGGTAAGCGTGGCGGGCTGATCCGGATCCGCGAAAACCGTGTCAATGGGGGTTTCCGCGCCTGTTCCCTCGGAGCGGTAAATATGGTATTCGGAGACGCCGCTCACCGTGTCCCGGACCGTGCTCCATGAGACCAGCACGGTGTAGGTGCCTGCCAGAACCGCCTGGCTGAATTCAACAGGTTCCGGAGGCGTCCGGTCCTGTGTCGAATAGGTGAAGTCGGAGTACAGGATGAGCGCGTCCGACTCAAGCCCGTACGCGGCCTTGACGTAATATCCGTATGTATGACCGTCCAACAGCCCCTCAAAAGCCGCCTCCAGCGTGTCTCCGGAATTTCTCCGGTACAGGCGGCGGAGCGATTTCATCAGGTTCGTGGGATCGTTCCTGTCGAAGCAGTAGACGTCCTGAATCTGGGCCTCGTCCGAAGGAATCCACCGGATCACATTCACGGATCCCGGCGAAAAGGACGGTTCCCTTACGATCACGGGCGGCGCCAGGGGAGGCTCGATCACGGTGATGATGAATTTGAGGCGGCAGGCCTCCGCTTCGTCATATGAAGACATTCCGTAGCGGATGAAACCCTCGACCATGAATGAATCGACGCCCACGGATGACAATTGCTCGGGCCTGATGAAGAACGTGTTTTCGAGTTCTCCGAGATAGGACGGAAGGGTGTCCGCTTGATCGACCCAATTCTCAACATAGGGCGGCAGATCGTAATTCGGCTTGTCCGTATAGCGCCGAAGCCAGATCAGATTGGGTTCATCGCCTCTGTGCCTGTAATGCGCAATCATTTTGTACGCGGCGATCTGATGCCGCATCAGCGTCAGATGATACGTGCTCTTGTCGATCGAGCGGATGGATTTTCCGGTTGAAAAATCCTCCAATTCGAACCAGAGCGCGGCGCGCGCAGTCCCTTGCATGCAAAATAATAGAAAAAACAGGCAGAATAGTTGAGCCTTCCACCCTTTTTTCATGATTCTGGCCTCCGTTGTGGTGCAACTTTACTCAAATTTATAAAAATTATGAAAATATTGCGTCATTGTCAAGAAAAAACATGAACATACCCATCGAAGCGCCTGCCGTCCGTTTTTTGATTCAGTATCCCGGATGATTGACATTACGGACAAATTGTGCTACCTTGAAATCAGTCATCGGCCCGCTCAGTGAATGGAAATGAGACATGTCCTTCAAGAAAAAAATCCGGAACTGGCTCTATGCGGCCGTCTATCCTGGGATGATCACCGGCGCCATCCGTCTCATCACGGCCACATTGAGAATCGAACGCATCGGAATCGAACCGATTGACGAATACAGGCGTTCGAACCGCCGCATTCTGTTCGCATTCTGGCACGGCCGCCACTTTCTCATGATTCCCTGCCTGTACGGCCCGAACGCGAGCGTGTTGACGTCCACGAGCCGGGACGGCCGTCTGCTCGCGGACGTTTTGCGGAATTTCGGCTATGACAGCATCCCCGGTTCCAGTCATAAATCCCCTGTGCGCGCCCTTCTGGCCTGCGTGAACCGAATTCGGGAAGGACAGGATGTCGTGTTCGCAGTGGATGGTCCGACTGGTCCTATCCATGTGGTCAAGCCCGGCGCCGTGTTCGTGGCCGCCAAAGCCGGGGCTTCCATCATTCCCGTGGTCTTCTCCTGCAAACCCTGCGCCGTTTTTAATTCATGGGACAAGTTCATGCTTCCTTTGCCTTTCGGCAAGGCGGTTCTGCTTGGCGGTGCGCCTATCCCTCCTCCGGAAAAATCAGACTCTGAATCGATCGAGTCGATCCGCCGAACTCTCGAAGATACGTTGAATGCGCTCCTGGCGGAAGCAGATCGCCGAGTCGGGATGCTCAAGGATTCCATCTGACTTTCATCCTTCACACTCAAATGTGACATCCGCTTCTTTTTCTTGAACAGAACGACATGGAATACCGCCTAAACCTTTCAAAATAAAAAGAACGGCCGTCCCCGGAGAAGGGACGGCCGTTTTGTTTATCATCTCCCCTGCTTCGGATTATTCAAGCAGGATGATTTTCTTCGACAGGATCGAGGTCTTTTCCTGGGTCCGGGCTTCTATGCGGTAGACATAGACGCCGCTGGCCAAAGACTCGCCCGCATCGCTCCTTCCATTCCAGCGCACCCAGTGATCGCCTGAACTCTGTCTTTCGGCCAGGAGTCCGGCCACCTGACGTCCCCGAAGGTCGTACACGGAAACACGAACATCCGCTGTTTCCGGCAGTTCATACTGGATGACAGTCTCCCCGTTGAAGGGATTCGGAAAGTTCTGGCTGACGATGCGGCTGGTAACCGGAGAAGCGGGAACGCGCCTGTCCCGGACAGCCGTGTACCTGGGATCGTAGATGATGACCTGGTCGATCCAAATCGTGCCGGGGGATCCGCCGAGACAGAAACGAAAGTAATTGGTCGCATCAGACACCGGCGCCTCCCAGATGAAAGGTCCGTAAATGTCCGAGTTCTCCAGGGCCACGGAAGCTGAATTGTGTATGGTGTAACTGCCGGTGTTCTCCTGGAACTCTATGGTGATGGTGCGCGGCTGGTCCACCATCGCCGCGAAGCTGATCTCATAAGTGGTTCCGCTGTCGATCGGGAAGGGTTGATGAAACTGAACGTGCCAGTCCGCGGTTCCGCCGTTCGTCACCGTCACCACAGCGGCTTCACCCTGGGCAATGATCTGACTGGAATCGAAGGCCACGGTCGCGATGGCGCCCTCTCCGGCCTGATTGTTCATGCTCCAGGGACTCCCGCCGCAGGTGAATTCCCCGTTCATGATCATATTGCCTTTTTCCACATCCCCGACATAGATGAAAATCGGTTCCGTGTCCACTGAATTTCCGGCCTTGTCATTAACCCTGGCCCAGATGCGGTAATACCCGTAGGGTACGTTCCGCCAGTTGTATTCATAGGGCGCGCGGGAATCGGACGAGATGTTGGTGCTGCCGCGGAAAAACTGGACGTTCCTGATCTCCCCTTCCGTGATCGTGACTTCCGCGTGCAGCAGAATTTCGGAACACACAGCGAACTGCTGCCGGTTGTACGGAGAAGTCAACTGGATGGTCATGTTCTGCGCCTGGAGACTGCCGAAGCATACGGTCAGAAACAGCATAAAAACGGTCGCTTTTTTCATGTAGACCTCCGAAAGTTTTTTACCGATGACGGATACGAATAATCTATTAAATCGTCCGTTAAAAATCAAATAATTTTTTACTTTAAGGAGACAGAGAAAATGGATCCACGCATATCGCCAGGAGGTACGCAATCGAAGACAAATACCAGCGCTTGTGTGCGGACCTGCGATCCCTTTCATTCGTTTTTTTTTCAGGAATGACCGGAACATCGAATGTTCAATAAAATAACCGCACGAGAAAATGTATTTGCATAAGAGAACAGACGGACAATCCAAGCGTTTCGCAATTAACGTAAATACGTCAATTATCGATAAATACGATAGCATGCTTAAGGTGAGGATTTTCAATGATCCCATCCGGGTTTATGGATAAAGAAACCTCCCGCGGGTTTTTCTCCCGCGGGAGGTTTGACTCCCGCCTTGCTATCGAATGGCGCGATGCGACACATCGATTCTCGGAAAAACCTCCCGCAGGCTTTTATGCCCTGCCGGAGGTTGCTTCATTTTCTAAGGGACGAAACGTACAATTGCCGGAGGAAAACTCCCGGAAGTGGTGAAGCGCCCACCGGGAGGCAGTTCTCACTTGAGCAGAACAATGCGCCTGGACTGGCTGAAATCCCCGGCTTCGAACCGGACAATATACAGGCCCGACCCGACGACGCCTCCGTATTTGTCTTTTCCGTTCCACCGGACCTCGTGCGATCCGGGTGAGCAGACACCGCTGAACAGCGATGCCACTTGCCTGCCCGTGACATCGAAGACAGTGACAGCAGCTTTCCGCGGCAGGGAGCCGGCCACTTCGAACCGGATGATTGTTTCCGGGTTGAAGGGATTCGGATACGCCGGTCGCAGGCGGTGAACCGCCGGCACGATGCCGCGGACATCGACTGCAGACGGGGAGGATGATTTCTTCGCGAACACAACGGTCGAGAAATGCCCTGCGGATGCGTACACGGTCTGACCGCTGGTGTCGACCACGATATCCGAGATACCGGTGGTATCGAACCCTCCCCCGTCCGTGAGGAAGAAAGCGCCGATATCTTCAGGCAGAAGTCCGAGGTTGCGCAGAAGACCGTTCTTCATGGGGAAACTGACCTGGACCGGCTGTCCGAATGGGAAGGTGTCGACCGGCTCTCCGTCCACCCATACAGTGAACGAGGCGCCGGCCAGTATCCCCTGCGGGAAGAGGACCGAATCGGATTCCGTGTCCGTTCCCTCCGGAAGGCCGATGTCGATGGAAATATCCCCGGTCAGGCACCCCGGCGGGAAGGCTATTTCGCCGCCGTTCAGAACGTTCAGGGGGAAGGGAAGCCCGGATATTTTCAAAACATCCTTCTCCCCCAGCCTGTGGGTTTCGCCCATGTCCCGGCCCTCCCTGTCCTTGAACCGAACGCGGACGGAGTCCGTGTCCGTCGTATCGCGGGCCGCGGCCGCCACCATGACCCGGGCCGTGGCGGCATAGCGCTCCTTTGTCGCTTTGACGATGCTGACGCCCCTTCGCTGAGCCGTGAACAGCCCGGTCTCGTCCATCGTTCCGACGCGCTTTCCGAGAAGCCTCCAGCGGACTTCGGTTCCGGTTCTCAGCCCTGATGTATCCACGAAAAACGCCCGATACTGGACCGTCTGTCCGGACAGGAGAAGCGTGTCCCGCGGCTCGATCACAAGGCGAAGCCTGTTCCGCCAGTGGTCCCGGTCTCCAATGGAGTCGATCTGGGCGGTGTCCGCCAGAACGCTGATATGGGCCTTGCCGCACAGCGTGCCGGCCGAGGCGTACACGAAACCGTGCCCCGGTGCGTCCGCGGTGAAGAGCCCGCCGGAATCAACGGCCCCGAATTGGCTTCCTTCGAGGCTCCAGGTGAACGCCGTGTCGATCACCGTACCCTGAGAATCGATCAGTACGGCCCGGAACTGAACAGCGCCGCCCACGATGGTGACGGTGTCCCGGGGTTCGACCGACACCCGAAGACCGGACCTGCGGCCGGCCCATCCGGCTGAATCGAGACGGACCGACACCCGCCCGCGGCCGATCAGCCGGCCGATCGACGCGCTGACCATGACCGGACCGGACCTCAGTGCCGTGAACGCGCCGGTCTCACGATCCACGTTTCCGATTCTTCTGTTCGAGACTTCCCACACGAAAGCGGTGTCCCGGGTCGCGCCTTCACGGTTCACCAGCCGGGCATGGAACTGAATACCCTGACCGACCATCACAACGGTGTCGTTCGGAATGATCTGGACGCGCCATCGCTGTCTCCAGTCCGGCTCGGTCACGCGTATACCGGCTGTCCCCGAGAGTTTTCCGATGGACGCGACGACCATTCCGGATCCGGCCCGGGACGCCAGGAAAACGCCGTCTTCGGAAATGGAACCGATGCGCTCCGTGACGCTCCACTGGAATGCCGTATCGATCCGGTTCCCTCCGGCGTCGACGAGGGTAGCCGAAAATGCCGCCACATCTCCGACCGCGAGCGTCGTATCCGCGGGAATGACCACGACCCGCGTCCGGCGTTCGGGAAGGTTTTTATTGCCGTCTCTTCCATCCTGCGCCCGGAGTGAATCACCGGAGAACAGCGCGCAGGCACAGAGACAGAAGAAAACGGCAAACCGTTTACCCTGGACCATGGGGACCTCCTTGGATGAGGGATAAATGGAACTCAGAAAGATGAATCGGACGATGTCCCCACTAAGGTGTGCGATTCCCTGTCATGCAAGCGCAATGCCAATCAAATTGCCGGGCAACGCTAGCGATGAACGACAGATTAACAATGGCTTGTGAGATGTGACGGAAAAACGGTCTGGATGGAAAGGAGAGCGGGAACAGGCCACTCGACACTAAAAAATGGAGGAATATGGATTACCGGTTTTCGACCATACAAACGGACAACCGGATGTAAAGGTCTCCAGCACAGGGATAGATCGTTGAAGAGGAACCGGCTTCTGATGATGAAGCCGGTTCCTCAGCAGGACGCATACTGTTGCATCCCGAAGGGGCCAGCCGGGAGGGATGGACACAATCCGCCCGATGGCCCGAGGAATCGCATTTTCAGCTTACAAGGTCCAGATCAGACCGACGGACCCGTAATGGAAAAGCGAAAACGTGTAAACTTCGTCGTTGTCCGCCCCTCCTTCGAGAATCCGGTAACCGGCCTTGGCTTTGAGATTCGGGTAAACCGCGAGCAGAACGCCTGCGAAAACGTCTTCAGCCCTGCCCTGCGGAGCGGCCAGAGCGTCACCCTCCAGAAGCAGATGAACCGGGCCGGACGGTTTCCAGCAGAACCTGAAATTGAGAATGGGCACGAATCCGACATTCTTTTTCGTCTCGGAACGCCCAGCGGATGAAAGCCCGATTTCTGCATCCCGGACTTTCGCCGTGAACCCGAGCCCCGCATCGAAGCGTTCACCCCGGTGTAACGCGTACCGCCAGGTCAGGCGGTACGAATCGAACCGATAGTCTCCTTGAACCGGTTTGCCTTCAGGGAAAACCGTGTCCTGGAACAGGACCGGCCGTTCGAACCGGCCTTCAGCCTTGAGCCGGAGCGGGGCGGCCAGGAGGGAAAGTGTGTGCCTGCCCGACACCCGGCTGAGCCGCAGGCGGCCGAACGGCACCGCGTTCGTGGCCAGATCTTCTGAGAATGAAAACCGGGTGCCGATATCTCCCGGGATGGCTACGTCATTGTAACCGGAAAAAACCATTCCTGACTCGATGTCCAGTTCCCACTGCCCGGCGGCGAGAGGAAAAACCGCTAAACAGACAGTGGACACGATCCATTGACGAATACGCATATTTTCCTCCTGTGTGGGATGTCCCAGAAACGCGTCTTGATCACTCCGGTGTCATGATACAAATCCCGGCACCGGGAATCAAGAGAAATCCGAGCCGAATCCGGCCTGACTGAAGGGTCCTAAAAAAAGAGGCCCCGACGTATGTCGAGGCCTCTCTATATTAATTCCCGGCGACGCCCTACTCTCCCACACGGTTACCCGAGTAGTACCATTGGCGCGGAAGGGCTTAACTGCCGAGTTCGGAATGGGATCGGGTGTTTCCCCTTCGCTATGATCACCGGAATTTTTTTCAAAACCATTCCGGAAAGCAAGCAATCCTTACAAACAATCCATCATCTGCCATGATGGCAAGGAATTTTACTAAAAAAAAGGACAAGCCTCACGGCTGATTAGTACCGGTCGGCTGAGCATGTTACCACGCTTACACCTCCGGCCTATTACCTGGTCATCTCCCAGGAGCCTTTAGCGTCGCCGAAGCGACGAGGGAGATCTTGTCTTGGGGTGGGCTTCCCACTTAGATGCTTTCAGCGGTTATCCCATCCGAGCATAGCTACCCAGCACTGCCCCTGGCGGGACAACTGGTACACTAGAGGCTCGTCCGTTCCGGTCCTCTCGTACTAGGAACAGCTCCCCTCAAATCTCCTGCGCCCACATAGGATAGGGACCGAACTGTCTTGCGACGTTCTGAACCCAGCTCACGTACCGCTTTAATTGGCGAACAGCCAAACCCTTGGGACCTGCTCCAGCCCCAGGATGCGATGAGCCGACATCGAGGTGCCAAACCGCATCGTCGATGTGAACTCTTGGATGCGATAAGCCTGTTATCCCCGGAGTACCTTTTATCCGTTGAGCGACGGCCCTTCCACTCAGAACCGCCGGATCACTAAGCCCTGCTTTCGCATCTGCTCGACTTGTAGGTCTCGCAGTCAAGCTCCCTTGTGCCTTTGCACTCAACGCACGGTTACCAATCGTGCTGAGGGAACCTTTGGGCGCCTCCGTTACATTTTTGGAGGCGACCGCCCCAGTCA
>CAZNXX010000106.1:0-10369 GCA_964577095.1 uncultured bacterium | reverse complement strand
GCAAATAGTGGGTTCAACTAACCATTTTTAACCCACTCGATCGGGAGAAGAGCCTTCATTTTATTGAGTATTGAAGGCAGGCCGATGGCCTTAATAATCAGATAAATTGATTCGGCTCTATTTCAATATCCGATATCTAGGGCTTGATTCCGCGTAGCGGGACTGGACCGGGGAATGCGCACGCTGTCAGATTTATATTTGCGGTAAGAGCCGAACACCCGGAAATAACCCTTCATCTCTTCATCCCCGTAATCAATTCCGGGTCCTCATCTCCGAAACGGAATCCGTATCGTGAACACGCTCCCCTTCCCCTCCTCGCTTTTCACATCCACGCTCCCGCCGTGCGCCTGCACGATGTGCTTGACGATGGAAAGGCCCAGACCGGTGCCGCCGAGATTGCGGCTCCTCGAGGGATCCACGCGGTAGAAGCGCTCGAAAAGCCGGGGCAGATGAACCGCCGGGATGCCGCTTCCCGCGTCCTCGACCTCGATCTTCGCGACCGATTCCTCCGTCCCGCACCGGACATGGACGGTTCCGCCGCGGTCGCTGTACTTCACCGCATTGTCGATCAGGTTCGTCACGGCCTGCACCAGCAGTCCCGCGTTCATGGCGACGGGATAAGGGCATTCGCATTTCACCCGCAAAGAAACGCCCGCATCGTCCGCCCTCGACCGGTTGAGCGCCGCCGCCTCATCGAGGACGGGCTCGATCGGGCCCTCCGACAGCACGATGCGGCCCGTCTCTTCGTCCCGTTCGAGCCGGGAGAGGTTCAGCAGATCGTCCACGACCGAATTCAGCCGCTCGGCGTGCTTGTGAATGACGTCGAGAAACCGCCTGCTCTCATCCGGATCCCCGGCGGCATGACCGCGCAGCGTCTCGACCGAGCCCTGTATCGCCGTGATGGGCGTCTTGAGTTCGTGCGACACATTGGCCACGAAATCGCGCCGCACCGCCTCGAGCCGCCTCATCTGGGTGATGTCGCTGAACACGATCAGCACTCCCGCGCCGCCGGACGCGCCGGGATTGAAGACGGTGCCGTGGGCCTGCAGCCGCAGGCGGCCTTCGGAAAAAACGACTTCACGCTCCGGGGCATGCCCCTGCCCCGGCGGGGACTCCGGCCGTTCGACCTGGGCCCGCGTTCTTTCGATGAGCCTGAGCAGTGCGCCGTTTCTCAGGACGTCATACGCGGAACGGCCCTTCAACCCGCCATCGGGAAGGTCCAGAAGGGTGACCGCCGCCCGGTTGAACCGCTCGATTCTGTCGTCGCGGTCGAGCAGGAGCACGCCTTCGGACATGCTCTCGAGCACGCTCTGGAGCCCGTCCCTGTCCTCGGTGAGCGAAGCGAAACGCGCCCCGAGCGCTTCGGAGGCTTCATTCAGCCGGTCGGTCACCGGATCCATCACGGCCGCGGGCACGAAATACAGCCTGTGGCCGAAATCACCGCTGCCGAGCCTGGAGACGGCGCCGTTCACCAGGCCGACGGACTGCCGGATCCGCCCGTTGTAGGCGGCGAACAGAAGCGCGATCAGCAGACCCGCGAGCAGGGGCAGTATTCCGACCCGGAAATGAACCGCCTGCACGGCCCGGTCCAATTCCAGGAGCGATTGTGACACGCGCGCCGCCGCGATGATGCGGCCTTCGACGCGGACGGGCTCGGCCACGTACAGCATCCGATGGTCGAGCGTCATGCTGAAGCGCCTGGACACGCCCTCACGGCCGGCCAGGGCCTCCCGCACTTCCGGGCGGTCCCTGTGGTTGTCCATGCCCGCGGGATCCGCGTCCGAATCGCCGAGCACCGAGCCGTCCGCGGCCACCAGCGTCAGCCGCTCGGATTTGGCGCGGCCGTAGGCCTTGCAGATGAGATCCAGTCCGCCGCGGTCTCCCGCGGCCAGTTTCTCCTCGCCGAGGCGGGCGGCGAGACGCGCGTCGGACTGGAGCGACTCGGTCAGCGTGTCCAGGGCGCGGCGCCGCAGGAGCCGCGTGCCCTCGACGGTGACCAGGACGAGCAGAGCCGCAACCAGAATGATCTGGAAAGGCAGGGTCTGCCAGAAAATGCGCCGTTTTTTCAGCATGCGTCACTCCTTGAAACGGTAACCGACGCCGTGCACGGTTTCGATCAGGCCGCCGGAATCCCCGAGCTTGCGGCGCAGGCCGGCGACCTGGACGTCGACGGAGCGGTCCGTCGCCGGGTAATCGGATCCCTTCACCGAATCGATGATCTGGGCCCGCGTGAACACCCATCCCGGGCGCCGGGCGAGAAAGTGGAGGAGCGTGAATTCGGTGCGTGTGAGATCCACGGGACGTCCGTCGGCGCGCACCTCGCGGCGGGAGGGGTCGATTGAAAGGCTCCCCGCGTTCACAACCGCCGCATCATCCGTCAGTCCCGGGTCGCGCCGCCGCAGGACGCTCCGGATCCGGGCCGCGAGCACTTTGGGGCTGAACGGCTTGACGATGTAGTCCTCGGCGCCCAGCTCGAGCCCGGCCACGATGTCCGCGTCCTCGCCCTTCGCGGTGAGCATGACCACCGGCACTGCGGCCGTGCGGGGATCGCGCTTGAAGCCCCGGCACACGTCGAAACCGCCGATGCCCGGCAGCATCAGGTCGAGCAGGATCAGGTCCGGCGGATTCGCCGCGGCCGAGCGGAGTGCGTCCTCGCCCGTGGCCGCGCACGTCACCGAGAATCCCTCCTTCCCGAGGTTGAACCGGATCAGTTCCCGGATATCCTCTTCGTCCTCGACCGCGAGAATGCGCGGGCCGGCCATGGATTTTCCCTTCACCGTTGAACCGTCCGCTTGACGGTCACGGACCGATCCGCCGGGCGGACCCGGGACGGGAACAGGGCCGGCCGCCTCACTTCGCCGCGGCATTCGTTTTTCCGGCCATTTCCCGCAGAAACTTCATGAACGGCTCCGCGAATTCCCTGCGCTTCAGCGCGAACTCCACGATGGTCTTCAGGTAATCCAGCTTGTTGCCGATGTCGTACCGCCGGCCCTCGAACTTCACCGCCACCATAGGCTGGTTTTTCAGCAGCAGCCGCAGGGCATCGGTGATCTGAATCTCGTTGTTCTTGCCGGGCTTCGTCCGGTCGATGCAGGCGAAAATGTCCGGCGTGAGCACGTAGCGGCCCGCCACGGCGAAATGGGAGGGCGCCTCGTCCGCCGACGGCTTCTCCACCAGGTCGGTGATCTGATACGCCCGGCCGCCGAGCGGCTTCACGCCCACGATGCCGTACCGGTGCACCTTCTCGGCCGGCACCTCCTCGATCGCGATGACGGGCTGGCGGTACTGCTCGTACGCGTCGATGAGCTGCTGGGTCGCGGGAATGGCGGAATCGACGATGGTGTCTCCGAGCAGGACGGCGAACGGCTCCGCGCCGACGTGCCGGCGGGCGTGCCGGATCGCGTCGCCCAGCCCGTTCTGCTCCTTCTGCCGGATGTAGTGGATGGCAGCGAGATCGGCGATGCGCCGCATGGCCTCCCGCGCGTCCTCTTCCTCGCGCGATTCGAGGTGGTTTTCGAGCTCGGGATTGCGGTCGAAATGGTCCTCGATCGCCCGCTTGCCCTTGCCGGACACGATGAGCACGTCGTCGATGCCGGAGTCCACGGCTTCCTGGACGACGTACTGGATGGCCGGCGTGTCGACGACGGGCATCATTTCCTTGGGCATGGCCTTGGTCGCGGGCAGAAACCGGGTGCCGAGCCCGGCGGCGGGGATGACGGCTTTCTTCACCATGGTCCGGGGTTCTCCTTTACGCGATGACGGGCTGGATCACCTTGGCGTCCAGCCTGCGGAGTTCGGTCACGAGTTTGTTGAGCTGGGCCGCGCCTTCGACCGTGCCGATGATCGCGCCGCCCGATCCGGTGAACGACGCGCAGACGCCGCAGCCGCGCGCGGTCCGGATCATCTCCATGTCGCTGTCTCGGATATTCATGATCCTGCAGCGCATGTCGAAATTCTCGTTCACGAGATCGAACAGTTTTTTCCGGTCGCGGGTCAGAAGGGCCTCCCGCCCCTCGGCCGCGACGTCGGCGAGCCGCTTGAGCGTGGACAGGGTCAGGGGATCGCCGGCCTCGAACTTGGCCCGCAATGAGTTGTGCACTTTGCCCGACACCTTCGACAGGTCGGTCTTGTAGGCGATGTAGAGCATGGGCAGCAGGGTCGGATCGAGCCGCTCGTACTTGCCGTACCCCTTCACCGCCATGTGGGCCCTGTCGAAATCCATGTACACGCAGCCCTCGTACGCCTGAATGACCCGGTCCTGCAGGCCCGCCTGAATGCCGAGCTCGTCCGTTTCGGCGGACAGCACGAGCGTGGGCAGGACTTCGAGCGGAATCTCCACGCCGTAGAAGTCCATGAGCGCCCGGAACGTGGCGGTGATGATGGCGCTCGATCCCGCGAGGCCCACCTGCCTGGGAATGGACGTGCCGTACCGGATCGAAAAATTCCGGCCGTGCAGGCCGATGCCCGTTTTGCGGCAGTGGTCGTGGAAGGTCTTGATCGCCGCCTTGATGAGCCGGTTGCCGCCGTAATACCCGGTCAGCCCAACGGATTCCACCAGATGGTCCAGGTTCCGGTACAGGTTCAGGTCGGTCTCGTGGGGCTCGAGGTGCAGGTCGGGCGACTCGTATAGGATGACATGGGCGCCGAAATTGCGGACCAGGACTGAAATCGTGCGGCCGAAATAGCCGTCCGACGGATTGCCCAGCAGTCCGGCGCGGGCATAGGCCCTTCTTTCGATGAGCATGAAATCTCCAGATTCAGTGGAGGACGGTCGGGGGATCAGGTATAAGGTTAATAAATTAAAGGGAAAGGGTCAAGGAGAAAAAAGGGTCCGAGTTCCGGGTTCCGGGTTCCGAGCTTGTAGGTCCGAAATGCCGAGCTCGCAGAGCGAGGCTTTCGGACATTCACATGAAAGAGTCCGATAGCCTCGTCCCGTGGAAACGGGACTCGGCACATCGGACCTACTGAACGTAGTTTTTTTAACTATGACCTTACGAAGACAGGGGCGCCTTGGGAGGTCTGCGGAGTTCGGGAGGTTCGCGGAGATGCTCAAATCAACAAATTACCGCATTCCAATTCTTTATCCGTGCAAATCCGTGCTGAAGGTCCGCGCGATTACTCCTTCGACCCCGGGGTTGACCCCGGGGTCAACCCCGGGGTCGAGCACCATTGAGTCACCACTCCATCCCGAATCCGATCGTCCACCCGCTCAGCTGGCTGAAATCGTCCGCGAACTTCAGGTAGGCCTGCACCCCGGCCGGGTGGCTGTAGACCAGCCCGAAATAACGGCCCAGCTGACGGGTGAGGACTTTGGCCGGATTGGAATCGAAGCGCTCCGCGCGGTCGATTTCCAGGTCGTCGACGATCAGCGACCCGTTCTGCCAGCGGCGCGTCGCTTTCACCGGATACACTCGAAAACCGGACGCGGACTCGTCCTCCAGCAGAAACGCCGCGCTGGCCCCGATCAGCGCGGAAAACCCCTTTGCCACGCCGATGCGCATGCCCACGGGCAGGGCGAGGGACCACCGATCGACCTCGGCCTCCATGATGTACTCGCGCGTATGGTGATAGGTGGATCGTTCGGATCCCGGCGCGTAAACCGTGTGCACGCTCAGGGAATGCGACCGGGTGCGGCCGTTTTCCGAGAAATCCCTTTCGAAGCGCTGGCGCTGAACGTGCAGTCCGCCGAACAGCGACCAGCATCCCCGGGGCGCGTACACCGCGGACACGAATCCCTTCCACGTCCCCGTCTTCTCGGTTCCGTCCCCTTCCAGACTGCTGGCCCTGCTGCCCTGCGACCGGGTGCGCCGGTAATAGTCGGAACCCGACTGCCAGTGATCGTATCCCCGGTCCCCGGACGTCGTGTCGGAGGAGGACAGGACGCCGGACACGTCCGTCTCGGACCAGGCGTACGACACGAAAGCCCGCAGCATCCAGTTCTCGGATAAGCGTTTTTCCGCGTTCGCGGACACGAGCGGCCGGATGCCTTCGGCGTCATGGGACTGATCCGCAGTCAGAAAGGAGGCGGACCGGCTGAAATACCGGGTATCGGTGTCCCGTTCCGACCAGCCCGCGGTCGTGTCGAGCGCGGCCGACCGCTCCGATCCGTCCCCGGAAATCAGGCCGCCGTAGGCGCCGAACCGGAAAGTCGAATCGGCCCGGAACATCGCGCCCAGGCCCGCTTCATAATGAGTGCCGCGTACCGTGAGGGATTCGTCCTCGAGCCCCGCGCTGGAAGAGTGGGGATAATTCGCCCAATCGTCTTCGAGCAGTTCGCCGTCCCTGCGGTAAAACATGTGCCCGAGCCGGAGTCCCAGATCCAGCCGGTCCGCGGCGCGCCACCCGATCACAGCCTCGACGCGGTTGCCGATCGTGGTCTGCTGGTTGTGCCCGGTCTCGAGTCTCGAAAGCGTGACGTCCCTCGCCTTGTCGTAAACACCCGCGTCCGCAGTCTCTTCGTTCCAGCCGCCCCCTCCGCTGACGCTCTGGAGGAAAGGGCCGTAATCGAACATCACGCGGTCGAACAGGGCCAGGGACAATCGCCGGTGAACCGGCAGCAGCAGGCCCAGGCTGGCCAGGGGCCGGGATTCCGACGGGATGACCGAGGTCTGAGGATACCACCGGGGCGCCGCGAACTCGTCCGTCCAGCTCCTGGCGCTGACCGCGGGATCCGCGGAGGCCGCGGACGCGGCGAATACCGGATTGTCCGCGCCGCCGAAGAAATCCAGAAAAGCGGACCGTTTGGACAGCCCCGCAAGAGTCGCGGGATTCCAGATCAGGTCGCTGACCGGATCCGGAACCATTCCCGACACCTCGGAGGGGAAGGTCTGCATCATCACGGTCCGGAATTCCATGGGCCGGAGAAAACCGGGCACAGCCGGTTTGCGGAATCCCGGGTCGGGCACGGAAGCGTTCGAAGACAGTGACGCGATACAAAGAGAGAGTTTGAAGAATCGGATCAGACGCATGACATTCTCCTGTTTTCCTGGACTGGACCTCAGCCGGGTGACCGGATCGAAACGAACACCAGCAAAGGCCATGCCCGGCTCCCGATCGCCGAAACCGGCCCGGATCAGGCTCGGATCCTTGCGTGAAACGGCCGGCCGGGCGTCGTCCCCTCATTTTTCCGGGGATTGCCCCCGGTTTTCCGGGGAACCGCATGCCGCCGCAGTTTCACCGCCCGGCACCATGCGGCTTTCGGAGTCTTCGGCCGCGGCAAGCCGGAACCGGATGCGGTAGTTCGTGCCCCTGACGCGGGAGATTGCGAGCGTGCCGCCGAGCTGATCCTGCGCCAGCAGGCGCACCAGGTAAAGCCCGAACGATTTCGTCTTACGGGGATCCGTCCGTTTCGGGATGCCCGTTCCATTGTCCCGCACGGTCAGCTCCAGCATGCGGCCGGCCGCGCGCTTCAGCCCGATCCGGAGGCACGGATTCCCCTTCCAGGAGGACGGGAACGCGTGCTTGTACACGTTCGAGACCAGTTCGTTGATGATGAGCCCGCAGGGAACGGCCTGGTCCAGACCGAGTTCGACGCTCTCCAGGCTGAACTGAAGGCGGATTTTACGGGTCACGGGGTAGGCCGACTGAAGCCCGAGCATGAGACTGCGGAGGTATCCGCTGAAATCGATCCGCACCAGGTTCTGCGACTGGTACAGCTTTTCATAAACGAGGGCCATCACCCGCACCCGTTCCTGCGCCTCTCTCAGGACGGCCAGACAGCGGCGGTCCGTGATGCCCGCGGACTGGAGCCGGAGCAGGCTGGAGATGACCTGCATGTTGTTCTTGACCCGGTGATGGATTTCCTTGATGAGCAGTTCCTTCTCCCGGAGCGTGTTGCGTATGGTTGTTTCGGCCGTTACCAGCTCCGTGATGTCGGTGATGATGCCGAGAATCGCGGGCTGTTTGTCATATGTGATGAGCTTGGTGGTGATGAGGGCCTCGATGCGCTCGCCGCCGGCCGTGACCAGGCCGTACCGGTACGGCTCGATTTCCCGGCCCTGCCAGTGCTGCCGGATGTTCCGCGTGATCCGGTCCCTGTCCTCCGGGGCGATCAGGCTCAGGAAGTCGAATTCCGGGCTGTAGAATTGCTCGCGGGTGTACCCCATGCGCTCCTCGCACAGCCGGTTGGCATAGGCGACCCTGCCGCCCAGGTTGATGAAGATCATGTTCGGGGACTGCTCCGCGAGGTTCCGGAATTTTTCCTCCGATTCGGACAGCCGGGTCTCCGACATCTTGTTTTCCGTGAAGTCCGTGACGATCATCAGCAGGGTGGTAGACCCGTCCGAATCGTGGAAACGCTGGACCCGGCTGTGCAGAAAACGTTTTTCCCCGTCCTTGCGGACGAACCAGCATTCAATGGACGAGGAAAAACCCCCGCTTTTTTCGGATTCGCGCCAGAGCCGGACGACACGCTCCTGATCCTCGGGCGCGACCCTATCCCCGCCCCGCAGCGCGGTCAGTTCATCGAATGTCAGTCCGAATATGTCACATGCGCGGGAATTGGCGTACACGAGCTTCCCGTTCTCCGAAAACAGGATGCCGTCGCTCAGCCGGTCCGCGATTCTCCGGAAGCGTCTTTCGCTCTCCTCGAGCTGACGCCGTGTGCCGTCCATGACGCTGGCGTTCCGCAGAAGGATTTCCAGCATGGAGAGATCCATTACGATCTGGTCCGGACCCAGGGCTCTGATCCGGTCCAGCCAATCCTCGCGGGGGCCCGAGAGGATGAGCGGTTTGATTTCGGTGTTTTCCGGGGGAAAGGAGAGGGAATCGGCTGGGGATGCATCATCCCCGAGGATGAGCACGCGCTTTGGGGAAGACATGAACGGATTCTCCCGTTTGTGGCCTGGCAGATCGGTTCATGACGAGAGGCGGCATGGCGCCAAATTCCCGGGACGGGATCCCGGAGGCCTCCGGTCGTCTGTCAAAATTACAGAAAATAAGGGAGAAAGTAAAGAAATTGATGGAATTCGGACGCAGGGAACCGACGCGCCCGGGCGAGCCGGGCGTCCCGACCCCCGATCAGACCGTGGATGGCAGCAGCTCCACCGGCTTGCCCAGAAGGAAGTCCCCGGCGGCGATCCACCCCTTCAGCGTTTCGGCGATTTCAAGCGCGGCCCGGTAGCTGGAAAGCGGAAAGCAGGGCACCCTCCGGCCTTCCCATTCAATCCATCCCCTGCGAAGCTCGGCATAGGTCACCTCTCCTACGGTCCGGCCCGTCATCTGGGGGTAGTCCTCATTGTAGTCCACGACCGGCGCGTGAATGTCTTCGTCCCGTACGGTCGTGTGCTCCAGAATGGATTCGTCGAGTATGGGAATGGGCACGCCGATGCCGACGAGCATGGTCGCGCCGTATCCCTTGAAGTGCACGCCGCGCAGCCAGCGGCCGCTCATCTGCTTGAGGTTCCCGGTCACGGCCAGGGTGCCGCCGAGCCGCCGCGGCACGCCGCGGGCCGTGCGGGGCACGTCCGGGTTGTGCTGGGTGCCCGGCCCGGCCACGAAGCCGGCGCCTCCCGCGAGGAAAATCCGCGTGCCGAATCCGATGGTCTTGAAGAAGGGGTCGTTCATGAGCGGGCTCAGCTGGCCCGCGCTGCAGTACGTCGCGTTGCCGAGTTTCGGCTTGAGAATGCCCATGTAGGTGGCGAGCGTCCGGTCGGGAGAGAGGTTCACCGCGCAGTTGTAGTTCTGGTAGGCGTTCCGGGGGCAGAACAGAAAGGCGCTCGGCAGGTCGCGGAGCTGGATCTCCTTCTCGAAGGATGTGGCGGGATAGCAGTCGCTGCCGTCGCTCTCCGCCCGCAGGCGGAGCGTTTTCCCGGCCACCAGGTCGTGGATCACATGGCCGCCCCCGTACGAAAAATCCCTCCGGCCGTCGGGCGTCCGCGCGCCCTCGACCGTCTGCGTGGCGCCGATGTAGCAGTCCACGGCCGCGATGCCGGCGTACGCCTCCACGCCGTTGAGCCAGACGCGGGTGGCGCGGATGCGCGGCCGGCTGTGGCCGAAATTGAGAAAGGCCCCGGACGAGCACATCGGGCCGAACGTGCCCGTGGTCACCACATCGACCTCGGCCGCGGCGCGGGACGCCCCCTTCTCCTCGACCAGCCGGAGTATCTCCTCCGCCGTCACCACGACGGCCTGCTTCTTCCGGATCTTCTCGTTGATTTCCTCGTACGTCTTGGCCATGCGCCGCCCTTGTCAATTGTTCCGCCCGGGCAGTCCCGGGGCCCCGCATCGCTTCGCGGTTACGTCTTCCCCGACTCGTCCGGCTTTGGGAAAAAAGCCTCGTGCACGCTGATCACCGCACGCTTCAGCTTTTCCTCGTCCACCAGGAAATACGCCGCGACCTTGGAGGCGCCCGCGACGATCATTTCGGCGT
>CAZNXX010000105.1:0-10473 GCA_964577095.1 uncultured bacterium | reverse complement strand
CGAGGGATGGTTCCGGTCGCGGAGCACGAGCCGCTTCAACAGGTCCAGATGCTCCTGGCTGACACCCATCAGCCGGTTCTCGTCTATGACCAGCAGGCCCAGCCGGTCGCAGACATCGAGGAATTCGGGCGCGGCCGGATTGTGCGAGGAACGGACGGCATTGCACCCGATTTCCTTCAGCTTTTTCAGGCGGAACTCCGTGAGGCCGTCGGGCACGGCCGTGCCGACGCCTGCGTGGTCCTGGTGCAGATTGACTCCCCGGAGAGGAAGAGGCTCCCCGTTGAGAAAGAATCCTGAATCCGCGTCAAACCGGAAGGACCTTATGCCGAATGCGGTTTCAACGCAATCCGCGACGGACCCGCCGGACCGGACCGTGGTCGTCAGCGTGTAAAGGACGGGCGAACGCACGGACCAGAGTTTCGGATCCGCGACCCGGATCGTCTCCGTGAAATCGCCGGCCGCGCCGGGTCCCAGGACCCCCGGACCGGACGACCCGGAGGCCGCGACCCGGCCTCCGTTATCCGAGACGGACCATTCCACCGTGAACGCCTCGGCCGTCCGGCTTTCGTTGACGACCGACGTTCCGACGCGGATTTCCGCCGGTCCGGCCGTGACTTCGGCGGACACGGACACGCCGTCCGGCCCCACGTGCAGGGGCCCGGTCTTGGTCAGCCACACGTGCCGGTAGATGCCCGCGCCCTCGTAATACCATCCCTCCTCCATCATGGCGTCGACCCGGACCGCGATCACGTTGACGCCGCCGTATTCCAGATAATCCGTCAGATCGTACCGGAACCCGAGCGTCCCGTTGTGCTCCTCGCCGAGATAAAAACCGTTGATAAAAACCGCCGCGTTCCGGTGAACCCCGTCGAATTCGACGGAAATCCTGCGGCCCAGGTCGGACTCGGGAATCCGGAAGCACCGCCTGTACCAGCCGACCGAGGTTTCGGGAAAATTCCGGCCGAGCGCCTTGTACCCGTGGCTGTATCCGGCCCTCTCGTCGAACGGCAGTTCAACGGCCCAGTCATGGGGCAGGTCGAGAACCCGCCAGGGCCGGTCGTCGAAGTTTTTTGCCGCCGGGCCGTCCCCGAATCCCGCCTTGGCGAAGAAGGAGAAATAGGAGGTCGCGTGCCTGAAATCCTTCGAAACGTCGAACGGGTGGCCGAAGGCGAAGCGCCAGCCCGCGTCCATTTTCAGCCGTTCACGGCCGGCCGCCGGTTCCGCGGCCGGCGCGGCCGCGCAGCCGAGGGCCAGAACCGCGGCCCAGAGCGCCGCCCTCTGGCCGTGTGACCGGTGTCGCATCAGAGTCCGCCTCCGTGATCCCTGCGCATGATGAAAAATTCATAACCGAAGCAATCGGAATAGCGCCGGTAGATGTCGATCTCCTTCCGCCAGGTTTCGAGCAGGGCAAGCGCCCGGGCGTCGTCCCGGTATTTCCGGGCGAGCCCGCGTATCCGCTTCTCCATCGGGCCGTAAAACGGGGTCATCCAGGCGCGGACGGGAAGCGTAAAATGCGCCATCAGCGTGAATCCGGCCGCGTGGATTTTCCGGGTATTCTCTTCCACCGTGGTGATGTCCGGGTACTCTTCCCGCCAGAATCGCCGCACCTCGGCGGGAAGTCGGGTCCGAAAGAGGACCGCTTCCGTGACCGCCAGCCAGCCTCCCGGTTTCAAAAGCCGCCGGCACCGTTTCAGGCCCTTCAGAAATCCCATTTGATAGAGGGCGCCCTCGGACCAGACGAGGTCAAAGGAACCGTCCGCGAATGGCATGGCTTTCATGGAACGGTTCACGGTTCGGATGGACCTTTCCAGCCCGGCCGAGCGCGCGTCGCGGTTCAACCGGTCGAGAAAAGGCGTGTGGTTGTCCAGCGCCAGCACGGTTCCGCCGGAAATCCGGGCAAGCTCCAGGGTCTGCATGCCGTTGCCGCATCCGATGTCCAGTACGCGTGGACGGCCCGGAAGCCCGCGTATCATGCGGTACGCCTTCCGCGTGCTGGCGTTGTCGCCGGGTCCCTGGCGGGGCAGGTTTTCATACAATTCGAAGAAGAGATCCCATTTTCTCACGGAAGGTCCCCTGATCGTTGATAGCGATTGATCCGAACACTGGTGTAACGATACAATGATGACACGTTGGAACGTTCAAACGTTCAAACGTTCGAACGTTCTAACGTGTTTTCTCCTCCGCCCGCATCCGGGCCAGCACGCTCCTGGACCGGCCGTAGAAGAAGTAGATGAGAAGTCCCCCTCCGAGCCACGCGAACAGCCGCCACCAGTTCTCGACCGGCAGGGAAAACATGAGCACCACGCAGAAGAAGATACCGAGCATGGGAACCCACGGAAACAGCGGCGCCTTGAACGGCCGGTCCGCTTCCGGGTGCATACGCCGCATGACCAGAACGGCCGAACACACGATGATGAATGCGAAAAGCGTGCCGATATTCGTCAGATCCGCGAGTACCCGCAGCGGGATGAGGGACGACATGGCGCCCACGAGCAGGCCGGTGAGGATGGTGGATTTCCAGGGCGTGCGGAAGCGTTCGTGGACGGCGCCGAAGAACCACGGTGGAATGAGCCCGTCGCGCGCCATGGCCAGCAGAATGCGGGGCTGGGACAACATCATGACGAGCAGGACGGACGTGATGCCCGTGATCGCGCCCAGGTCGATGAGCCGCCGGGCGAACGGAAGGCCCTTCTGGCGGAAGGCGTCGGCGACCGGCGCGTGTATGTCGATCTGCGAGGCGGGAACCATTCCCGTAAGCACGGCAGCCACGGCGATATAGAGTATGGTGCAGATGATGAGCGAGGCGATGATGCCGATGGGAACGTCCCGGTTGGGCTGTTTCGCCTCCTCGGCGTGCGTTGAAACCGAATCGAACCCGATATAGGCGAAGAAAATGATCGCGGCGCCGGCGAGAACACCCAGCGGCTCTCCGCCCGGGCCATGCTGGCCGAAAATGGTTTTCCCGAAAAAGCTCAGGCCGGAATACCCGTACGGCGCGAACGGCTTCCAGTTCGCGGGATCGATGTAGAAGGCCCCGACCACGATGACGAAAAGAACGACCGCCAGCTTGAATCCGACCATGAGCGCGTTGACGCCCGCGCTCTCCCGTATGCCCTTCACCAGGATGACCGTGATCAGAGCCGTGATGCCGATCGAGATCAGGTCGCATACCGCTCCCGTGGACATGAACGCGCCGATTTCCGGATTGAAATCAAAGGGCGGGTGCGTCCACCGGAACGGCAGGTGCACGCCGAAGCTCCCCAGCAGGTCCTGGAAATGCGCGGACCATCCGTGCGCCACAGCGGCCGAGGCCACGGTGTATTCCAGAACCAGGTCCCAGCCGATGATCCAGGCGAACAGCTCGCCGAGCGTCGCGTAGGCGTAGGTGTAGGCCGAGCCCGCGACCGGCACCATGGACGCGAATTCCGCGTAGCACAGGGCCGCGAACACGCAGGCGCATCCCGCGATGACAAAGGACAGAATCAGGGCTGGGCCGGCCTTGTCATGCGCGGCCACGCCGGTCAGAACGAATATGCCGGTTCCGATGATGGCCCCGACGCCGAGGCTCGTCAGCCCCACGGGGCCGAGAATGCGGCGCAGACGGTTCTCCCCCCTGGCTTCTTCCAGAAGCAGTTTCAGCGGTTTACGGGCGAATAGGTGGTGAGGCATGCGGACGGGATCTCCCTGATAGTGACCGGTTCGTTTCGTCCCGAGTGACCTGGGGTTCCGCGTTCCGAGTTCCGTGTTCCGGGTTGTCAGGTCAGTGACCCGGAACTCGGAACCCTGAACCCGGAACTTCGCGACTATGAACTTCTATTGACCACCGCCGCCGCGACCAGGTCGCCCTGCACGTTGACCACGGTCCGGGACATGTCGAGCAGGCGGTCGATGCCGAGAATGATACCCATACTCTCGGCCGGCACGCCGATGCCGGCCAGGATCATGACCACGGCCGGCAGGGATCCTCCCGGAACGCCGGCCGTGCCCACGCCGGCGAGCACGCACAGCAGAATGACGGTGACCTGCTGAACCAATGTGAGCGGCACGCCGAAACAGCCGGCGAGAAAGAGCACGGTCACGCCCTCGTACAGGGCGGTGCCGTTCTGGTTGGCGGTCGCGCCGAGCGTCAGCACGAAACGGCTGACGTCCTGTTTCAGCCCGAGCCGGTCCGTCGCGGTCCGGAGCGCGGCCGGCAGGGTCGCGTTGCTCGAGCTGGTGGAGAACGCGATCAGCATCAGTTCCGCGGTGTTGCGGAAGAAGAATCCGGGGCGCATCCGGCCGAACGCGGACAGCAGGACGGAATATGTGACGAACAGGTGGAACAGAAGACCCGCCAGCACCACGGCCACGTACCGGGACAAAATCGCCAGGATGGAGAAGCCCATGGTGGCCGAGAGCGAAAAGAGCAGGGCGAACACCCCGAACGGCGCGAAGCGCATGCCGATGTCGATCAGCTTCATCATGGTCTCGAACAGACCCTCGAGACAGGCCTTCAGGCCGGCCGTTTTCGCGGGCGGCGCCAGGGCCATGGCGATGCCGAGCATGAACGCGAAGAAGATGACCGCCAGTATGCCGCCGCCCGTGTACGACGGGTCAAACGCCCGGACCATGTCCTCGAGCGGGTTCTTCGGCACGATTTTCACGAGCGCGTCGATGATCCCGCCGCCCCGCGTCTCCGCGGCCAGGGCCGAAGCGGGGACCGGGAACCGTTCCAGGAGCGCCAGCCGGTCCGCTTCCGGGAGGCCTCCGGAAGGGTTCAGGACGCGCACGGCCAGAATTCCGGTGAGCACGGCCGCGCAGGAGACGAACAGCGTGAATCCGAGGGTCTTCAGGCCGACGCGGCCCACGCGCCGGACATCGCCCAGTCCGGCGACTCCCAGGGACAGGGCGGAGACCAGCACCGGCATGACCGTCATGAACAGCAGTCGGAGAAAGACGTCCCCGGCCGGTTTCACCCAGCGGACGACGCTTTCGACCGCCGCATCGGAAAGGCCGGAAAACCGCACGGCCAGACCCGCGGCCAGACCGGCCAGCAGGCCGATGAAAACCCGCGTATGCCGGGGCTCATGCCCGGGCGCGCGCCGGCGTTTCGGCCCCGTCCGGCGCCGGCCGCCCGCCTGATCCTCCGTCCGCCGGGGGTCCGGCCCTTTCGGTATTCCCATGCCCCGGCCCTACTCCAGTTCGAGCACGACCACGGATTTCGCGGGCAGCCGGACGGTCACCGTGTTCCCGGACACCTTGAACCCGCTGAATGCCGCTGGCCTGACCTCCTCGGGCTTTCCGAAATCATTGAAGGCGTTGAGTGTGCGGCCGGTCAGGATCTCGCCCGTCACCCTCTCAGTTTTGCCTCTCCCGCGGAGGTCGCAGAGCACTTCCTTGTCCCGCACCGGATCCAGGTTGGCGAGGGAGATGTGTATGCGGCCTCTGCCGTCGGCCGACGCGGATGCAGAGAGCCCGGGAATGCTCCGGCTGCCCGACGTGAGCGGTTCGCAAGCGGTTTCAACCGGCAGGAGAACGGCGTTCTGATGCGGGCTGAACATCTTCATGGCATAATAAGTGGGCGTGCGCACCATTTCCGGCCCGCGTGTCAGGAGCACGGACTGCAGCACGTTCACGGTCTGGGCCAGGTTGGCCATCTTGACCCTGCGGCAGTGATTATTGAAGATATTGAGGTACAGGGCCGCGGTCACGGCGTCGCGCACCGTGCTCTGCTGATACAGGAAGGCGGGGTTGGTGCCCGGCTCGACGTCGAACCAGTTGCCCCATTCGTCCGCGATCAGGCCGATCCCGTTCTGCGGATCGTACTCGTCCATGACGCGAATGTGCTTCTCCAGACTCGTCTGCATGGCCCAGGTCTGTTTCATGGTGTCGAACCACTCTTCCTCCCCGAACCGGGTCGCCGAGGTCTTGTCGTTCCATCCCCGGGCGAAGGTGTAATAATGAAAGGAATACCCCTGGATGAGCGACCGGATGGCATTGTGGGGATTGTTCAGGAGGCGGTCCATGACGGTTTCCGTCCAGTCGACGTCGGGATCCTGGCCTCCGCTCGCGACCCGGTAGAGTTTTCCCGCCCGCATGTAGGTCGAGAACTGCCGGAAGAGGTCGGAGTAGTAGCCCGGGGTCATGTTGCCGCCGCATCCCCAGCTTTCGTTCCCGACCGCCCAGTACTTCACGTTCCAGGGCTTCTCCCTGCCGTTTTTCCGCCTGAGCTCGGTCATCGGGCTTTTCGCGTCCGAGTTCACGTATTCCACCCAGTCCGCCGCTTCGCGGACCGTGCCGCTTCCGACGTTCAGCGCGATGTAGGGTTCGGCCCCGACCTGCCCGCAGAAATCGAGGAATTCATGGGTGCCGAAGCTGTTATCCTCGGTGACCCCTCCCCAGTTCGTGTTGACGATGGAGGGCCGCGACTTCCGCGGGCCGATGCCGTCCATCCAGTGATAGGTGTCGCCGAAGCAGCCGCCCGGCCAGCGGATCACGGCCGGCTTGATTTCCCGAAGGGCCGCGGCCACGTCGTCGCGCACGCCCCGGGTGTTGGGAATCGGCGAGTCCTCGCCGACCCAGATGCCCCCGTAGATA
The DNA here is from genome assembly GCA_964577095.1 of uncultured bacterium. GTDB lineage: Bacteria > Zhuqueibacterota > QNDG01 > QNDG01 > DTFT01 > JAFGAX01. The sequence goes on along the minus strand of CAZNXX010000105.1, from coordinate 3,897 downwards.
CAGGCGCCGAGATGCTCGGCAAAATGACCGTAAATCATGGCGCTGATCGTGTCTTTTCCCATGTCCGCGCTGACGACGACCCGGTTCGCGGGCTCGCCGGCGTGAAGGCTGCAGGCCGCGGCCAGAAGCAGGAGGATGCGCTTTTTCATGCCCTTTTCCTTTCGTTATGAACCGTCGTTCACGATATAATCCTCGCGGACCGGATGCCAGCAGTCGATGACCACCGCCTCCTTCAGCACCCGCACCCCGTGCCTCACTCCGGCCGGAACCGCGCACCCCTCTCCCGGGCCGACACGCCGCGTCTCGCCTTCGAGCGTGAAGTCCAGCTCGCCCGACACCACGAAGCTGATCTGCTCGTGGGGGTGGCCGTGCGGCGGTACCACCGATCCGGCCTCCATGGTGAAATGCGTCAGCATCAGATTTTCAAGAAAAGCGGAACCGACCCGTATGCCGGGAAGGACTTCTTTTCTCTTGAACTCACCTGCTCTGAAGAATCCCATGGGGGCTCCCCTGGAAAAAAGGTTCCGAGTTCCGAGTTCCGAGTTCCGAGTTGAAAACACTCCCAGCATGGCGTGGAGCGCCCGGTTACCGGTAGCCGCAGCCTTCAGGCTGCGCCTTGACAGGGTTCAGGGTCTCTCGGATAACAGGCTCATTCTCCCTGCCTCCGCCTGTAGGCCATGAGGCTCATTCAGATCACCGCATTACCCCATTCACCCATGTTTATCCGCGTCCATCCGTCCCCTCCGTGCTCATCCGTGTTCCATCTTTAATCTTTTAAGTCCAACAGTACGGAACGGTCACGAGAAAACCACCGTCCGGTTCCCGCAGGTCAGGATTTTTCTCTGCAGATGGTGCCAGACCGCGCGCGACAGGACCAGCTTCTCCAGGTCCCGGCCCTTCCGGACCAGATCGTCGATCGTGTCCACGTGACTGATCCGTGTCACGTCCTGCTCGATGATGGGTCCCGCGTCCAGCTCGCCTGTGACGTAATGGCTCGTCGCGCCGATGATCTTGACACCGCGTTCGTGGGCGGAATGGTAGGGCTTCGCACCCGGGAAGGCCGGCAGAAAGGAATGGTGGATGTTGATGATGCGGCTTGGATACTGGGCGATGAATTCCGCGGAGAGGATCTGCATGTATCTCGCGAGCACGATGAATTCAACGCGGTGCGCCCGCAGCACCCTGAGCTGGGCCTTCTCGGCCTCGCGCTTGTTGCCGGCCGTGGCCGGGATGCAGGAAAACGCGATGCCGTTCTTGCGGGCCACCGGCTCCAGATCCGGGTGGTTGCTGATGATCACAGGCAGTTCGGCCTTCCACTCGCCCGAATGAATCCGGTGCAGAATGTCGACCAGGCAATGGGACAGGGTGGACACATACACGGCCATGCGGGGTTTTTCGTCGGAGAAATACAACTGCCATTTCATGCGGTACTTTTTGGCCATCAGAATCCCGAAAAATTCTCCGATCTTGTCGTCCGGAATCGCGAAATCCGCGAGCTCCCATTCGATCCGCATGAAAAAAAGCCGCCGTTCAGGGTCCACATGCTGGTCAAGATACACGACATTGCCGTTGTTCTTGTAGACAAAATCCGTCACCGCCAGCACAAGCCCTTTCTGGTCCGGGCAGTGGATCAGCAGAACGGCAGTCCGCGAGGTGGTGCGTCTTTTCATGGCGCTCATGATTTCAGAAGAGCTCCCTTCATGGATTGGATTTGATCAGGACCGGCCGAACATCCGGGAGGACGCCGGCGGTTCAACGTCCGGGCCTGCTCCCCGGTTCAGGGGGCTTCCGGAGCGTCGGTCGCCGCCGGAAACCGTATCCGGCATACCGTTCCGTTGTCCGCGGATACGGTCATTTTTCCGTGTATCTGTTCGACGAGCATCCGGACCAGGCGCATGCCGGTGTCCGTGTCCGCAGCCGCGCCGGCTTCCGGCGCAGTGACGGCGCCGTTGTCCCGGACCTCCAGGACCCATCCGTTCATCCCGTCCGCGGCCAGGCCCACCCGCAGGATCCCCTTCCGGCCTTCCGGGAATGAATCCCGAAGCGCACGGTTCACCAGTTCATTCAGAATCAGCGCCAGAGGAACGGCCAGCGGCAGGGTGAATGTGGCATCCGCGATGTCCAGCTCGAACGACACGCGCCTGGGCGGGGGCATGCTCAGCACGCGTTCGCTGACCAAAGTGTGGGCGGATTCCCGGAAGGGAATCCGGGAAAGATCATCCGAATGGGTCAGCCGCTCGTGGATCTGGGACATCGTGGTGATCCGGTTGCGGCAGTCGAGGCACATGCCGGCCTGTCCGGCGCCGGACTCCCCGCTCCGGAACGCGAGCAGGCCGCAGATGATCTGCAGATTGTTCTTGACCCGGTGATGGATCTCGCGGAGCATGACTTCCTTTTCGCGCAGGCTGTTCTGGATGCGCTCGTCCGCCTGCTTCCGGCCCGTGATCTCGCGGACGATCACCTGAAAGCCCCGGCCGCCGTCGACGTTCACGCGGCCCGGGATGACCTCGACCCAGCGGCCAGACCCGGTCGAATCGATCCGCTCCTCGGAGGGCGACGGATGGCCCGGATCACCGGCGTCCCGGACGGACGACGCTTCGGCTCCCGCGCCGAAACGGCCGAGAAATCCGAAATCCGAGCTGGAACGGCCCACGATCCGCGCCGCCGGTATGTCCAGGAGCCGCTCCGCTTCCGGGTTGCAGTCCCGTATGACGCCCTGCCCGTCGATGAGGAAAACGGCCTCCGGCGAAGCCTCGAACAGGTTCCGGTACCGGGCTTCCGCCTCCCGCTGGGCCTTCTCGGCCGTCTTGCGGCGGCGGCGGTCTTCGGCTTCCTGAACGACGCGCCGGAGGGCCGGGGACAGGCGGGAGATGCGGTTCTTGAGAACGTAATCGTTCGCGCCCCGCCGCATGGTGTCAATGGCGATTTCCTCCCCGATGGTGCCGGAGATGATGAGGATAGGCGCATCCGGGTACAGGGCCCGCGCGATTTCCAGCGCCTCCAGGCTGGCAAACCCGGGGACCGAATAGTCGATCATCAAAACATCGAATCCGCCCTTCTGCATCGCGTCCAGAAACTCCGCCCGGGTCCGGAGGTGGGTCATGCGGTGAAGCAGACCCTCGGCCTCCAGGCGCGACCGGGTCAGTTCGACATCGAGCGGATTGTCCTCGAGATACAGGATTCTCAGTTCAGTCGCGGCATTCATTCACCGGCTCATTTCTCCATCTGTTCCCGGGCTTCGACGGGAAGTGAAAAGTAGAAGGTGGCGCCGCGGCCGGGACGGCTCTCAGCCCAGGTCCGGCCGCCGTGCTTGGCGATGATGCGCCGCACGTGGGCGAGCCCCACGCCGTGCCCCTCGAACTCGGCACGGTCATGCAGTCGCTGAAAAAGCCCGAACAGCCTGTCCTGATCCCGGCTGTCGAAACCGACGCCGTTGTCAGACACGAACACGATCGTCTCTTCGGGGCCTGGACTGGCGCCGATCTCGATCAGGGGATGTTCGCGGTCACGGGTGAATTTGAGGGCGTTGGAAATCAGGTTGAACAGGACCAGCTGCAGCATGGTGGAATCGCCCCAGAGCGTCTCGCCGCCGTCGACCCGCCAGGCCACCACCCGTCCGCGGATGTCCGGCTCCAGCCGGATCCGCGTTGCGTCGACGAGCGAGGACAGGGGGATCCGGGTCTTGTGGATTTCCGAATGCCCCATTTTGGAGAACAGCAGCACGTCGTGAATCATGGAGTGCAGGTGCCGGGAGGCGGAGGCGATCTTCTCGAGGTGTCCCAGGTCCTTGGGATCCAGGGTCGGCTTGAGACGCATCTCCAGGATGTCCGCGTAACCCATGATGTGCCGGAGAGGCGCGCTCAGGTCGTGCGAGATCGAAGAGGCGAACGCGTCCAG
>CAZNXX010000104.1:0-10483 GCA_964577095.1 uncultured bacterium | reverse complement strand
TGACCGCGAAGTAGAGGCCGGAGGCCTCACCGTCCGTCCTCCAGGTCACCTCGAACACGCCTGCGGCATGGCGGCCGTCCACGAGCGTGGCTACGATCTGGCCCCGCAGGTTGAGGACGCGGAGACGCACCGGGCCCGGTCTGGGCAGACCGTACCGGAGCGTGGTCTGCGGGTTGAACGGATTGGGGTAATTGCCGTACAGGGTGTACCGGTCCGGAGGCGCGCCGATGCGCTCGGCCTCCACGCCCGTACCCAGAATGCGCACATACAGGGTGTCCGAAGCGGTCAGGCCGCCCCGGTCGCGCACCGTGAAAAGCACCCGGAAGTTTTTGTCGACATTGAAGCCCAGGAAGGTCGCGGTTCCGGTTTTCTGATGGATGGAGATGCCCACGCGCACGGAATCCAGAAGCCGGCTGGTCCAGAAAAGAGACGTATCCGGATCGTCCGGATCCGCGATGTAATCGTTGAGCACCAACTGCCATTGCAGGGTTTCGGTCATGCCGAACGAGGGATCCGGGAACGGCATGACGAACCGCGGCGGATCATTCACCGAACGGACCAGCACCGTGACCACGAGAGTGTCGGATAGACTGCCGTCGTTCACGATCACCGAGAAGGTCACAAAAGGCGGGGCGTTCACGGGAATGCCTGAGACCATGGGGCCGGACGCGGTCAGCCAGGCCGGAACATCCGTGAAGCGTATCGAATAGTGGGGTCCGTCCACGTCGAATGCGGTCGCCGTGTACGAGAACAGCTGGTTCTCGAATGCCTCTGCCGTATCCGGGGACGTGACGCGGGGCGGATCATTGACCGGTTGGACCCGGATGAAAACACGCATGGAATCGGACGCGTTCCGGCTGTCCGTCACGGCCAGGACAAAGCAGGTATCCACCGCGTTTTCAGGGATCATGCCCGTTGCGGTGCTGTCCGAGGCCCTCAGCCAGGAGGGAAGGCGGTGAAACGAGAAACGGAACGTATCGCCCTCCGGATCCGAAGCGCGGGCCGTATACACGAAACGGACATCCTCGACAGCCGTGGCGGAGTCCGGGCAGGCGAAAACCGGCGGGTCATTGACCGGCGTGACCGTTACGGTGACGACGCGCTCGGACGTCAGACTGCCGTCAGACGCGACGATCTTGAAGGTGAACGTGACCGGTCCGTTCTCCGGCGGTATTCCGGAAACGACGGCTCCGGCATGGCTCAGCCATGCGGGATGGTCCGTGAAATCCCAGACAACGGCCGTACCTTCGGGATCCGTAGCCGCCGCGGTGTAGGAGAATGCCTGGTGCTCGACAGCCGCTGCCGTGGCCGGAGATGCGATGACAGGCGCGTCATTGACCAGAGTGACGGTCACTGTAACTAAACGCTCCGCAGTCAGTGCGCCGTCCGATGCGACGGTTTTAAACGTGAACGACGCGGGAACGCCTTCTGGCGGGGTTCCCGAAAGGACAGCTCCAGTGTGGCTCAGCCAGGCCGGATGTTCCGTGAAATCCCAGACAATGGCGGTGCCCTCGGGATCGGTACCCGCAGCGGTGTAGGAGAAAGCCTGATGCTCGGTCGCCGCTGCCGTGGCGGAAGAGGTGATGACCGGCGGGTCGTTCACGGTCGTGACGGTAACGGTGACGACACGTTCGGCCGCCAAAACTCCGTCCGACGCGACGATTTTGAACGTGAATGTGACAGGCCCGTTTTCGGGCGGGGTTCCGGTGATGACGGCACCGGTGTGGGTCAGCCATGCGGGATGGTCCACGAAATCCCAGATGATGGCCGTTCCCTCGGGATCGGTCGCCGCCGCCGTGTAGGAGAAGGCCTGGTGCTCAGTCGCGGCGGCCGTGGCTGGCGAGGAGATGACCGGCGGATCGTTGACCCGGGTGACGGTTACCGTGACCGTGCGCTGGGATGCCAGAGAACCGTCCGAGGCGACGATTTTGAAGGTGAAGGATGCGGGAACGCCTTCGGGCGGGGTTCCGGAGAGGACGGCGCCGGTGTGGCTCAGCCAGGCCGGATGGTCGGTGAAATCCCAGACAATGGCCGTGCCTTCGGGATCCGTTCCGGCCGCGGTGTAGGAGAAGGCCTGGTGCTCAGTCGCGGCGGCCGTGGCCGGGGATGAGATGACCGGCGGGTCGTTGACCCGGGTGACGGTTACCGTGACCGTGCGCTGGGATGCCAGAGAACCGTCCGAGGCGACGATTTTGAAGGTGAAGGATGCGGGAACGCCTTCGGGCGGGGTTCCGGAGAGGACGGCGCCGGTGTGGCTCAGCCAGGCCGGATGGTCGGTGAAATCCCAGACAATGGCCGTGCCTTCGGGATCCGTTCCGGCCGCGGTGTAGGAGAACGCCTGATGTTCGGTCGCCGCGGCCGTGGCCGGGGACGAGATGACCGGCGGATCATTGACCGGGGTGACGGTCACGGTGACCACCTTGGAGCTGGTCACGAATCCGTCCGTGACATTGATCCGGAACGTGTGACTGCCGCCTGTGCCTTCGCCCGGCGTGCCGCTGATCACCGCTCCCGTAAACGACATCCAGGCGGGATAGTCCTGGAACGAGAACGTGAGCGCGTCGCCGTCTCCGTCAACCGCCGTGGCCGTGTACGTGAATTTCTGGTGCTCGGTCGCGGGAGCCGTGGCGCCCGACGTGATGACGGGCGCCTCATTGACCTGGTTCACGAGAACCGACACCTGTTTCGTGTCCGTCAGCGTCCCGTCGCTCGCGACCAGAGTGAATGTGCCGTTGGGCGTTCCGTTGTCGGGCGTGCCCTTGACCTGGTTGGTCCCGGACACGGAGAGCCAGGCCGGCAGGTTCCGGAATTCGAATGTCACGGGGTCGTTTTCCGGATCCGACGCCGAGGCCGTGTAGGTGAAAAGCACCTTTTCCGTGGCGATGGCGCCGAGCGGCGAGGTGATGGCCGGCGGGTCGTTGACCTGCTGGACCGTCACCGTCACGTTCCGCGTGGAGGTGAAAATGCCGTCCGAGACGCTGACGGTGAAGGACCCGCTGTGGTCCTGCTCGCCCGGCGTGCCGGACACGGTCGCGCCAGCGGATGTGAGCCAGGGGGACGCGTTCAGTATCTGATAGGTGAGGACGTCTCCGTCCGCGTCCGTCGCGGTCGCTGTATAGGAGAAGGGCGTGTCTTCGGTCGCGGAGGCCGTGGCCGGCGACGTGATCTGCGGGGCGCTGATCTGAACCGTGAAGGTCCATTCAGCGGAACTGCGCACGTTACCCGCGACATCGTAGGCCAGCACCTTCCACTTATGCGTTCCGTTCGCCAGCGCGTCCGTCAGGGTGAGGGTCGTGTCGGTGAGGCCGAGGAATCCGACCTTGAGGACGCCGTTGAGATAGAATTCGAATTTCTGGAACTGGGACCTTGCGTCCGACGTGGAATGCCAGCGGTACGTCGGCTTGTTGGTGTGCACCGTGCTCCCGGACGCGGGCGCAATCAGGGTGAACGGCGCCGGGGGCGTGGCGTCGCTGTTGAATCCCCACTGGACCGAGTTCTCCCCGTTTCCAGCCCGGTCCAGAGCCCGGACGTACCAGGTGTGACTGCCGTCCGCCAGCGGAGTCGTCAACGTGGCGGAGGTTCCAGTGATGCCCGAGATCCGCGCGGAACCGTCCACGAAGAGCTGATAGGACTGGATGCCGGAGCGTGCGTCCGTGGCCGCGTTCCAGGTGAAGGTCGGCAGTGCCTGATTCACCCAGTTCCCGTTGGCCGGCGAAACCGGCACCGGCGCGGTGGGCTTGGTCGCGTCCACGCCGATGATGAACGCAGCGGTCGAGGTCCGGACATTTCCCGCATTGTCGAAGGCGCGGAGGCTCCAGGTATAGGATCCCTCCGCCAGGGCCTGGGCGTCCGGGAGCGTCAATGAGGTCGCGGTGGGCGCGATATTGTCCACCCGCACGGCGCCGTTCACGATGAGCTGGTATTTGGCGAGACCGCTGCCCGCGTCTGACGAGGCGGTCCAGGTTAAAACCGGCGTGGTGTCGGAGGTCCACGCTTCGTTCGCAGGCGATACGAGCGTGAAGGCGGCGGGCTTGACGGAGTCCGCCTTGACGGTCCACGTCTGCGTGGATTTGCGGACATTGCCTGCGTTGTCCACGGCGTTGACGTACCAGGTGTGCGTGCCCATGGTCAGGGCCGCGGACGAGGTGGACGTGGTCCCGGCCGGGATGTTGTCCAGCTTGAGCGCATTGTCCACGTACAGCTGGTACTTGGCGAGACCCGCGATGCCCACGTCGGTCGTGGCCTGCCATTGAAAGACCGGATTGGCCGTCACGACCCAGAGATTGTCCGCCGGGGCCGTCAGACTGAACGCGTTCGGCGCGCTCTGGTCGTCCGACGTGTTGACGCGCCAGGTCTGGCTTGCCGTCCGGACCAGTCCCGCGGCGTCCACGGCCTTGATGGTCCAGGTGTGGAGCCCGTTCGACAGCTTCTGTCCCTCCGTGAGCGTGATGGAGGTCGCGGTCAGGTTGTCCAGGAGCAGGTTGGAGTCCACCCACAGCTCGTAATGCAATCCGCCGGAGAGGTTGTCCGTGGTGGCCTGCCACGTGAAGGCCGGCGTGGGGTCGTCCGACGCGTTGTCCGAGGGCGAGACCAGGCTGAACGCTGCGGGCGGCGTCGAGTCGACGATGAACAGGGGCGAGAGGAATTCGTCCGCGACCAGGCCCTTGTCGTTGACCGCCTGCAGCTTCAGCCGGACATTCTCGCTGTTCACGGTGGAGGGCGTCCAGGACAGGCTCACGGCCGACTTGGAAACGTTCGTACTCACGGTCACGGGAAAGTTGTCTCCCGGAACGATCGAGGCCCTCACCGCCAGGTGATGGAACAGGCCGGACGCGAACCGGTTGGTCCAGGTGATCGTGTGCGCCTGATCGCCCCGCCACCGTTCACCCGCGACAGGTCCGGTGAAGGCGATCACGTCATTCGTCAGCATGCCGTAGACGTCCGCTTTGCCCGCGGTGCGGCCGTCCTGCCACAGCGTGATCATTCCGCCGGAACCGTCGGACACGGCGGCGTGGTTCTGCTGGCTGCCGGTCCGGGTGACGACCGGGAGGCCCCGGTCGCCCCACTGGCGCGTTCCGCTTCCGTTGATCCGCTGGGCGTAGAGCTCGATGTCCGATCCGGTCTCATTGTCGTTCCAGACGACGATCGCGCCCTGCGATCCGTCGGCTACGGCCTCGGGCGAGTACTGGAGCCCGGCGGACGCATTGACGGCCACGCCGTCCGCGGTCCACTGCGCCGCGCCGGCCGCGCTCACGCGCTGGGCGTAAATGTCGTATCCCGTCCGGTTGTCGCACCAGGTCACGACCGCGCCGCCGAGACCGTCCCCGACGATCCGGCTGGTGTACTGCGCGTTCGCGGCCGCGCATACGGCGACGCCGTTGCCGGTCCAGCCCAGGCCCCCGGCCGCATCCACGGCCTGCGCATAGATGTCCGAAGAGGCGCCCCTTGAATCGTCCCAGCACACAACCCAGCGCGTGCCGGACGGCGCGATGCGGGGCGTCATCTGGTTCCCGGCCGCGTCGCACAGCACTTTTCCGTTGGAAACGAAAACAGCGGAACCGGAGGCGTTGATGCGCTGGACATAGATGTCGTAATTCGTCAGGGCCTGCCGGTTGTCCTGCCAGACAATCATCACGCCGCCCGCGTTGTCCGCCGCGACGAAGTGCGAGGACTGGGAGTTGACGGCCGTGCACACGGCCGCGTCATTCGCGTCCCATTGTTTGACACCGGCCGCGTTCACGCGCTGGGCGTAGAGGTCGTACGAAGAACCGTTGCGTTTGTCCTGCCAGACGAAAATCACGCCGCCGGCCCCGTCCGATTCGGCCCTGGGCTGGGACTGCTCGCCGGTTTTGTTGCAGAGCGACAGCCCGTCCGTTCCCCACTGTTTCGCGCCCGTGGAATCGAGGCGCTGCATGAACAGATCGCCGGAGAGCGTGTCTTCCCAGGCCGCGTAGACGCCCCCTGATCCGTCCGACGCGAGCGTCGCGTAACGCTGGTTTCCGGCCGCGCTGATCACGGCGACGCCCGTGCCCCAGCGGAGCGAGCCGGAGGCGTCCAGCCAGTTTATATAGATATCCTTGTCCGCCGCGGGCCGCGCTTCCCAGGCGAAAAACACGCCCCCATGACCGTCCGGAACCGTTGCCACATGCGCCGTGGAAACGCCGGTCGAACCGAGGAATTTTCCATCCTCTGTCCATTGGGTTTGCGCCCGCAGATAACGGGGTGTCGACCAGGAGAGGGCGAAGAGGACGAACAATGCCCAGTTGATCCCTCTGGATTGAATTTTTGTCACGGCTGTCATGGATGCGAATCCCCTAATTGCATATTTTTCAATGAAGAGATAAATCCGTATGAATTTTATGCAAATTGCATACCATATCCGTAACTCAATACGAATTAATGGATTGAAAAGCTTCCAGCCGGCCGGACAGGGATAATTTGATTGACTAAGTGCCTAAAATTGTTTATTTTTTCCTTTCGTTCTTTTCTGAAAGATGAAAAAAATCAAAAACGCGCAAAAAATTCGCGGTAAAATACTCTGGGCCGACGATGAGATCGACATGCTGAAGCCCCATATCCTCTTTCTGCGGGAGAGGGGGTATGACGTCACGCCGGTCAGCAACGCGGAAGACGCCTTGAGTCTCACAGCCCGGGAACGTTTCGACATTGTCCTGCTCGATGAAATGATGCCCGGCATGGACGGACTGCAGGCGCTCCGCCTGCTCAAGGAGACCGCACCCTCCATCCCCGTGGTCATGATCACCAAAAGCGAGGAGGAGAACCTGATGAATGAGGCGATCGGCGGTCAGATCGAGGAATACCTGACCAAGCCGGTCAATCCCAGCCAGGTTTTCTCCTCCTGCAAGCGGATACTGGAGAAACAGAGGATATCCGGGGAGAAACTCACCCGGGATTACACGGCCGAGTTCAGTGAAATCGCCTCACTCATGGACGGCCCGATCCCGGCCGAGGGCTGGATGAACATCCACCTGAAGCTGTGCGAGCGGGAACTCGATCTGGATGAGCATCCCGACCTGGGGCTCCGCCAGACCCTGCAGGACCAGAGGCGCGAATGCAACGCCGCCTTCAGCCGTTTCGTGGAGGAGCATTACGCGGCCTGGACGCGGTTGAAGCCGGACAGCCGCCCGGTCCTGTCCTCGGATGTGATCCGAAAATCCGTCCTGCCGCTCCTCACCGGGGACAGGCCGGTTCTCTTCGTCGTCGTGGACAATCTGCGGCTCGACCAGTGGCTCGCCATCGAACCCCTGCTGTACCCGTTCTTCTCCATCAGCCGGGAGCTGTACTTCTCGATTCTGCCGACGGCGACGCCCTATTCGAGAAACAGCCTGTTCGCGGGCTGTTTCCCCTCTGAGATCGAGGCCCGGTTTCCCGATTTCTGGCGGGACGGAGAGGACGACGAATCGAGCCGGAACCGGCACGAGCACCAGCTGCTCGACGCCCAGCTCGCGGGGCTGGGCGTCAAGCTCCGGCAGGAACTCCGCTACACCAAGATCATGGATTCCGAGGAGGCCCGGAACACCGCGAAGCACGCCCAGTCGCTTTTCAGCGCGCCGTTGACCGCGCTGGTTTTCAATTTTGTGGACCTGCTCGCGCACAAGCGGAGCGGCTCCGACATTCTCCGGGAAATCGTTCCGGACGAATCGGCGTACCGCTCCCTGACACGCACCTGGTTCGAGCATTCGGCGCTCTTTCAGATTCTCAGAACCGCCGCGGAATCCGGGGTCCGGGTGGTCCTGACGTCGGATCACGGCTCGCTCAGGACCATGCGCGGCGCCACGGTCTACGCGGACAAGGAGACGTCGACCAATGTGCGGTACAAAGTCGGGCGCGCCATCAAATGCGATCCGAAACTGGCCATTTCCGTGAAAGATCCCGCCAAGTTCGGCCTTCCGGCCCGGGGCATCAACGCCAATTACCTGCTCGCCCGCGAGGATTACTACTTCGTTTATCCGACCAATTACCACAAGTACCTGTCGCTGTACCGCGACAGCTTCCAGCATGGAGGCGTGTCCCTCGAGGAAATGGTGCTTCCGCTGGTGACTCTGACGGAACGGTGACCGAATGGCCGGTCCGGAGCTGATTGGGTCGGAGAGCCGCGGGGATACGCTGAGAGCCGGGGAGGCGTTTTCGGGACGGCTGGTTCCCGGCGATGTGGTCGCGCTGTCCGGCGAGTTGGGCAGCGGAAAAACGGTGTTCATCCAGGGGGTTTGCGCCGGACTGGGGGTGCTGGAAACGGTCACCAGTCCGACTTTCACCCTCCTTCAGGAATACACGGGAAGGCTCCGGGTTTTTCATTTCGATTTCTACCGGCTGGAATCGGTCGAGGCCGTTGCGGCGCTCGATCTGACGGCCGCGTTCGAGGCCGGAGGAGTCTGTCTGATCGAGTGGGCCGAACGGGGCCTGCCGCTGCTCCCGCCGGACCGTTTTGACGTGGAACTCGAACCGGTTTTTGAGCGCGGCCTGCCGTGCCCGGACAGGCGCCGCATCCGGATCCTCGCGCCGGCCGGCCGGGAGGCGGTGTGACCGTCGTCCTCGGCATCGAGACCGCCACGCCGGTGTGCTCGGTGGGGCTGGCCCGTCACGACGGACCGGCCGGTGAAATCAGCATTGAAGCGGCGAACGCGGCCGCGGAGCGCCTCCCGGACTGTGTGCGTTCGGTGCTGTCCGCGGCCGGGCTGACGCCCGCGTCGATTGACGGAGTGGCGGTCTCCATCGGCCCCGGATCCTACACGGGTCTGCGCATCGGCCTGTCCTTCGCGAAAGGCATCTGTTTCGCGGCCGGCAAGCCGATCATCGCGGTGCCCACGATGGACGCCTGGGTGAGGCTCGCGCCCGCGGTCCCGCCCTCGGCCTGCGTGCTGATGCACAGCCGAAAAGGGGAGGTGTTCCGCGCCGTGTACCGGGCGAAGAACGGCCGATGGGAGAGAGTGGGCGGGTTCGAAACCGTTCCGCTCGAAGGCCTGGCCGCCGGGCTTCCCGATGGACCGGTGCTGTTTCTCGGAGACGGCAGCCGGAAACACCGCGAGGCCATCGGCCGCATGCGGCCCGACGCCCGGTTTCCGGAGGGCGAGGGTCCGAATCCCAGCGGCGTTAAGGTCGCCGAAGCCGGCCTGGAGATGCTGAACGCCGGAGGCGCGACGGACCCGGACAGCCTGTCTCCGATGTACCTTCAGAACTTTCAGGGCATGCCGTGAACGTCCGGGCCGAAACCGGCGTCGTCCGCCGCATGATTCCGGACGATCTGGACCGGGTTCTGGAGATCGAGCATCTCAGTTTCAGCATGCCGTGGAGCCGGGCGGGCTTCGAGGCGGAACTCGCCAAACCGTACGGACGTTCCCTCGTTTTCGCCGCGGACGGCCTGGTGCGCGGGTATCTGGTCGCGTGGCGCGTGGAAGAGGATCTGCATATCGCGAACCTGGCCGTGCATCCGGAACATCGCAGGCAGGGGATCGCCGAAAGACTGCTTCAACACTGTTTCGAGAAGGACGCGGACGCGGGCTGGGCCGGCCTGGAAGTGAGGGTCTCGAATGCCGCCGCCCTGGCCCTGTACCGCAAATTCGGTTTTTTCCCGGCGGGTTTGCGCCGGGCGTATTATTCCGACAACCGGGAGGACGCGGTCATCATGACCAAGGACCTGCCCCCCACCATCACGAGGGATCCGAATGGCGTGGTTTAAGCGCATCAAACCCGGAATCCGGGTTCAGAACAAGATGGAGATGCCGGACGGGCTCTGGGTGAAATGCGACGGCTGCGACGAGGTCATTTACAAGAAACAGCTGGCCTCGAACAGCCACGTCTGCCCCAAATGCGACTTCCATTTCAGGATCGGAGACCGCGGCTACCTCGACCTGCTGCTCGATCCCGAATCGTTCGAGGAAACTGACGCGGACATGGAGTCCACGGATTTTCTCCACTACCGGGACACGAAGCGGTACTCGGACCGCATCCGCGAGAACCAGCGGAAGACCGGCCTTCGGGACGCCATCCGGACCGGCACGGGCCGTCTCTGCGGGAGGCCGGTGGTGATCGGCGTGATGAATTTCGATTTCATCGGCGGCAGCATGGGGTCGGTGGTGGGGGAGAAGATCGCGCGGGCGACCGACCTGGCGGCGGAGCGGAAATGCCCGCTGATCCTGGTGTGCGCCTCGGGAGGCGCCCGCATGCAGGAATCCATCCTGTCCCTGATGCAGATGGCGAAGACGTCGGCGCGCATCGCCCGGTTCTCGGATCAGGGCGGGCTCTACATCCCGGTTCTGACCAATCCGACAACGGCCGGGGTCGTCGCGAGTTTCGCGATGCTCGGCGACCTCAACATCGCGGAGCCGGGCGCCCTGATCGGTTTCGCCGGTCCGCGCGTCATCAAGCAGACCATCGGTCAGGACCTGCCTCCCGGATTCCAGCGCTCCCAGTTCCAGATGGATCACGGGTTCGTGGACCTGATCGTGCACCGCAAGGAGATGCG
>CAZNXX010000103.1:0-10958 GCA_964577095.1 uncultured bacterium | reverse complement strand
GATCGCCGGGGACGCGGATCCGCTCGTGTCGAACCACGCGGCGTTTCTCGCGCTGACCCGGCCGTCCGAGTACGGCCGGATCGTGAAACTGGGCACTCTGGCAGCGGACGGAAACGGCATGCTGAAGAAAGGCGTCCGGCCCATGGAAAGCGCCGGTTTCCGGAAACGGTTGGCGGAATTCCTGTGAAGCGTACCGCCCATAGGCCGCGCATTCTGTGGCCGGCTTTGGACGCGCCGCCGGACGGCAGGCGCATGGAGAAAATTTCATGAGCGGAGTCAAACCATCCGATATCCATCCCTCCGGGGAGCCGGTGCTCATCCCGTTTCCGGACGTGCCGATTCCGGTCGGGAACGTCATGCGCCGGCTCGGGTATCCATCCGCCGGTTACGAACTGCAGGAAGGTATGGACGCGATCCTGAAGGACGCCATGGCCGAGGCGGGACGGCGGATGGACATCCGATCCTCGCACCGCATCCTGGAAGTGGCTTCGAATGACGGCGGCCGAATCCGCTTCAAAGACTCGGATTTCATCATCGAGAGCGCGATGGTGGCTCGATTGCTCCGGAACGCGCAATTCGCCGTGTGCCTCGCGGCCACAGCCGGAATCGCCCTGGACCGAGCCGTGTCGTCCGCCATGGATAGGGGAGAGATGACGGAAGCGTTCATGATCGACGCAATCGGTTCCGAAACCGTGGAAGCGGCGGTGGACGAACTGCACTGGAATGTATTGAAGGCCCAGGCGGAAAAATCCGGGTTCCGGGTGACTCCGCGATTCAGCCCGGGGTACGGGGATTGGGTTCTGACTGTCCAGCAAAATTTGGTGAAATCCAGTGGAGGCGGCCGTATCGGCATTACTGTGACGCCGTCCTCGCTCATGATACCCCGAAAATCCGTTACCGCTGTATTGGGTATGGAGCAGGAGCGCTGAAACAGCGTGACATAAGAATTGGAAGCAAGAAGAGTCGCGAAAATGTAAATAATTGTTTAAATTGATTTTGACTCATTATTTCCGTTTTGAAATGCGATATTCAATTCGGAATCTTTAATATAAACCTCCGCAAATACCCGCCTATTGTTTTTCAATCACTTCCTGCAAATTCTGTTTCAATTTAGACATAATTCCGAGGCGTTTCCCCTGTGGCATGTCGTTTGAAGAATCCAGTCCCGGAAGCGATAAGATCATCCGAATGGGATTGAGTAATAATATTCTATAGCAAAAAAAAGATAGAGACCATCAAAGGAGGTGAATGACACCCATCTTAAACGAGTCAGCACGATCCAGTGAATATTCGCGAACATGATAATTTCAAACCTTAAGGAGAAAACAAAATGAAGAAACTCGCAATCCTAGTCTCGGCCCTGATGCTGCTCAGTTTGAGCGGAGTCCTGGTGGCACAGACAGCCACACACCAAGTCAATGTGGCGGTGAACGGATTCCAGATCATCCGTGTCAATGATGGCGCCGCAGTGTCGCTCACCATTGCCGCGCCGGCTACTCCCGGTGATTGGGTGTCGGATGCGACCGATGCCAGTCAGTATCTGCAGTATTCGGTTCTGCGCGTTGGAGCCGCCACGTACAAGATCACCGGGCGTATTTCTACCGGCACCATGCCTACGGGCCTTGGCTTGTACGTTAATGCCGCCACTCCGTCGGGAGGAACCGGCACGGTCGGAAGCGGCGCCGGCGAGAAGCTGCTCTCCGGCACGGCTGCGGATCTGGTTTCCAGTATCAGCAACTGCTACACCGGAATCACCGGCACGAGCGGCAGTAATCTGACGTACCGCCTGACTGTCTCTGATCTGGCGAACGTTGCTGAGGCCGCATCCACGGCGATCACGGTCACGTACACGATCACGACCTGATCATCGGCCGGATCTGATTTGCTGAAAAGAGGGGAAGTCGCGACTCTCGCGGCTTCCCCGTCTTTTTGGTTGAGTCTCCGAAAAAGCTGAGGGCGGCGCGGGAAAGCGGTTTTATCATTGATTTTCACGCTTGTGTTTTGTACTTTTTTCGGAATTCAAGGGAGGCCGGGCGTCTGTCAGACGACGGACGACCTGCCGCTCGTACAACAGCAGTACTTATCCCGGAGTGCCTTATGCTTCGTTCCTACCGCCTCATTCATCGCGCGGTGAGTTTCTTCGCCGTTATTCTCCCGATTTCCGGATCGATCGGACAGATCAGCGTGACCGGTGACCTGAACCGTGTTTACACGGTCGAATCAGGCGGAATGTACCGCGGCACGATCGAGATCGTGAACGTCGGGAAGGAGCCGAAGGAAGTCAAGGTTTACCAGAACGATTATCTCTTCTTTTCAGACGGAACGAACCGGTACGATGATCCCGGCACGACGCCGCGATCCAACGCGAACTGGATAGAGTTCGGTCCGCGGCAGTTCGTCGTTCCAGGCGAGGACCGGGTGATCGTCAATTACGAAATTCGAGTGCCTGAAGCCGATTCGCTGATCGGAACATACTGGAGCATGCTGATGGTTGAGCCCACGGTCACCGTGGATCCGGAGACCTACAGGGATAAGCTGGGAGTCATTGCGGTCGTTCGTTACGGTATCCAGATAATCGCGAATATCGGAGATTCGGGAGTCCGGAATCTGCGGTTCTTCGACGCGGGACTCATTGAGGAAGCGGGTAAATTGTTACTTCAGATAAAATTAGAGAACAACGGGCAAAGGGAGCTGAAGCCCCAGCTTTGGGTCGAGGTCTGGAGAGCGGACGGTCAGAGCGCGGGAAAATTCGAGGGACCGTCGATCAGGATATACCCCGGCACTTCAGTGACCCAGCGCGTCGATGTCAGTCCATTACAACCAGGTGACTATCAGGCCATGCTGGTTGCGGATTGTGGGGGCGAGGACCTTTTCGGCTATAATTTGAAGTTTCAAATCTTAATGAATTGACTATTAATGAGGTATTTCAACCTGAAACGATAGCTTATCCCTAACCGAAATAAATCCGCTAATACCCCAAAATCTATTCTCCATCCCTCCTTTTCGTTCAGATAAGCTAATTATTATCATATAATTAAAATACCATTCGTATTTATGACATTTTCAAAATTGACGCCAGTATGGCATGTCATTTGTAGTTCTATGTTATGGCACGTTAAGTTGTTGAAAGAAATGGAAATGTAATTATCGATTCGATCTCAATGAAAAGAAACTGTATAAAAATTCTATTGTACCTCTGGATCTCCAGCCCGATCCTGAGCAACAACACGGATCTTGATGTCCGCCCCGCGGGAGGGTCGCTCTTTGAGACTGTGCCTGGCAGGAATATGACTATCGCATTTCATGTTGTAAGCCTCTCGGACACCCAGGAATATATGTCCGAAGTAACCCTTCCCGAAGGCTGGAAAACCATCACGAAGGAATTCCCCTTCACTTTGGAAAAGAGCCGGTCCGTTCTGCGTCTCGTCAGTTTCTTTGTGCCGCAGAATACAGTTGCGAATCGATATGAGGTGTTCTACGCGGTGCGGAGTCGGAAGAATCCGACGGTTTACCAGACTGCGACGGTGGCGGTGGAAGTGATGCCTTTCCGGAAGATCGAAATGTCGGTGCTTCAGGCTCCACAGTACGTCATCGCCGGCGAAAGCTACTCGGTGATGCTGCAGGTCAGGAACGAGAGCAACATCTGCGACCAGCTTCAGTTGATGATTGAAAAATCCGATTCTCTCCACGTTTCAGCGGACGCGGAGCAGTTCTCCATTCCCACCGGCCAGACTCGCACAGTCACGATCCACGTCCTGACGAACGCCTCGATCACCCAGGCCGCGATACACTCCCTGTTCTATTCGATCCGTTGCGCCGATCGAAGTGAACCACAGGCCAGGGCCCAGTCATCCGTCCGGATCATTCCCCGGATACAGGGATCCGACGACCGGTTTCTGCGTTTCCCCACCACCTGGACGGCCGCCTTCATCATGCAACGGCAGGAGGGGAGATCGAATTCCGGTTTTCAGGGCCGAGTCAGCGGCGAAGGCGCCCTGGACGAAAAGAATAAAGTCCGCGTCAGTTTTCGGATGCGGGGGCCCGATGCATACCGCCGATCCATCTCGGTTTACGCGGAACGGGACGAATACACCGTCAGTGTATGGACTCAGAGGATCGGCCTGCACGCCGGCGACCGCTCCTATTCAGCCTCGTCCCTGACTCAGAATGCCCGGTACGGCCGAGGTGCCGGGCTCGATGTTCAGGCCGGTTCGGGGCTTTCATTCGGCGTTTATGCCCAGAAGTCCCGTTGGTTCATGTCGGAAAGCCGTTCGTGGGCAGCCTTCGCCAGGTATAGTCCGAAGCCGGATCAAAAGTACCAGATCACATGGGTGGACAACACCGATGTCTTTGCGCAGGGTAAAATGGTGAGCTTGTCCGCGGCGCTTCATCCGTTTCCGTCGATCCAGGTCGATGCGGAAGCGGCCGCGGCTGTCTCTCGCGGCCGCCGAGAGGTCGGCTGGAAGGGTCAATTCGGAGGGAACCGGTCGTTTTATTCATGGCAGTTGAACTGGATCCATGCGAGCCCCGATTTCCCCGGATATTACCGTGACACGGATTTTTTCACCGCTGGTCTCGTCCTCCGTCCAGTCCGGAACGGCTCCATCACCCTGAATTTCCAGAATGACCGTCAGAATTTCGAGATGGACACCACGCGTTTGATCGCGCCGCTCACGCATTTTCTCCAGACCGGCGCGGCATACAGTGTCACCCGGCGCCTCCGAGTTTCGGTGGATGCGATTCGGCGGGACACGCGGGACCGGCTTTCGTCGAAACTGTTCGATTACTGCGAGCATTCGTACCGGTTCCAGATCGATGGAGGCATGGACCGGTTCAGCGCCTCTCTCGGCGCGGAAACCGGGCGCACCGAGAACCGGAACTACGGCCGGACTTCCTCGATGAACCGTGTCATGGCGAATGTGCGGGTCGCGCCGGACACCCGGCAGTCATACTCGTGGTACGTCTATTTGGACGAAAACAACCGCTACACAAGCCGGCCTCAGCGCCAGGTGACGGCCGGTTTCGATGCGTCCTTCCAGGCTTCGAAGCGGGTGGACCTGCAGCTGCACGTTCAGAACAATTACACGCCGGAAGAGGTCTACATGGACCGGAACCTGACGGAGCTCGCCTTCCGGTACACACTGCCGATCGGGCACACTCTTCAGCTTAAGGGCCGCACGACTTTAATCCGGAATTCGCTCGACCGGAAGGACCGGGCTCTGGTCGCCGAATACACTGCGCCGATCGGCATTCCTGTTGCGGTCCGCAGGAACAGCTGCGTGGTCAAGGGGCGCATCACCGACACGGAATCCGGGAGACCAGTGCCGGATATGATTGTGCGTATCAACGGATCCACGGCGGTTTCTGACGAGAACGGGTACTACACCTTCCGAAACCTGAAGCAGAAAACGTATTATCTGTCCGTTGATCGTGCGACGGTCGGTCTCAACCGGGTGACGGCCCGGGAAACGCCGATTGAAGTGTCCGCCCAGCCGGGCAAGGAAGGCTTGACCGTCGATATCGGCCTGGTCCGGAGCGCCTCTCTCCGCGGGTGTGTAGCGCTTGACTCGCTGCGAGCGTCCTCAGCCCCCGCATCGGATTCGGCCTTCGTTTCGGGCGCCGGGGCGGCCGACAGCGTCCGAGAAGCCGGACTTCCGAATATACTCATTGAGATGACCCGGGAAGACGAGGTGATACGTCTGATTTCGAACAAGGAAGGGGCGTTTCATTTCGACGAACTCCGGCCAGGCGTCTGGAAAATGAAGATATACGATTACAATATCCCGGAGTACCACCGGATCGAGAAGAGTGAATTCGAAATTGAACTCAAACCCGCGGATCGGAAGATCCAGGACGTACGGGTCGTTCCGATCCGAAGAAAAGTGAAGTTCCTGCAGGAAGGCGAGACGAGCCTGAGGGAAATCCGGAAAGACACGGTGTATCCCGTCGTCTCGATGAAGACGCGGAAAACGTCGGGATCCGGCTGAACGAACGGGTCAACCCGTCTCGTCCGCTTCGACAGCGGTTAAGACAGGGACAGAATAGAACAGAAACGGACAATTTTTTGAAGATCACCCATCCGATTCTATGCTTTCTCTTTGTCGCGACAATGCTTGATCCGGGAATTTACGGGTTGGCATGGGCCCAATCCGTCAACGTCGTCACAAGGGTGGTGTGGGCGCCCGCGCCGGCGGTGCCGGTGACGGCAGGCGAAGATATCGCCAATCCGTTCACGTGCTCCATGGGAGACTTTCGAGTCAGCATACAAGGCGGTAGCTTCGGCACGAACTGGCACGTCGATGTCCGCATGAGCCTGCCGGCCGGAAGCCCTGCTTTCGTGCTGGAAGTCATGCGCGATCCCGCCGAATTCAAGATAGTCGGAGGGGACAATTGGGTGACGATCGGAACGACCGACACTTATTTTTTCAGGTCAGGCGGTTTCAGAAACGTCAATAACATCGACATTCAATACAGGCTGAGCAATGTCACGCTCGCGGACGCAAACCTGCAGCAGGGCACCGTGCCTGTGACGATCGTATTTACGATCGTCAGCGGCACCGCTCATCCACCCTGACGCAGTACTTCATCTCCATCGCGGCGCGATTCCGATGCGCAGGAATGAGCGGGCGGCCCCGCTCCCGCCGCCCGTGGCGGTGAAATTCCGCTTGATTTTCTCATCGTCATTCTTTAAGATAAAACAGCCATTTCAGGAATGCTTGTCGCGGAAAAATACCGTGCACAGTCCCCCTGATCCGATTCATTCGAACGATCGCCCCGCCGAACCATCGGCCCCGCCGGATTATGACGGAAAGAACGACACAATGATCCTCGCCGACCGCTCCAAGCCGGATGTTTCCCGCTCCATGAATTTCATCGTCATGAGCGCCTTTTTCAGCATCTTTTACTGGGTGATGGAATCGGTGCGCGACGTCATCGTGTTCAACCGAGGCACGATCTGGAGCCGCCTGTTCAAGCCCGACCTGATGAGCTTCTGGATGCGGATGCTCATCGTCTGCATCCTGTTCCTCTTCGGCATCTACGCGCAGTCCCTGAAGCAGAAGCTCGAAGTGCCGGACGTGAAGGCGCAGAAGCGGCTCCGGCGCCTCGGCATGGTCTGGCGGGGGCTCGGATTCGGACTTCTGTACTGGGTGCTCGAGGCCTTCCGCGACGTGATCGTCTTCCACAAGGGCGGCTTGCTCGATCGGCTGTTTCAACCCGATCTGGTCAGCGTCTGGATGCGGCTGCTCGCCGTCTGCGTCATGCTGCTGTTCAGCGTGTACGCGGAAAATCTGTTCGAGGAGCGCGAGCGGGCCAAGCAGGCCTTGCAGAAGGCGCACGACGATCTCGAGGAGCTCGTCCGGAAGAGAACGTCCGAACTGGTGCAGTCCTATGAATTGCTCAAACGGGAGAACGAGGAGCGGAGGCATGTCGAGGACGAACTGCTCCGGGTCAACCGGGCACTGAAAGCTCTGTCGCAATGCAACGAGGTCATGGTCCGGGCAACGGAAGAGAAGGCGCTCTTCGACAGCGTCTGCCGCATGCTCGTGGACGTGGGTGGTTATCCCTTCACCTGGGTCGGGCTGGCCGAACCGGACGGCGTCGGACTCCTGCGGCCCGCGGCGTCCGCCGGCCGTGCCGATTACGGTTTCGTGCCCGAATCCCTGGTCTCGGACGGTGACGGCGGAAACCCGTTTTTGGGCGTGATCCGTGAAAGCCGGCCGAGGCGGATTCCGCTGACCGGCGGGGATCTGCCGGGATCGCTGTGGGCGCGTCCGGCCGTGGAGCAGGGGTTCACGTCCGCGCTGGCGCTCCCGCTGACCGCAGGCGAAAAAACGTACGGTATCCTGTGCATCTTCTCCATGGATCCGGAATCCTTCGATACATCCGAGGTCGACCTGATGCAGGAGCTCGCGGACGACCTGACCTTCGGGGTCACCGCGCTCCGCACCCGGCTTGAACGGAACCGCGCGGAGGAGGAGAACGAGAAAATGCGGGCCCAGCTCCTCCACTCGCAGAAGCTCGAGGCCGTGGGCATACTGGCCGGGGGCGTGGCGCACGATTTCAACAACCTGCTGACGGCTATCCAGGTGAGCGCCGACCTCGGCATACTCGACGCCCCGGAGGGCGATCCGGTCCGCAACACGCTGCAGGAAATCCACCAGACGGCCGCCCGCGCGGGGGATCTTGCCCGCCAGCTCCTCCTGTTCAGCCGCAAGCATCCGATGGAATACACGCCGGTGAACATCAACCAGACGATCGAGCACCTCAACAAGATGCTGCGGCGTCTCATCGGAGAGGACATCGAGATCCAGATGGCCCTGTGCAAGAACCCCTGGAGCGTGATGGCCGACCGTGGGACCATCGAACAGCTTCTGGTGAACATCGCGGTGAACGCGCGGGACGCCATGCCCGAGGGAGGCCAGCTCCTTATTCGATCCGCAAACCACGAGATTTCGCCGGAGGAGTCGCGGCACATACCGGAGTCGAGACCGGGGCAATTCGTCCACCTCACCCTTCAGGACACGGGCATCGGCATGACGCCGGAGACTCTGTCCCGCATCTTTGAACCGTTTTTCAGCACCAAGGGCCCGGGCCGCGGAACCGGCCTGGGGCTCTCCGTGGTCTACGGCATCGTCAAGCAGCATGAAGGCTGGATCAATGTGACGAGCAGTCCCGGAAACGGGGCGCGCTTCGAGGTCTACCTGCCGGCGGTGTCGGAAACCGCGGCCGCAGACTTGCCCCAGAGCGTCGCACCGGGTGACCTGCGGGGGAAGGGGGAGCGGATTCTGCTCGTCGAGGACGAGAACAGCGTGCGGGAATACACGGAGAAAGCGCTGACCAAGTCCGGCTACCGGGTGGACACCGCGACCAGCGCCCAGGAGGCTATGGCCGTTTTCGAGCGGGAGCGGAACGCCTTCGATCTGGTCTTCAGCGATGTCGTGCTTCCGGACCGCAGCGGCATCGAACTCGTGGAAAACCTGAAAGCCCGCAACCGGGACCTGGCCGTTCTGCTGAACAGCGGGTACACGGATCACAAATCGCAGTGGCCGCTGATCGTGCAGAAGGGCTTCCGCTACCTGCAGAAACCCTATTCGCTCAACGATCTCCTGAAGGCGATGCGGGAGGTTTTGAGGAAGGATAAAAAGAGTTCATAGCTTACCGTTCAAAGTTCAAGGTTCAAAGTTCAAAGGGGAAAAACAAAAGCGGACTGAAATCCGCTTTATTCCTTGAACCTTGAACTTCGAACCTGAGACTTCTGAAAAATCAGGAAAATTGGCGATACCCGGCATCTCCCGTATCGGGAAAATGAGACTTAGCGCGAGCTAAAGCCCTGTTGAGCAGGACCAAGCTATTGTATTTCAAGATTATTGAAGGCTCGCGGCTACCGGGGATTTTCGATTCTTCAGAAGTCTCAAGCTTGAACTAGATTTCGAGAGCAAGCCGTATCGGACAGTGATCCGATCCCTCGACGTCTTTCAGAATGTCCGCGGCCCGGACGCGGTCCCGCAGCGGGGCGCTCACGAAAAAGTAGTCGATTCTCCAGCCCACGTTCCGCTTCCGCGCGCCGCTTTTCATGTCCC
Organism: uncultured bacterium; assembly: GCA_964577095.1. GTDB lineage: Bacteria > Zhuqueibacterota > QNDG01 > QNDG01 > DTFT01 > JAFGAX01. The sequence continues at coordinate 1,377 of CAZNXX010000103.1, read as the reverse complement.
ACCACGTGTAGTGTCCCCCGCCCGGCTCGAACATCCGGAAGGTGTCCGTGAATCCCGCTTCGAGAAAACGGTCCATCCACTCCCTCTCTTCGGGCAGAAAGCCGGACGTCTTTTCGTTCTCCTTCGGCCGGGCGAGGTCGATTGCCCGGTGAGCCGTGTTGACGTCGCCGCACACGACGATCGGTTCGCCTTTGCGGAGTGCCGGCCCGAGCCGGGCCAGGAAGGATTCGTAGAACCCCATCTTGTAGCGCAGGCGTTCCGCCGAGGCCTTGCCGTTGGGAAAATAGATATTGAAGAGCTTGAACGCCTCCAGTTCAAGCGCCAGGACGCGGCCTTCTCCCGTGAATCCGGAGTCTCCGAACGTCTCCGCGGTCCGTCGCGGAGCCTCGCGGCTGTACACCGCAACGCCGCTGTATCCTTTTTTCTCCGCCGAGGAGAACGCGGCGTGGTACCCCGGAATCGACAGCAGGTCCTCCGGAAGCTGGTCCGGATGCGACTTGGTTTCCTGAAGGCAGATCATGTCCGCGTTTTCGGAACGGAACCATTCCATGAAATTCTTGCGGTACACCGCCCTGAGGCCGTTGACGTTCCAGGAGATCAGTCGGATTGTTTTTTTCATGCGGAACCGTTATGGGGACAGTTCAACGTTCAAGATTCAAGGTTCAAAGAATTGTTCGGAGTTCAGGCTTTAGCCTTTCATATAGAACCCTGAAGGGTGACTTCCGTGGGTGGATGGGCGGTGAATTTTGAGCCTTGAACCTTGAACTCGTTCTACCGATGCTTATGGCTGAACTTGCGGTTGATGCTCGATTCCACGAGGAAAATGAAGCGGATCCTGTCGGCTTTGTCCAGCGGATGCAGGTCGATCCGGACCGATTTATCCTCTTCGCGGCCCAGGAGTTCGATGTAGGTCTCGGGCCGGTTGGTGTGCGCGCCCTGGATGTGCTCGAGGGAATAATGGTTCGCTTTGGGAAAAAGGCCGTTGTAGACGGTAACCCGGTTATCCGTCAGATCCAGATAGGGTTTCCTGACCGCGATGAAGAGACGGGCCGCCATCAGGATGAAGATCACGCCGAGAAGAATGCCGGCCGCGGCCCAGGGTCCGGAATGATTCCGGAAGGACAGAATGGAAAGTGTCAGCAAGCCAAACGTGAGAAGCCCTGTGACCGCGACGTCCAATGTCTTCCGCTTGAACAGAACAGCCGGCTGGGAATGCATCCGATCCGCTCCCCTATCGAGTTAACGTCCGAAATTACAATTCAAAAATTCGGGAATCAAGTGAAAACAGGCGCCGAATCCTTTCAAAATTGAAAGGATTCCGTATAAAATCCCTGTTTTTAATGGATCAAGCAATTATTACACCAAAAAGAACGATCA
>CAZNXX010000102.1:0-11056 GCA_964577095.1 uncultured bacterium | reverse complement strand
CGCGGACAGCGTCACCGTGGCCGCGGTCGGCGACATCATCGCGCATGACGGCCAGCTTCAGGCGGCCTGGGACGAGACCCGCGGTGTGTACGATTTCGGGCCCGTGTTCCGTTACGTCCAGGACCTTCTCTCCGAAGCGGATGTCACGGTGGGTAATCTCGAGACCACGCTCCCCGGACGGAAGGACCGGTACTCCGGCTACCCATCCTTCGGCGCGCCGGACGCGCTGGCGCGCAGCCTGAAGGAAGCCGGTTTCGATCTCCTGAGCACGGCCAACAACCACAGTCCGGACAAGGGCCGTGACGCCATGATCCGCACACTGGACGTGCTGGACAGCCTGGGCCTCAGGCATGCCGGCACATACCGCGACTCTTCGGACTATGTCCGGAACAGCGTGCAATTCGTCGAATGCCGCGGCATCCGGCTCGCCTTCGTCTCCTACACCTATGGCACCAACGGCAAGATACCGGCCGGGTGCGTGGTTTCCATTCTGGATTCGTCGACGATCGCGGCGGACATGCGTTTCGCCGCGGCAGCGGATCCTGATTTCATCCTGGCCATTCTGCATGCAGGCGCGGAATACCGCACGGAGCCGGATTCCAGCCAGATCCGGTGGACGGATTTTCTGTTTCATGAGGGAGCGGACGTGGTGCTCGGAGGGCATCCGCACGTGCTTCAGCGGTGGGAAAAAAGCATGCGCGCGGACAGTCAGGGCCGGACCGCAGACCGGCTGACCGTGTATTCGCTCGGGAACTTCATCTCCAACCAGCGCACACCGAACCGGGACGGCGGCATGATCTTCAGGTTCACGCTGAAACGGCAGTGGCTGGAATCCGGGGAATGTGCGCGGTCCATTGACAATGTGGATGCCGTACCCGTCTGGGTGTTCGACCGCTGGTCCCCGGCTCTCGAGGGCGCCACCGCCGGAGGAACCTGGACGAACCGCTTCGTGATCCTTCCCATCCCCCACTACCTGGAGAATTATCAGCCGTTCGATCTGCCGGCCGCGTCCCTGGAACGGATGCGGGGCTTTCTGCGGGATTTCAGGGACCGGGTCGAAAACCGCATATCCACGTGCGACGCACCTTAAGGTGCGTCGCACGTGACATCGATTGCCTTAAGCGGGAATCCATATCTTTTCCGCGGCCACGGTCTCGACGCTCATGGAAAACGACAGGGGCGTCGGAGACTGGGCGTGAAAGATCAATCCCTTGTATGCGGTCATGTACTGAAAGTGCTTTTTGAACACGCCTCCCGGCGCCGTGACGACCAGCGGCTCCTCGGAACGCGACAGGATTTTCAAAAACGCCTCCGGCTTGACCCGGACAATCGCGCCTGAAGCCCGTACGGCCTGGGCGATGGCGGCCTGAGCCGCCGCGGCACCGGCTCCCGCTCCCGCGTAACTCATCCTGCCTCCTTCCTTCAGTTCCCTGCGTGAAATGCTGCTGTTGCTTCCGTCTGAATATACTGCGTCCCGGACCTTAAATCAAGCGTCGCACATTTAAAAACCCGGCCGAAGCCGGGGTGACGGAACTCTCCCGCGAATCAGGCCAAGTGCCGGGCACCTGAAAGGTGCCCGGCGCTTGATTCTCAGGACTTCTCCTCGATCGGAGCCGGTTTCGGGGCTTCCTTGATACGCACGGTGTAGACGTTCTTTTTCTTCTTTTCCACCTGCACCTGCATATCCACGGGCTTGTATCCCCGCTTCGCGATTTTCATCATGCAGGTCCCGGCCGGCGCCTCCGGAATGAAGAACTGGCCCCGCTCATTGGTCATGGCGGCGTTGAGACAGCCGTCAATGGCCACGTACACGTCCTGGACGGCCTGTCCGGTCAGGGCGTCGACGACAAGGCCTTCGACTTTCCCGATGCCCTTTTCCTGAGAGGCGACTGCTGTGGCGGGCGTGTCCGCCCAAGCGGCTCCGAAAGCCAGCAGAAAAGCCGCCAGAATCAGCGTGATCTTTCCGGTTTTCATGGTTTCCTCCTGTCCGGGTGAATTGTTTCGTTCCCCGATGGAACGGGATGATCCTGAAAGGGTTCGCGATGGGATTCGATCGGAGGGGGGTCGGTCGGTGAGCGGTCGGCGGAATCGCCGGAATGCTGGAACCAGCGGGCCGGGTCGGACATCAGCGTGATTTCAATCCAGTGATTTTCCGTGTCGTTTTTCAGTATTTGCCGGATCACAGTCGCCATATCGGTCTCCTGGTACAGAGGCATATACGGGACCGTTGTGACGAAGTTTCACGATTTTTTACATTTGGATTTTTGAAGTGCGTTTTCGAGAAATAGGGGGAAGAAGGGGGAGACGCCGCGCAGCCGTCAGGGAAACCGTCATCCGACGGGAAGGATGAAAGAAAGGATGTTTCGCACGGAGGGCACTGTGCGGACCGCATCACCGGACAGCCGGAACGGGATCGGAGTCCCGGTGAAGAAGCGTTCAGCCGTTCCGGTTGACTTCCTCCGGCTGATCTAGGCGGCCTTCGCGGATCACCCGGCAGGATCCGGCCTCCGGATCCAGATCGTAAATGTTGAAATTGGTGAGCACGTCATAGCCTGAATGACGGACCGCGAAATTGAGCGAAGCGGATCCGGCCACCGGGTCGCTTTCAATTCTATGGAACACGGCCGTCGGCCAGGCGAGCATGGCAGGCCCGTCCGTGGCTGGGCCGCCTTCCCGCCGGACGCCTTCGGCCGTGACGCGGAACCGGACCGGCGCCGGACAGCCGGAGGACCAAAAGCTCCACGGTCCTGGCGCCGTGCATCACCAGCAGGTGGTCCTCCTGGTTCTGGTGCATGTACCAGGGACGCGCCACGCCGGCCGTGCTTCCTGGCGACAGCGCGCCGGACCGGTGGATCACCCGGTCCACGGCCGCGACCGTTTTCAGCTGGAGAATCGGGACGATGTCGAAATCCACGCCTTCGGTTTTACGCAGAACCCTGAGCCGGATGATGCTGTAGAGCCCCACAACCTCTTCGATGATCCACTCGGACGGCATACGCATCATCTCCTCTTTGTCCCCTGCCCGGCATCCATGAAAATGCGGATCAATGAATAACCGCATGCCTCATTCTTCATCCGCGGCCATCCGCACGATCCGTGTTGCATCCCGATGCCTCTCCACCCTTCCCCCGGATCCCCGTCCGCTGACGCGGATGAAAAAGACACTTCCGCGGGCCTTCAATACTTCGTAAATAGAATGAATTGGTCCCGCCTCGGCGGGGGATGACATTGATTATAATGAATGCATTACCCGATCGACCATCCTTGATCCGCGCCAATCCGCGCCGGAGGTCCGCGCGCCGGAGGCGTCCGCGTTCCATTTCCTTTTCTTTCACCGCCCCTGAAACAGCGCCCCCGCCGGAATCTTCTGCTTGGGCAAACCAGGCCCCAGCCAGGACACGGCCAGGCCCTCTCCCCCCGTTTTCTCGAAAAACTCCACGCGTATCGGATGCAGTCCGGCCTCGAGCGGAATCTCCCCCCGCCTCTCCTCCATGCCGTGCAGTCCGTCGTTCTCGACTACGAGCCTGCCGCCGACCAGAAGGCGGCTGCCGTCGTCCGATTCCGTGAAAAACGCGTACAAACCGGTCGCCGGAACGCGCACGAATCCCTCGAACACGAATCCGAACTTGTCGTCCGTTTTTCTGCCGGTGATGTCGAAATCCGCGGCCGTCCCCCGCCGGACCGGCTTGATGCGCCCGAAATCGGGGAGCACGGACCAGTCGCCTTCGTAATACGAAACCGCCAGGCCCGGCACCGCGTCCGGACGGTTAGCGGCCGGCACAGGCGCGACTTTTTCGAAGGTGCTTCGGGTCACACCGCTCGCCGGCTTGCCGCTTTTGAAACAGCGGGCCGAAACCGTCGTGGTCTCCTTCAGCCGGATCGCGTTTTTCGCCTTCGCCGACGCTGGCGAAGGGGCGGTTCCGTCCAGCGTGTACCGGACGTCGAGTCCCCGGACGGGCGGCGCGATCGTCACATCCACGGAATCAGTGAAGGAACTGAAATCCGAAACGATGTCCGGCGGCTCGACCACTTCGGGTTTCCCCTGGATATCGAGAACCACGACGGAAGCGGCCGTGTCCGGCGCAGCGGAAGGCAGGGCCACGACGATGGCGTCTTCAACCCGTTCGACCGGCAGGGCGGTTTTGGCCGAGTCGGACAGCAGATAGGCCTGCTTCGGCCGGTTGGCAATGCCCGGAACGGCCAGTCTTCCGTCCGCGGGCCAGTCGAACACGTGCAGATAGAGACGGGTGCCGCCGGGCGTGGGCTTCTGCGTGCACCGTCCCCACGTCAGGGACCGGAAGGGGCTCGCCTGCGTTCCGTAAATCGCCTCCCCGTTGACCCGCATCCACCGGCCGATCGCCCGCAGTCTTTCCACGGACGGCTCGGGGATGAGCCCTTCGGACGTCGGACCGACGTTCAGCAGGTAATTCCCGCCCTTGGACGCGGCCTCGACCAGCTGCCGGACCAGAGTCTGAGGGCTTTTCCAGTTCCGATCCGATTTCTTGTATCCCCACGTGTCGTTCATGGTCATGCAGGTCTCCCAGTCGCGGCCTGGAAACCCGGTCGCAGGGATGAACTGCTCGGGCGTTTCGGTGTCCCCCTCATACCCGCTGCCCAGACGGTCGTTCGAGATGATGCCGGGCCGGAGACGGATCAGGGATTGGAGCGTGTCCGCCGCGGCCTGATCGAGGCCGTTCCCCGTATCCCACCAAAGCACGGATACGGGCCCGTAATTGGACAGGATTTCGGTCACCTGCGGCGCCGCCACCTTCCGGATGTAGTCGCTCAGCCTGCCGTCCTGAGCCTTGTCCCAGTGCCCGCCGGTCGCGTACCCGCCGGCATGGTTCCAGTCCTGCGCCTGTGAATAGTAGAACCCGAGGCGCATGCCGTTCCTCCGGCAGGCCTCGGCCAGGGGTTTCAGCAGGTCCTTTCCGTAGGGCGTGGCGTCGACCACGTCCCAGTCGGTCACTTTTGAATCGAACAGGGCGAATCCGTCGTGGTGCTTGGATGTGATGATGATGTATTTCATCCCCGCTTCCTTCGCCAGCCGTACCCACGCGTCCGGGTCGTACCGGACGGGGTTGAACTGTTTCGCGTACTGCCGGTATTCGGCGCAGGGGATATGGGCGTTGTTCATGATCCACTCGCCGATCCCGTCCACGGGCCGGCCCCTGTACTCGCCCGCGGGGACGGAATACACGCCCCAGTGGATGAAAAGGCCGAAGCGAGCCTCCCGCCACCAGGCCATGCGTTCATTCCGCTGTTTCAGGGATTCCGGACGGACCGGACCCGCGCCGTCCCCGGACCGGGGGCCGCAGTGCAGGACCGCGATACAGGCGAACAGAATTCCGATTCGGATTTGCGGGCGCATGGGAGGACCTCCGGTTTTGTTGGGATGGACGAAAGGGACATCGAAAATATAACGATTTTCAGCCGTATGGGCAATCTGAAAAAAGGGCCTGTCGGAAGAACGCCCGCGGCCGCCCCGCTATTTTCCATCTTTGGTTTGAACCTTCGTTTTCGTATATTAACGAATCACCTGCCTATCATTAGGGAGGAGGCATGACCGCTCGAAACGGAATCCGCCTTTCCGTCCTTTTCCTCTCCGTCACCGCTTCCGCCATCCTGCTCGTCAGCTGCGCCGCGTCCAACGCCCACCGCAGAGGTGCGGATTTCCTGGAGAAGGAACAGTTCGAAGAAGCCGTGCAATGGCTCGAAACCGCCCGTGAGGAGGACCCGGGAAATCCCGAGATCAGCCGGGACCTCGGCATCGCCTGCTTCCGGAAGCTCGATTTCGACGGGGCGGCCCGGCACCTGCTCGAGGCCTTTGTGGCGGATTCCACGGACGGCCGCACGCTCTTCTACCTCGGCGCGTCCTACGAAATCCGGAAGGACTATCGGGGCGCCATGGACATCTACCGCCGCTACACGGAAACGGACCGGGGCGGACGGATGGCAGGGCTTCTCGAGGCGAGGCTGACGCGCCTGATCCGCGTCCGGATGCAGGAGGAGGCGAAAGCCGCCCTGGCCTCGGAATCGTCGATCGGGGCCGCCGCGCCGTCCGACAACGGCGTCGCTGTGCTGTATTTCAGAAACCTCGGCAAGAGACGCGACCTGGATCCCGTCCGCAAGGGGCTGGCCGACATGATGATCACCGACCTGTCGAAGGTGAAGGCCCTCCGCGTGGTCGAACGGGTCCGCATGCAGAAAATGCTCGAGGAGCTGGATCTGGGCGCATCCGGCATGGTGGACGAAGCGTCCGCGCCCAGGGTGGGGCGCCTGCTGGGCGCCTCGCGCCTGATCCAGGGCTCTTTTCTGGATCTCGCGAAGGAGACGGTCCGGCTGGACGCCGGCTGGGTGACCGTCGAAAGGGACAGGGCCTCCGAATCCAGCCGGGTGCAGGGTAAATGGAAGGCGTTCTTCAGTCTCGAAAAGGACCTGGTCTTCTCCGTCCTGGACAGGCTCGGCATTCAGCCGACCCGGGAGGAACGCGACGCCATCGCGCCGGTGGCCACGGAAAATTTTCTCGCGTTCCTCGCGTATTGCCGCGGCCTCGACTTCGAGGACCGCGGGCTGTACATGGACGCCGGAAAGGAATTCAGGAAGGCTGCGGAGCTGGATCCGGGTTTCGGGCCCGCGTCGGAGGGCATCGACCGGAGCGACCGTCTGACCATTTCCATGACTCCGATCATGGATTTGGAGAAAAATTTCCGGACGCCGGTGGATGAAACCGGCCCCGAGGCCGAAACCCGGACAGCCGGGTCCGGAACGGAGGAGGAAACGACGGAGGAAACCGCGGAGGAGACGGAGGCCGCGCCTCCGGCGTCCCAGACAGCCGCGGACGGAACCGGATCCGGCGAGCCGCCGGTTCCGTCCGCGCCGGCACTCCCGCAGGCCGCGCCGTGGGTGGACCGGATGTTCGACACTGCGGATCTCCTCGACCGGGGATTCCTGCCGGGTGTGGACCAGCGCAGACCGACCCAGGAGCAGGAGCAGCCGGTCTTCGGAAACAGCGCCAGCTTCGAAATCAGCATACCGCTGCCGCCGGATTGAGGGAGGGATCGATCATGAAACGACGGACGGTCTTCACCGGGTGCGCGGCGCTGGCATGGGCGGCCGCGGCTTTCGGGCAGACAACGATTGACAGGCTCCAGACGGAACGGCTCGGCTCAGGCGGGTTCTGCTACCAGGTCTGGCGCGCGGGGGACAACCGCGCTTCGGAATTTTCGTTTCCGGTGACCTTCCTTTACCCCCTCGGGCCGAAGGCCGGGCTTTATGCCGCGACCTCCCCGATCGTATCCGGCTCCCTCAAGGCGGTCGCGGATTACGGCCTCTCCGGAATGTCGGACATGAAACTGGGCGGCCACTGGCTCATGGGACGGGACCGGGTTCTTCTGACGTTCGGCGTCAACCTCCCATCCGGCAAAAGCGGCCTGAACACCGAGGAGTACGCGGTCGCGTCGGTTCTGGCCATGCCCGCCTTCAACTTCCGCTGGCCCACCCTGGGCCAGGGGCTGGATGTTCAGATCGGGGCGGCCGGGGCATCGGAATGGAACGGGTGGATCCTCGGCGGGGGCGTGTGCGGCCTGATGAAGGGCGGATACAAGCCGTTCAGGGACGTGGACGAATCCTACGACCCGGGCGGGGAGGTGTCCGTCTCGGCCGGCGTGGAAAAGGAGGCGACCATGCTGGGAAAAGAGATGCGCCTCACCGGCGACGCGATGCTGTCCCTGTACGGCGACGACACCTGGGGAGGCGAGAAGGTGTTCCGGCCGGGAAGACGCCTTCTGCTGCAGATCCGGTCGGATTTCCGCGCCGGCCCGTACGACGTGAGACTGTGCGTCCGCGACCGGGTGAAGGGAAAGAACAAATCCGGGGCCGGCGAAACATACGACCTGGAGAGTCAAAACCGGAACGGCAACCAGTTCGAGATCACCGGCATCGCGGGCCGGACCGTGAGTCCGTCGTTCGCCTGGCGCGCCATCGCCTCCATCCGCCGCTTTTCGGACAACGACGACGGGACCGGAGGCGCCAGTCTCGTCGGAATCGGCGGCGGCATCCGCGCGCCGGTCGCCCGTCAGGCAATTCTGGATCTCGAGGCCCGCTGGGAGAAAGGCACGCTCCATGCCGGAGACGAACACGTCGGCGCGACCGGCCTTTCGATCGGCGCGACCGCGGAAATCATGCTGACCGGCCGGGGGCCAGGGCCGGGGGAGGCGTCACGATGAAGATGAAGGGACGTTTCTGGATTCGGATGGCCGCGATCGCGGCCGCGGCCTGCCTCGCCTGCGGACGCCGCGCTCCGAATGCGCCGGAGGAAGCGGCCGCTTTCCGGATCCGGCCTGTTTTCGTCTGGCTCGGCCAGGACGGATCCGCGGCGAAGAGAGCCCGCGCCTCCGCGATCGACCAGGTGCGCGTGATGGTTCTCGACATCTCGGATTACCGGTCGTGGAACGAATTCGCCGGTTCTCCCAAGGGCCGGCGGTACGCCGAACTCCGCCAGCGGAACGACTTCGGACAGTCAGTATCCTGGGCCGAATGGAAACGCTATTATTCGTCCATTCTGCCCCTGGTCACCGACCGGAATATCGAGATACGCGGCGACCGGGCCGAGGGAACCGTTCCCGGCGTGATCGGCCTGAACCTGATCGTGCTGGCCTTCATCAGCCGCGACACGATCCGGTACGCGGGCGAAACCGGAGCCATGGGCGGCGAGAACCACGTTCACGATGTGACCGTACCGATCAACCGGTGGGAAGCCGGGATGGCCCCCGGATCCGTGACGGTCCGGTCGGCGCCCGCGGGCGCCTCGATCTACCTGGACGGCACGAACATGAACAGGGTCACGCCCGCCGTGGTGAGCCCCGTCCCCCCCGGGCACCATTCGGTGAGATTGTACCTGCCCGGATACAATGAATACTCGGTCGAATTCGATCTGGCTGCGGGCGAATCGGACACGATCGACGCCGGCCTGAGCAGTCCCTCCTGGCCCCTGCCGGTGTTCACCTTCTCCCGGCCCGCGGACAGCGCGCGATTCACGGACAACGTGATTCAGCTGGCGGGCATGATCGAACTCGCGGAAGCCGCAGGCGGCCTGTCACCTTTCACCGGGAACACGGCCGTGCTGACCCTCAACGGGGTCGAACGGGAGATCACGGTGTCGTCCGGGTCGTTCAGCGAGACGCTCTCGATCACGTCCGGGCCGAACCGGATCCGCCTGCGCGCCAACAGCGCGGCCGGCAACACGGGCGAAAGCGCGGAACTCGTCGTGTTCGGCGATTTCACGGCGCCTGACATCGAAATCACTTTGACCTGGAACACGCCGACTTCGGACCTGGACCTGCACGTCTGGAATCCGGCGGGCGAGGAATCCTATTTCAGCAACAAATCGATTTCCGACGGATATCTGGACATCGACGACCAGGAGGGTTTCGGGCCGGAAACCTTCACGTCCACGACCGCCACGTCCGGCCGGTACACGGTGAAGGTCAAATGCTACAGCCTGGACCGGGACGTCACCTCGGACGCGACGGTCCAGGTGCAGATCAAGGGCCGGCCGCCCGTCTTTTACGGGCCGTACCGATTCGCGGCGACGGGCGAATGGTGGGAAGTCGCGGAAATCAGCGCCGGATCAACGGCAAAGCCGGGAGTGACGGACGGCGCGGACATCGTTCGGTTAAAAATCGAGTCTGACATGCGGCGCGTCGGAATCAAATAGAAAGCACGCGTGCCGGGGGTTTCGAGGAGACGCAGGGGCAAAAATCCCGGGATGGCGATGAAGACCCCGGGGTCCTGAAAACGGATTGTATGGGATGTCGAATACTCGTTTCAGGACCCCGGGGTCGACAGACAGGGCCAGGAGCCCCTGCGCGGCAATCGGAATATTTTCATGCCTTAAACTTGATTGATCTTTAACCCGGCCAGGTAACCGGTCCTGTTCCAGACGAGACGATCAAACGCCTTGAATCCGGATCAGGACAACGCCGTGTCCGGGTATTCCCGTTTTGAATCCTTTGGCATGCGACCCAAGATCCTTCTGTCTCCAGAGATCGCGGACACGCTGGGTTCCCTGAACGAACAGCTGTTCCCACGACACCGAACCCTTGCGGTCGCGAAGGCCGAGGTTGAACAGGCCGACCGCGATGGATCCGTCCTCCAGCGGCTTGGCCCAGACCTGGATGGAATCGGAATCCGAGATGCGGCCGGCCTGGCGGCCCAAAGGATCCTGATTCACGGCCAGCACTTCGTCGTTGGTAAGCAGGTTCAGCGTGAAGGCGTCGAGCCGGGTCAAGTCGCATCCCAGCAGGAGGGGAGCGGACAGCAGGCACCACAGGCTGATATGCGTGTACTGCTCGCTGGCGGTCAGCCCCGTCGGGCGCAGGGACGGTCCCCAGCCCACCCAGCCGACCACCAGCATGTCCGGATCGTTCCACCGTCCGGCCCCGGCATACGGCCCCTGTACGGTCTGGCTGAACCCGATTCCGGACATGCTCTTCCACGTGTCCGTGATGTCCCCGGTCGTGCGCCAGAGATTCCCGCCGACCTCGTCACCCCACTCCCAGACATTTCCCATGCCGTACTGGCAAAGACTGTACACGATGTCCCGGTCCAGGCGGTCCAGGGCGCGGCGCATCACCCGATACGGCTTGATGAGTTCCTCCCGGCTTTCGTCCTTCGCCAAAGTGCCGTAGGAGCACCAGTCGTATTTCAGGTAATCGATGCCCCAGCCGGCCCAGGTCCGGGCGTCCTGTTCCTCATGTCCCCAGGTGCCGAGATAGCCGCCGCAGGTCAACGGTCCGGGGGATGAATAAATGCCGATTTTCAGTCCCCGGTCATGGACGTAATCCGCCGTCTTTTTCATGTCCGGGAATTTCCGGTTGGCCGCGATGCCGCCGTCCGGCAGGCGCGCCTCTCTTTCCCATCCGTCGTCGATGTTCACGTACGTCCATCCATGGTCCGCCAGTCCGGTTTCGATGAACCGGTCCGCGGCGGCGCGGACCTTTTCATCGTCCACGGCCAGGCCCCAGCAGTTCCAGGAATTCCATCCCATGGGCGG
>CAZNXX010000101.1:0-11094 GCA_964577095.1 uncultured bacterium | reverse complement strand
CGGTTCAGGGTGAACTCATCGTCCGTGCCGGAACCCCGGGCCTGCCGGAATCCGGAGAAATCCTCGCCCCTGGGGTATTCCAGGTTGCCCGTCGTGTCCGGCAGGCTGAAGTGCATGCGGCCCGCGGAAACGGGTTCCGCGACCGGCGCGGCTTCCTGCTCCGGGACGAAAGCGACATTTTCGAACCCGGCTTCGACGGCCGGAGAGAAGAGCAGTTTTTTCGGGCCGTAGGACTGCCGCGCGGCGAACAGGTCCACCCGGTCCTGAACGAACTCGGCTTCCACAATCTCCTGGAACAACGGCATCTGAAGGCTGCCGGGGGCGCGTTTCCAGCGGATGGAACCGTCATTCACGGTTTCTTCGTTGTCCAGGCCGGTTTCCACCCGGATGAAGCGGTTGCTCACGAAAAGCTCGCTCTGCTGGGGGTCGAAGGGCACCCATCCGAGGTCCGGAAAGTACACCTCAATCCAGGAATGCCGTCCCTGGGCCATGCGCATGGCGAACGTGCCGCCGGGCATTTTCATTTCATAGGGCTGTTTCAGGGTCACCCCGTTCACGATCCGGACGGGAATGCCGACGGCGCGCATCATGGTTGCGGCCAGGTGGCTGTAGTTCTGGCAATTGCCTTTCCCCGTTTTCAGCGACCAGACCGCGTCGTAATGCTCCGGATTCTGGACGTAATTCACCCGGTCCACGAGCCAGGAGAGGATGCGCTGGACCGCGTCGAATTCGGTCCGGCTGGAAGCGGTCATGCGGCGCGCCTGCTTCAGGATTTCCGGGTGCGCGCAGGGGATCATCTTCGTCGGCTGCAGGTAGGGCCGGACATCCGGGCCCAGGCCGGTTAGGGGAAAAGGCGCCGACGCCCTCAGGGGTTTCAGGTCCGTCCGGTTGACGGCCGTGCAGGTCAGCGTCGCGCGGACCGTGTTCCGCGGTTTATCCCATTCCACCTCGAGGATCTCATTGCCCCTTGAATCGATGCGGTTCCTGCGGGAAGAAGGCGGAACCGAGAAACGGATGTCAAAATCCCGGATGACCTGGGTGTAGCCGGGGGAGCTGAAACTTTTGGGCGTCACATAACTCATCACAAGCCGCGAAACGCCGTCTCCGGGCATGAAATTCTGGGTCATGACATAGCGGATCTCGGAGGACTGACCGCCGTTCAGAAGGTACTGCTCCGCAAATCCGGCGGAGCAGAAAGCCAACGTCCAGACCATCAGCAGGTTCCGTCTCATGGGGGCTCCCGTCGCATCTGTGCTTGTGGTTCCGCGTCGGAACGGACGCGATAAGATCGTCCGACCGTCCATTGGAGCCGGACGGCGCGGTTCGACGCGCTCTGATCAGTAGATTACAAAATCATGGACATTTTCGCAAGCCGTTTATTCGTCCTCAACGGGCAATCTGTATTTTAATATGGCATTTGAGATGAATTTTAACTATATTTTCAGGATAATAACGGCTTTATGCGTCTTTTCGCATCGCGTTTCTCCGGACTCAGGGACGGCTGCGGACAGGGCATTTGCATCGGGCCGCCGGAAGCCGCTCCGCAGTACTGCGAGACATCCGGCAACCGGTTCTTTCAGGCGGTGTTTTACGCCATCAGAGTCCAGCGGCGTTCCGATTCCCGGAAGGGCTCAAGGAGGGAGGCCTTGGGACAGCGGACGCGGATGGAAGGATCATGATGAGACGAGGTTTTTGGGGAAGGGCCGCGGCGATCGTCTGCCTGCAGACGCTGTTGTTCCTGTCCGGGTGCGGGGAATCGCCCCGACGCATCCTTTACATCAATTCCGATCACGAAGGATACGCGCCTAGCGACGAAAAAATGCTTGCCGTTCAGCAGGCCGTCGCCGCCCGGCCCGACATCGTCCTGAAGATTTTCTTCCTGGACGCACAGAGACAGCGGGATGAAAAACACCTTGAGGCCAGGGTCCGCGAAGCGCTGGAAACCGTGGAAGAGTTCAATCCGGACGTGCTGATCGCGGCGGACGACGACGCGGTGAAGCACGTCATCGCGCCGCATTTCAGGAAAGGCCGCATCCCCGTTGTTTTCTGCGGCGTGGACTGGACCTGCCAGCAGTACGGGCTCCCGACCGCGCAGGTCACGGGCATGCTCGAGGTCCCTCCCGTGCGGGAGACCGTTCACGCGCTGCGGGACAATGTCCCATCGGTGCGGAACTGCTTCGTGCTTTCCGGAAATTCCGTGAGCGACCGCAAGAATGCCCGGACGCTCGAAACCCTGCTCCGCGGGGAGGGACTCCATTCGGAAACGATCCTGGTGAAGGATTTCGATGAATGGAAAAGGCATTTTGACGCGGCCAACAACACCGCCGACGCCGTGTTTCTTCCCTCCATGGGCGGAATCGACGGGTGGGACGACACGAAGGCGTATGAATTCGTTTTCAGGACCATCCGCAAGCCGGTTTTCACCTGCGAACGTTCCATGATGCGTTTCGCGGTTTTCGGTTTCACCATGGTCGAGAGCGAGCAGGGGCAGTGGGCGGTCCGGACCGCGCTGGAGATTCTTTCCGGAAAATCGCCGGTTGATTTTTCCGTGGCCGTGAACCGGGAGACGCGCGGGTACATCAACCCGGTGCTCGCGGCCAGGATCGAACTCGAATTCAAACCGGAAACCCTGGCTCGGCTGGAGCCGGTCAAGTGACGGCCATGTTCGCCGGCGGTCTGCCCGACCGTCATCCGGGCGGGCGACCGCGGGCCGGCGCCAGGCGGATGTCCCGGTCCCGCCGCGTCAGGCATGCGCCATCCGGACCGGCGGCCGGCACGTCCGCGCCACGCAACGAGTGAACCGGAGCCATCTCATGCACCTCATCCAGCCTGAAACCGTGCGGCGAGTCATTGCGTTCGCTGAAGCCATGGAGGCCCGGAGCGCCCGGGACGACGGGATGCCCGGACCCGAGGCGGAACTGGAGGAGGCCCTGGCCGGCATGCCCCATCACGAGATCGTGGAACTCGTGGCCATGATTTCCGTGGGGCGCGGGGATCCGGGATCGGACCGGTTCGAATTCATCCTCGGAAACATCTATATGACCAAGGAGAAGGCGATCCGGTACCTGCTGGAGAAACAGCATCTGGCGGAATACCTGAAAAAGGCGATGATCAAGCTCGGCATGGAGACCTGACCGTTCCGCCGGCCGGGGGCGCCATGTCACAAGAATTGGGGATCGGGATGTCATCGGATCAAGACCGCGTTCAGATTATGGACACCACACTCCGCGACGGCGAGCAGATGAAGAATGTCAGCTACCCGCCCGAGGAGAAACTCGCGCTGGCCAAGATGCTTCTGCGGGCGGTCGGCGTGGACCGCGTCGAAATCGCCAGCGCCCGCGTGAGCAAAGGAGAGGAAGCGGCCGTGCGCCGCATCATCGAATGGGCGAAATCGGAGGGACTGGACGGCCGCGTCGAGATTCTCGGATTCGTGGACGGCGGCAAATCGGTCGACTGGCTGGTTTCACAGGGCGCCCGGGTGATGAACCTTCTCGCGAAGGGGTCTCTGAAGCACTGCGTCCATCAGCTGAAGAAAACCCGGGAGGAGCATGTCCGGGACATCCGGGAGGCGCTCGCATACGCCGAATCCAGGGGAGTGGCCTGCAATCTGTATCTCGAGGATTGGTCCAACGGCATGCTCCATTCGCCGGAATACGTCTATTTCCTGCTGGAACAGTTCGCCGGATCGTCCGTTCAGCGGTTTCTCCTGCCGGACACGCTGGGCGTTCTGTATCCCCGCCAGGTCTCCGCGTTCGCCTCGGATGTCGTGAAGCGGTTTCCCGGCCTGTCCTTCGATTTTCACGGGCACAACGACTACGGACTCGCCGTGGCCAACACGCTGGCGGCCGTGGATGCGGGAATCCGGTGCGTCCACTGCACGGTCAACGGGATGGGGGAAAGGGCGGGGAACACGCCGCTCGACGAAACCGTGATCGGCATCCATGATTTCCTCGGTCTTTCCACGAACGTGGACGAAAAGGAGCTGTTCCGCGTCAGCCAGGCGGTCGAGGCCTATTCCGGATGCCGTGTTCCGTTCAACAAGCCCATCTCCGGTTCGAATGTCTTCACCCAGACGGCCGGCATCCACGCGGACGGCGACAAGAAGGGCAATCTGTACCACACCCGGCTCATGCCCGAGCGTTTCGACCGGAAACGGCAGTACGCGCTGGGCAAGCTCAGCGGCAAATCCAGCCTGGATTACAACCTCGAGAAGCTGGGCATCAGCCTGACCCCGGCACAGAAGCGGACGGTGCTGGACCGCATCGTGGAACTCGGCGACCGCAAGGAAAGCATCACGGACGACGACCTTCCGTACATCGTCACCGACGTGCTCGACACCCCGGACGAGAAGCGGTTCACGTTCCGGTCCTGCGTCATCGTCACCAGCATGGACCTCAAGCCCATGGCCACGATCAAGGTCATAGTCCGCAACCCGGAGAGCGGGAGCGAACAGGAGCTCGAGTCCAGCGCCCAGGGCGACGGCGGATATGACGCGTTCATGAACGCCCTGCACGGTGTCGCCCACCGCATCGCGTTTCCCCTTCCGAAACTCGTGGATTACGCCGTTTCCATCCCCCCGGGCGGCAAAACAGACGCTCTGGTCCGGTGCGCCATCACCTGGCGCAGCGGCGAGGCGCTGTTCATGACCAAGGGAGTCAATTCCGACCAGGTCATGGCCGCGATCGAGGCCACGGAGAAGATGATGAACCTGACGGCGCTGCAGAAGGGGAAGACGGAAGGGGTGAGCCGTCCGGCGCCCTGATCCCTTCGTTTGATCGGGGCGGCCTTTTCCAGGGACGGACTGATCGACTGCCTCCCGGACCCATGCGGTTCCGGGAGGCATTTTTTTAGAAGAAAAGCCAGGAAGTGAGGATGAATACCGGGATCAGCACTGCGAGGGAATAGCCCATGTATCCGAAAAAACTCGGCATGCGCACGCCGCTTTCCTCGGCGATGGAGCGCACCATGAAATTCGGCGCGTTCCCGATATAGGTGTTGGCGCCCATGAACACCGCGCCGATGGATATGGCTTTGAGGTATTCGGCATTTTCCGAAATGAGCCGGCCGACGGCCAGGGACTCCGGCATCCCGGGAGCAAAACGGCCGAGGGCCGTATTGAAAAAGGTCAGGTAGGTCGGTGCATTGTCGAGAAAACTGGACAGGAGGCCGGATGCCCAGAAATAGTGCGCGGGCGTGCGCACCGCCCGGATCAGGCCGGCCAGTGCCCCCTGTTCCCCGGCCTTCAGAATGGCCACGGCCGGGATGATCGTGACGAAGATGCCCGCGAAAAGGATCGCCACTTCACGGATGGGGCCCCAGGTGAACTCGTTCCGGGTCCGGATATCCCTTGACGTGGTCATCCAGGAGAGAAAGACAATCAGGAGCAGAAGTCCGTCGCGGACCAGGTTCTGAAGGGGAATGTGCACGCCGGCGACGTTCACTTCAGGCAGATGCCAGAATCCGCTGACCAGAACCGCGGCCACGATGCCGGCCAGGTATAGAAAATTATGGCTTCCGGTCAGCCGGAGGCCGGCCTGACGGCTCTTTTCCTGCGGCGCGGCGTCCGCCTGAACGTCTTTCTTCTCTTTCCGCCACAGCCGGGTGTCCCAGATGAAAAAAACAGCCAGCAGGATCACGGTCACGAACGCCATTTCCGGAAACAGGCCGAGCGTCCAGAAGAATGGAACCTTGTGAAGGAAGCCGAGAAAAAGCGGCGGATCGCCCAGAGGCGTAAGCACGCCTCCGATATTGCTGACCAGAAAGATGAAGAAAACCACGATGTGGGCTTTCGATTTCCGGTTCGCGTTGGCCCGCAGAACGGGTCGGATCATCAGCATGGACGCGCCCGTGGTGCCGGTCCAGGAAGCGATGGCGGTACCGGTCAGGAGGAGAATCGAATTGAGCAGGGGTGTTCCCGTCAAACTGCCTTCCAGGCAGATTCCCCCGGATACCGTGAAAAGGGCCCAGAGCAGTATGATGAAAGGCAGAAAATCGACCAGAATGACGTGTTTCAACTCGGTCCAGGCAGGGGAACCGAAGATTGCGATCAGGGGAATCGCCAGGAGTGCCGCCCAGAACAGGGATACCTTCGGAAAGTGCCTGTGCCAGAACCGGGGTTTCAGAAGGGGCAATAAAGCAATGGAGAGCAGGATTCCGATAAACGGAATGACGCTCCAGACCGGAAGGGAGGAACCGAGAGAGGCATGGCCCGGTTCTGACGCGAGTAAAGTTGAAGTTGACGTAAACAACGTAAAAACAATTAATTTGCGATTCATTTCAAATCCTGATTCTTGTGTGTATTGATATTAACAAAATCAGTGGGTGAATGCAATCGGAAATTGATATGGCATTCTTTCTTGTGCATTGTGTTGGGTTTCAATTTTTATTGGTTATATAATAAAGGCATGAAATTTGCAGTATTTGTGACTAAATGTTCATACTCCTGTAAAGAGAACATTTCTCTTGACATTGACTTAATAAATATATAGATTAATCAGTAATTCAGGAAAACTCTTGTCTGTATTTTAATATTATATACGGATTCCGAAACGAAACCATTGGGAGGTAAGTCCCATGAAAAAAATGCTAACGGTTCTGTTCGTGATGCTGTTCGCGGTGACGAGTTACTCGGCCGTGAATATGCGGTTGATGAAAACCTTCCATTCTGATGACGGAACCAACGGGGTCATCCGGGTGGCGGTTCAGGCTTATGCATCATTCGGATATAACATCTACCTGTTTTCAGGGCAGTTCTATGTCGGTGACGATCTCCGGGATCTCAATCCGACCGTCGTACAGAGTGATCCGGACTATTTTGCGGACGTCCATTACCTGAAGAACAGCGATTACGACAATGGCATCTGCTATTTTGAATTCATCTCCGCTTACGATGACGGAACGAATCTCAAGAAGATTTCCAAAACCACCTGGGAGACGATTTACACGTTCGAATTCCAGTACTCCTGCACGCCCGGTTTTCAGACCTCGTTTGCGTGGTCGGATAACGGGGAATTCCCCCTGTGGGAAGTGGATTCCTGGTCCACCGTGCTGGAGGAACCCTACATCCAGACCGGAACCCGCGCCTCGATTCCCGCGGATCTGACCGACGTGTCCCTCCCCGTGCAGATGCAGAAATTTATGGGCGAGTACGCGTATGACGCTGGCGTGAAACTCAACTGGACCACGCAGAGCGAGCTGAATTCCGCGGGATTCCACATCGTGCGCAGCGAGAATCCGGACGCCGAGATCGGCTCCTGGACCCGCGTGACGGGCTCCATGATTCCGGGACAGGGCAACAGCTCCTCGGCCATGGAATACGCCTTCAGCGATCCCAATGTGGGATGGGACAAGACCTATTATTACCAGATTCATGAAATCTCCACGGTGTTCGGCGACACCAGCAAGTCCTATTACGGCCCGTTGGCCGTCACGACCAAGCCGGCGCCCCAGGGCTTCCGCCTGTCGCAGAACTATCCGAATCCCTTCAATCCGACGACGCAGTTCGACTATGAAATCCGCGACGCGGCCCAGGTGAAGATCACGGTCTTCAACCTGCTGGGCAAGGAAGTCGCCACCCTGGTGAATGGTCACCGCCCCGCCGGCATTTACACGGTTTCGTGGGACGGCTCGGACGCGGCCGGGCGGCAGGCGGCCTCCGGCATCTATTTCTACCGCATTCAGGCGGGAGACCGGACCGACATCCGCAAGATGACGAAGATGAAGTAATCCTGTTCCATAGGCGTTTGAAAGGCCGGTTCGAATGAACCGGCCTTTTTTTTTGACCCAGGGCAGAAAACGCTTGACGCGGTGGTTTTTTTTGCCTATTTTGCTACTATGAATAGAAACAATCGCGAAAGAGGGGGCATGGAAGACCGCGAGCTGATCGAAGTGTTCGCGGCCATCCGCGATCCGGCGGCGATGCGCCGGTTTTTCAGGGAGATCTTCACGCGGTCTGAAATCGCCGATCTATCCCTGCGCTGGAAGCTCATGAGAATGCTGAAATCCGGCATGCCTCAGCGGCGGATCGCGCAGGAACTGGGAATCAGCCTGTGCAAGATCACCCGCGGCGCGCGGCTCATCAAGGATCCGTCCACCGTCATCAACCGATACATCGGAAAAACGAAGTCCAGGAGGAAACATGCGTGATGAGAAGAAGATATTCCTGACCGAGAAAGAGATGCCCGGTCAGTGGTACAACATACAGGCGGATCTGCCGAAACCGCTTTCGCCGGCACTGCACCCCGGAACCGGCAAGCCGATCGGGCCGGACGATCTCGCCCCGATATTCCCCATGGGACTCATCCGGCAGGAGGTCAGTCAGGAGCGGTTCATCGACATACCGGAGGAAATACAGGACATCTACCGGATCTGGAGACCTTCGCCGCTGGTTCGCGCCCGGAACTGGGAGAAGGCCCTCGATACGCCCGCGAAAATCTATTACAAATGGGAGGGCCCCAGCCCGGCCGGCAGCCACAAGGTCAACACCTCGGTTCCCCAGGCCTATTACAATATGAAAGAGGGCGTGAAACGCATCGCCACGGAGACCGGGGCGGGTCAGTGGGGCAGCGCCCTGGCGTTCGCGTGCAACCTGTTCGGGATCGAGTGCAAGGTGTACATGGTCAAGATCAGCTACAACCAGAAGCCCTACCGCCGGCTGCTCATGGAGACCTGGGGCGCCAGATGCATACCGAGTCCGAGCACGGACACGGAAGCGGGCCGGAAAGTGCTCGCGGAAAATCCCGATTCGCCCGGGTCGCTCGGCATTGCCATCAGCGAAGCCGTTGAGGATACGATCAAACGCGATGATACCCGGTATTCCCTGGGCTCCGTGCTGAACCACGTGATGCTGCACCAGACGATCATCGGCCTCGAGGTGCAGAAACAATTCGAGAAGGTCGGCGAGTACCCGGATATCGTGATCGGCTGCGTGGGCGGAGGCTCCAACTTCGCGGGCATCAGCCTGCCCTTTGTGCGCGACAAGATCGTGGACAAGAAAAAGACGCGCATCATCGCGGTCGAACCGCTGGCCTGTCCGTCCCTGACCAAGGGCCTGTACCGGTATGATTTCGGCGATAATTCCGGACTGACGCCCCTGCTGCGCATGTTCACGCTGGGACACAATTTTATGCCGGCCCCGATTCACGCGGGAGGACTGCGGTATCACGGCATGGCGCCGATCGTCAGCCACCTGTACGATCTCAAGCTCATCGAGGCGGTGGCCGTGCATCAGCGGCCGGTATTCGAGGCGCTGATCAGCTTCGCCCGCACCGAAGGCCATGTGCTGGCGCCTGAGACGGGCCATGCCGTCCGCACCGCGATGGATGAAGCGCTGAAATGCAAACAATCCGGAGAAAAGAAAGTCATCGTTTTCAATGCCAGCGGGCACGGGCATTTTGACATGGGATCCTACGAGCGCTATCTGAGCAACAATCTCGAGGATTATGAGTACCCGGACGAGCTGGTCAAAGAGGCGCAGAAGCACCTGCCCGTTGTGGCGCAATAAACACACTCCGGAATCCGAACAAAAGGCCCCTTCGATATGAAGGGGCTTTTTTTAATGGGCCTCCGGAGGAACCGAAACCGGGCGAAAACGGAAGAAGAATGAAACCGGGGGCGTCTTGGGCTGCGCCGGCCCGAGCAAAATCATAGGTTTTTTCAGGAAACCGCCCTACATTACCGCATGACCCGGAAGCCAAGAAGCTCCGTTCAACCGGAACGGTCCGGCGCGGAACCGCTCAAGGTGATTTCCGCGAGCCGGAGAACGGAAATGCCGGGATTTTTTCCGGACCGTCTGGTCCGCATGCTTGAACAGCGGTGTCCTCCGAAACGCGCGCAGTCCGTTGTCCTCTGGTCCAAGCGGCCCGGGCCCATCCTGGAAAACCGCGATCTGGCGGGGTGTCTCGGACGGTTTGAGCAGATTTTTCTGCACCTCACGATAACGGGCATGGGCGGCAGTTTTCTCGAGCCCGGAATTCCGCGGCCGGACCAAGTGATCCGGATGATTCCGGAACTGGCCGGCCGGCTGGGAACCGGCCGCAGACTGACAGTCCGTTTCGATCCGATCGTGCACCTGCGTCTTCCGGCCGGCGAGCGGTACTGCAATCTTCATCATTTTCGAAAGGTGGCAGAAGCGGCGGCAGAATCCGGAGTCGAAAGAGTGACGGTCAGCTGGATGCAGTCTTACGCGAAAGTCGTTTCAAGGCTGGAACGGCTCGGCATCCGTGCCGAGGAGCCGTCGGACGCGGAGAAGGAGGAGGAAACGGGGCGCTTGTCCGAAATCACCCGGGAACTGGGATTGAAACTTGAAGGCTGCTGTGTCCCCTGGCTTCCGGTTTCGTCCTGCATCGACGGCGTCATCCTGTCCGGACTGCATCCGCGCCATGAGCCGGCATCCGTGAAGAAAGCGGGCGGACAGCGGCCTGCCTGCGGTTGCACGGAGAGCTGGGATATCGGGTGGTATTCTCCCTGCCCGGGCGGATGCGTGTACTGCTACGCCAATCCGGCCGCCGCGCTCCGCCTGACCGGGCCTCCTCCCGAATGAGTGCGTCAATGCGCCTGTCCCGAACCGACCGGTCAAACCTGCGACCATCGCCGGAGCCCGCGGGGAATGAAAGCAACCGTCCCGGCGGCCCGCATCGGGTTCCCCCTACTAATAAATCCCCTTCATCGCAATGGGCATGCGCCGGCCCGATCCGAAGGCCTTGGGAAAGAGTTTGAGGCCGGGCGCGGCCTGCCGCCTCTTGAATTCGCTTGTTTGAATCGCATTCATGACCCATCGGACGGTCTTCGGGGGAAAACCCTTCAATTCAATCTCGGCGCCGGACAGGCCCTCTTCGAGGACATGATGCAGAATCGCGTCCAGGGTCTCGTACGGCGGAAGCGTGTCCTGGTCCTTCTGGCCGGGCCTGAGTTCGGCGGACGGGGGCCTCGTGAAACAGCGGCGCGGGATGATCTCCCGTTCCCGGTTCACGTATTCCGCGAGCCGGTACACCCGGGTCTTGGGAACATCCGCGATGACCGACAGCCCGCCGCTCATGTCGCCGTACAAGGTGCAGTATCCGACGGACAATTCGCTCTTGTTGCCCGTGGACAGCG
>CAZNXX010000100.1:0-11101 GCA_964577095.1 uncultured bacterium | reverse complement strand
ATCGGTTCTGCCATGTCCGCCTCGTGTTTGGATGACCCGCCCGTCCGCCGCATCGGCCTTTCAACAAGGCCTTCCCGGCCGGCCGGAAAGTTTCGATTCCGGTGAACGCGCCGCTAAAAACCCCTGGACGCGCCTCCGCCACCGCTCGATCCGCCGCCGAAACCGCCGAATCCGCCTCCGCCGAAACCGCCCCCGAAACCGCCGCCCCCGCCTCCGCCGCCTCCGCTCCACCCGCCCCGTCCTCCGGACAGGGCGCCGAGCAGGATCCAGCCGAGAATGCGGCCCCGGGTGAGGATCATGAGCAGGATGAAGAGCAGGAACATGAGCGTGCCGCCGCACTCGGAGCCGCCTTCGCCGGACTTGCGCCGGCCGGTTGACCCGTCCAGGGTCACACCCTTCTCCTCAGCGACGTCTTCGGCCATAGTCCGGACTCCGGCGTAGAATCCTTCCCCGTACCTTCCCTCCCGGAACTCGGGCAGCACATCATTGTCGAGTATGCGGCCGGCCTTGCCGTCCGGGAACAGCCCCTCCAGCCCGTACCCGGTCTCGATCCGCACCTTGCGTTCCTTGACCGCGAGCAGGAGCATGGCGCCCTCGTCCAGTTCCCTGCCGCCGACGCCCCAGGACGCGTACAGGCGGTTCGCGTACTCCTCGACCGTCAGCCCGGACAGGCTGTCCACGGCCGCGACAACCAGCGCGACTCCGGTTTTTTCCTGGAGCTCCGTGGAAAGGGCTTCGATGCGGCGCGCCGATTCCCCGTCGATGACGCCCGCGAAATCATTCACGGCGCCCCGCGGTTTCGGGAAATCCGGCTCGGCCGCGGCCAGGCGGACGGACAGGCAGAGAAAAAGGACAATCGCCGGACGCTTCATGTGATGCATTTTTCAGTCACCTCGGTTTGCCGGACAGCAGGCGGCCCAGTCCGCCGGACGACACGAAAGATGTGAATCCGTCCAGATCGGGAAACACACGGTTCGACAGGATGCGGACGACCCAGTTGCTGTCGAGCGGGGACACGGTCAGCACGGGAACGCCGCAGCGGTGCGCCTCCCACATCTCGATGCTCGATCCCATGCTCGCTTCCGGAAGGTATACGACAACCGCGTCGCACTGTTTCGCCCGTTCGACATTGGCGAAAAACGTCTCCCGGGCCCGGTCGTCCGTGTAGCGGACCGATTCAGGATGATCCTCGACCGGGCAGACCAGTTCGCATTCCGGGTCGAATGCGCGCAGTACCGACTTGATCCGGTTCCGGTAGCCCTGATCGAAAACCCCGAGGCCCCTCAGGGAACCCTGGATGATGCCCGCGAGAAAGAACCGGGTCGTCGGATGCCCGGTCACAGGATGGGATTGCTTTCGCGCGTGCGACCGCTTTCGCGGTACCCCATCGGCCGGAGCGGACGGTCCAGACGCGGGGGCTGGGACTCTCCGCGCATCGCCCGGCTCGGCAGAATCCGCTTGTACTGGATCTTCAGGTTCCCGAAATTCACGAGCAGGCCCATGGGCGCGCCGGACAGGGTCAGGCTGCGGAGGACGTTCTGGATGTCCAGATCGCCCATCTCGTCCCGGTTCGCCCGCACCTCGAGCACCACCGACCCGGCCACCAGGAAATCGATCGTGTATTCGCCCACCACGACGTCCTTGTACTTCACCTGAAGGACCTTGTCGGGCTCGAAGGGGAGCTCCTTCTCCTTCATCTCGACTTCCATCCCCTTCTGGTAGAAGGCGGCGGGGAATCCCGGGCCGATGGCTTTGTGCACTTCCATGCAGGCGCCGATGACCTTGTAGATGGTGTCGTTGACTTCCTTGGAGTCCTTCGCGGACGGGATGATCGTGTTCATACTCCTCCTGACTTGGGTTCGGTTCGGGTTGCGGCGCGTTCATGTATGATGCGCATGCCTTCGAGCGTGAGAAACGGATCGACGTGCCGGATCCGGGCGCACTGCGAAGAAATCAGATCGGCCATGCCGCCCGTGGCCACGGCTGTGACGTCGGCAAAGCCCAGCTCGCCGGCCATCCGGCCGATCAGACCGTCGACCATGGCGGCCGTGCCCCAGAGCAGACCCGCCTGGATGCCCGATTCGGTGTCGCGGCCCACCACGGAAGGCGGAAAAGCGAGGTCGACGCGGGGCAGTTTGGCCGCGACCCGGTGCAGTTCCCTCGCGGCGCCCCTCAGCCCCAGGCAGATCGCGCCGCCGAGGTACTCCCCCTTCCCGGAAATGACGTCGAACGTGATCGCCGTGCCGAAATCGACGACCACCAGCGGCGCGCCGTATCTGGCGAGCCCGCCCACCGCGTTGCAGATCCGGTCGGCGCCGAGGGTGGTTGGCGCGTCGATCAGGATCGGAACGCCCGTGTCCGTTTCGGACGACACGACCAGGGGCCGGATGCGCAGGTGCCGGACGGCCATGTCGGAGAAAAGCGCCGTGAGGTCCGGGACCACGGATGAAATCACCGCGTCCCGGATGCCGGCCGTTTCCAGCCCCGCCGCGCCGCACCAGCCGTGGAGCAGAACCCACGCCTCGTCCGCGGTGCGGCCGGAATGACTCGACATCCGCCACTGCGAGACCAGGCCGCCGCCCCGGTACAGCCCGAAAACGGTCTCCGTGTTGCCCGCGTCAATGACCAGCAGCATCCGACACCTCCGTCACTTCGGCGTCCGAGAATCGCCTCAGCCGTCCGTCCTCGCCGGCGAGTATCAGCGCGCCGTCGGAGTGAAAGCCCTTCACGACGCCTCTTGCCTCGCCCGCCGCGGTAATCAGAACCACGGGCTTTCCCAGGAGCGCGTTCCGCCGGATCCACCGCCCCAGGGCGAAATCGGGGCCCTCGGTTTCGAGCCGGTGGACGTCCCGCTCGAGCTGCAGCACGACATCGGCCAGCAGGGCCGTCCGGTCGGTTTTCCGCCCGAGCGCCTGCCGGATGGACCCGGCCTTCGCGGCCAGGGCTTCGGGGAAATCGGATCGCCGCTGGTTCACGTTGAGGCCCACGCCGATCACGGCGAAAGCGGCGCCTTTCCGGTTCCGCTGGGTCTCCACGATGACGCCCGCGATTTTCTTCATGTCCACGGTCACGTCGTTCGGCCATCTCAGCCGGCATTGCGGGCCGAGCCGGCCGACCGCCTGGGCCACGGACGTCGCGGCCGTCAGTGTGAGGCGGTGCATGTCGAGCCGTCCGGATCCGGGCCGGAGCAGGATGGAAAACTGAAGCCCGAGTCCCGGCGCCGAGGCCCAGGACCGGCCCCACCGTCCCCGGCCGGCGGTCTGGTGGTCGGCCACGACCAGCGCCCCGTCCGGTGCGCCCCGTCCGGCCAGCGTCTTGGCGAACGCGTTCGTGGAATCGATGCGGCCCAGGACGTATACGGCGCTTCCGAAACGCCGGGTGCGGAGCGCCGAGACGACCGATTCCTCGGTCAGGGGCGCTTCATTCACCCTCATCCTCAGCGAACGCCTTCAGCCCATCCTCCTCGTTCTCGTAGGAGGGCACCGCGGAGTCCAGCTGGGCGACATGGACGAGGAAGCGGACCTTCTTCTGCATGCCGCTGAACCGCAGGTCTTTGTCGTGCTGATCGGCCTGTCTCAATCCGAACAGGAGGGCGCCGAGGCCCGTGCTGTCCATGTTCTCGACGGCGTTGAGGTCGAGCAGAATCCGGTCGTTTTCCCCGGCCATTGCGCCGAGCAGCGCGGTCTTCAGTTCGGGCGCCTCGTGCGAGGTGACCTGTTTTTCCAGGACGCGGAGGACGAGGATGTCCCCGGCGGTTTCCCGTTCGATCTGCATGCGGCTCCTTACGGTTTGATCAGTCCTTCCTTTGCAAAACTGAAATACCGGTCCCCCGCGACGATGACATGGTCGATGACCGGAATCCCCATCAGCCGGCCCGCCTCGGCCAGCTGGGCCGTGACGGCCCTGTCCTCGGCCGAAGGATCCGCCTCGCCGGACGGATGGTTGTGCAGCAGAATCACCGATGCGGCCGTGTGGTCCACCGCGGGCTTGAACACCTCGCGCGGATGCACCAGGCTCGCGTTCAGGGTGCCCTCCGAGACCGTGCGGTCGGCCAGGATGCGGTTGGCGCCGTCGAGCAGGAGCACCCGGAATGCCTCCCGCCGCATGTCGCGGAGCAGGGGGCCGTACCACCGGACGACATCCTCGGGCGAACGGACTTTCCTTCTGCCTCCGCGGGTGCCGCCCGCGGTCCTGCGGCCGATCTCGAAGGCGGCCAGGATGCGCGCCGCGGCCGCGTCGCCGATTCCCTTCATGCGCGACAGCTCCCGGGCGTTCCGCGAGGCCAGGGCCGCGAGCCCGCCGCCGGCGCCGACCATTTCCCTCCCCATGTCCACGGCCGTCGCGCCGCTGATGCCGGACCCGATCAGCAGGGCCAGCAGTTCTGCGTCGGACAGGGCCTGCGGACCCGACTCAAGGAGTTTCTCCCTCGGCCGTTCTCCTTCGGGCCAGTCCCGGATGCTCGGCCGGCGCGGAGCGGTTTTGACGCCCTCGGCCGGTTCCGCCGACAGCTTCACACCGGCTCCTGGAATCCGGCTCCGTCGCCCGGAACGGCTCCGTAGCGGAGCCGGTAGGCCTCGCGGATGCGTGTCAGGTAGGCGTACGGCACCTGATGCCGGCCCACCAGAAACTGGCCGTCGCGGCCGCCGTGGCAGTCGGATCCGCCGGACATGAGAAGTCCCATCTTGATCGCGAGGCCGTGCAGCTGCTTTCTCCGGTACGGCGGCAGAAAGGGGTGCACAACTTCAACCCCGTCCAGTCCGGATTTGACGAAATTCGTGATCACGGTCTCGCTGATCGCGGCGCCCGGATGGGCGAGAAAGGAAAGCCCCTTCGATTCCGAGATGAGCCGTATGGCCTCGTCCGGGTGAAGCTTGTACTTATCCTCGTAGGCTTCAGCGCCGTACCCGATATATTTGTTGAAAGCGGATTGAATCGTTTCCACGTATCCCCGGTCCATGAGCACCTCGGCGATATGCGGCCGGCCGATGCACCGGCCCCGCGATTTCGCCTCGACCTCGTCGATATGGATATCCACTCCGCGGCTGTTCAGGGTCCGGATCATTTTCTCCGCGCGCTTGAACCGCTCGTCCCTGAAAAGCTTCAGGTAATCCATGAGTTCGCCGCACGACGGATCGATGTAGTATCCGATGATGTGGACATCCTTGCCGTTGTACTGGCTCGAGAGCTCCACCCCGGGCACCACCTCGATGCCGGCTCCGGCCCCCGAACGGAGGGCCTCGGCGATGCCGTCGACCGTATCGTGGTCCGTCACGCCCAGAGCGGCCAGGCCGCCGTCCCGCGCGCGTTCGACCATCTCTGACGGGCTCAGCAGACCGTCGGAATACACCGTGTGGACGTGGAGATCGGCGCCGTTTTCGCCTGAATGTTCTTGCTTTTCGTCCAATTTTTCCTTTTATTGAGGGCGATGAAAATCCGTAACGGGTTGATGCTCTTCGTTGTCCTGGCGCTTCTGCCGTCCTGCGGCGGAGGACGCCAGGAGCGTCTGTCCCGCGGCGACCGCAGGTTCGCGCGCGTCGTGGCCGAGCTGACGCTGCTTCGGGAGCGCGTGCCGTCCGAACCCGCCTACTCGGATTCGGCCCGGGCCCTGCTGTTGCGGCGGAAGATCACGGCCGACGCCTTCGCGAAACGCTACAAGCGGCTCGACTCGAAACCGGAGCGCTGGGCCGTCTTCTATTCCGAAGTCCGGGCCGCGCTCGACTCTAGCAAATCCTCGGCAGCTGCTCCCCGCTGATCACATCCACGATTCTCCTGCTCCCGATGCGCGTTTTGAGCACCACCCGATGGCGCGATTCTTCCGTCACCCGGCCGATTACGGCCGCCTGCTTTCCGTAGGGCGATTCGGCCATCATTCGGACCCACGCGTCCGCGTGTTCGGCGGCCACGCAGGCCGCGACCACGCCTTCGTTCGCCGCGTACAGCGGGTCGAAGCCCAGGATCTCGCACGCGCTCCGCACATCCTCCGGAATCGGAATCCGATCCTCCTCCAGCTCGATGCACACCTCGGACTGTTCCGCGATCTCGTTCAGCACCACGCCGAGCCCGCCACGCGTGGCGTCGCGCATGGCGTGAAGACCCGGAACGGATTCCAGCGGCTTTCTCAGCATGCCGTTGAGCGGCGCCGCGTCCGACAGGATATCGGACGAGAGGCCGAGATCCTCGCGCGCCAGAATTACGGCCATGCCGTGGCGGCCGAGCGGCCCGCTCACGATGACGGCGTCCCCCGGCCGCGCTCCGGACCCGGTCACGGCCGGCCGGCCCTCGGGGAACACCCCGATTCCGGCAGTGTTGATGAAAACGCCGTCTCCCTTTCCTTTCTGCACGACCTTGGTGTCGCCCGTGACGATGCGCACGCCCGCCTCTTCGGCCGCGCCGGCCATGGAACGGACAATGCGCTCCAGGTCGGAAAGGGGCAGTCCTTCCTCGAGGATGAACCCCGCGCTGAGCGCGACCGGAACCGCGCCGGTCACGGCCAGGTCGTTCACCGTGCCGCACACCGCGAGCCTGCCGATGTCTCCGCCCGGAAAGAAGAGCGGCTGGACCACGAAAGAATCGGTGGTGAAGGCGATGCGCCCCGGGGCCGCGTCCAGAATGGCGCTGTCGTTCAGGCGGGCCAGTTCGCTGTCTCCGAACGAAGCGAGAAAAACGTCCCGCACGAGCGCCTGGGTCAGGCTTCCCCCGCCGCCGTGGGCGAGACGGATCGTCTCAACCGGTTCCGAGTTCCGAGTTCCGAGTTCCGGGTTCCGGTTGTTGTGTTCCGGGTTCCGGGTTTCGAGTTCCGAGTTCATACTGTCAGAGCGATCCGATTTCAGTTATATTAAAATCCGCATTCATTACTGTTTCAGACCGGTTTCGAGTCTATACTTCCAGGACGATTCGGGGGAATCGGGCAGTATTCATTCCAACCCGGAACTCGAAACCCGGAACCCGGAACAGTTACTCTACCCCATATCTGTACGCCGCCGCGCATGTTCCCTCGGACGAAACCATGCAGGCTCCAACCGGATGGTCGGGCGTGCAGGCCCTGCCGAACAGGCCGCATTCGGCCGGCCGCAGGGCCCCGGTCAGCACCTCGCCGCACCTGCATCCCGGGGGATCGGATGCGGGCGCGACCGAAACCGGAAAACGCACAGCCGCGTCGAAATCCGCGAATGCCGCCCTGATTCTGAGACCGCTTCCAGGGATCCGGCCGAGCCCCCGCCATTCCGAATCGCAGGGCTCGAAAACCGCTTCCATCGCCCCGCGGGCGCGACCGTTCCCGCCCGCGGTCACCGCGCGGCTGTAGGGATTTTCCACGGCCGGAACACCGGATGCGGATTGAAGGACGAGCATCCGTATCGCCTGAAGTATGTCCAGGGGCTCGAATCCCGCGATCACGCACCCGATGCCGAAATCCCGGACAATCCCTTCGTACACACCGGAACCGATAATGACGCTGACGTGCCCGGGGCACAGATATCCGTCCGGTCTCGGGTTCCCCGCCGCCAGCACGGCCAGAGCGCCCGGCATGGTCTTGTGGCCGCAGAGCACCGTGTAATTCGCGAGGCTCCTGCGCTTCGCTTCGATCAGGGACGCGGCCACCGTCGGCGCGGTCGTTTCGAAACCGATGCCGAGAAACACCACCGGCCGGGGTTTCAGACGGTCGGCGAGAGCCAGGGCCTCCAGCGTGGATGCGACCACGCGCACGTCCGCGCCCGAGGCGGCCTCCCGTTCGAGGCTCGATGCAGAACCGGGAACACGCATCATGTCCCCGAAAACAGCCAGGGTCACACCGGGCAGCCGGCCGATCGCCATGGCCTGGTCCATGTATGCCAACGGCGTGACGCAGACCGGGCACCCGGGTCCCGAGATGAGACGGATGGAGGGCGGCAGGAGCGGCCGTATGCCGAACCGCGCGATTGCCATGGTGTGGGTGCCGCACACTTCCATCAGCGTCAGGGGCCGGTCCGGCGCGGCCTCGCGTATTTCCTCAACGAGCTTCCGGCCGGCGCGGCCGTCACGGAATTCGTCCACGTACTTCAAAAATCCTGACCGAGCTCGCGGAACAGGTCCAGGGTCTTCCGCGCTTCCTCCTCGTCCACTTTCTGGATGGCGAATCCGGCGTGCACGAGAACGTAATCGCCGACCCGCAGTCCGTCCAGCAGCTGCAGACCGACCTCGCGCCGGACACCGCCTGCTTCGGCGACGCCCCGGTCGTCCAGGATCTCGGTCAATCGCATAGGTATGGCGAGGCACATTGTCGGAGCTTATTTCACGATATGATAAATAGTGATCTCATAGATGACAAGACCGGCATAGAACAGGAGAATGCCACCCGCCAATTCTTC
This sequence comes from uncultured bacterium, assembly GCA_964577095.1. Lineage (GTDB taxonomy): Bacteria > Zhuqueibacterota > QNDG01 > QNDG01 > DTFT01 > JAFGAX01. Next base: position 2,756 of record CAZNXX010000100.1, on the reverse strand, counting down.
AAGAGTCATGATCCCCCGGAAAATCCGCCTGCGGCCGTGATGCATCAGAAAGAGAAATCCTCCGGCTGTCAGAAAGTACTTCAGTATGATGAAGTATTCGTGACTGACTGAGAGGGCATGCCGCATCAGCGGGTTGGCTTCCCAGGCCCCTCTATTGACGAGAAAAATCGTCAATCCGCCGTCGACCAGGCACAGAATCAGCGTCATAAAGAGCGTAACCGCATACTTCCACGGAAAGAACGGTTTTCCGTAAGTTGCAGACTCCGGCCGAAACGGATTTTTCCGCATTCCCGATCCGATAAACGCAAGGATGCCAAAAGTCGCAGGTATGAGAAACCGGTAAGCGAATGGGTCCTGATTTAAGATAATAAAAACATCCAAATAAATCAACCCCGAATTACAACCCCGGACGGCATGAGTGGAACCTCAGCCTGCATTCTGGCATGGACGATTGCCGCCTGGCCGAGACACAGTCCCCCGTCATTGGCAGGCATGAGAGAGTGTGACAGAATTTCAAAACCGGCCCTGCCCAGTTCCGCGGACAGATTGTCGAGGAGGAACAGGTTCTGGAAACAGCCTCCGCTCAATGCGGCCGTGGATAGACGGGTTTTATCCCGCAAATGCTCCGCGATACGGACGAAAACCCGGATCAATCCCGCGTGGAATTTCCGGCTGATGCCGGATACGGGAAATCCGGCCTGAACGTCTTCCAGAACCGAAAGGATGACAGGGTCAGGATCGATCTCTAAAATCCCTCTAATTTCTTTTATTCCAAACACATACGGCCTGTCATCGGAACCGGCTGATCCGATTGCTCCGCTTTTCCGGATTTGCGTCGAAGCCGCGTTCTCCCGAATTCCGATATTCGCAGAAGTATGGAGAACAGCTTCAAGGTCGGCTGCAGCCTGTCCTTCATAGGTGGAAACGGACCGGATGCCGGTCAGAGCCGAAACCGCGTCGAAAAGCCGGCCCAGGCTCGAAGTGGCTGGCTGGGAAATCCCGGATCGGATCAGCCGGATGACGGACCGGACCTTCCCGGAGCCGGCTTCGCGGAAAGCCGGAAATTCGGATGCTTTCCGAAGGAGAATGTCTTCAGCCATACCCGGATCGATCCCATGCCTGAACGCGGCATCCATAAAAGAGAGCGCCATGCGCCAGGGTTCGCGTATCGCGGCCTCGCCGCCGGGCATGCACCGGACCGAAAAATGCCCCGCCCTTTCGAACCGGGCGCGGTCCGCGACCAGAATCTCCCCACCCCATACCGTTCCATCCGGGCCATATCCGGTTCCGTCCAGCGCGAATCCGATGACCGGCCCTGTCCTTCCGTTCTCGGCCAGGCATGACGCGATATGGGCATGATGGTGCTGTACCGCCCAGGTTTTCAGCCCGGACCGGTTCAACGCCCATTGGGTCGAAAGGTAATCCGGATGCAGGTCATGAACCGCGATTTCGGGCCGTACGTCGAACAGCCGGGAAAGGTGCCCGACCGCATGTTCGAAGGATTCGAGTGTTTCCGCGTTCTCCAGATCCCCGATGTGGGGGCTGATGAACGCCCGATCCCCGGATGTGAGGCACACCGTGTTCTTCATTTCCGCGCCCACCGCGACCACGGACGGACCGGGCCGGCCGAGGTGAACCGGCGAAGGCGCCCAGCCCCGTGAACGCCGGATGAACGCCGGAATCCCGCGGCTGAACCGGACCACCGAGTCGTCGTTCCGGACGCGGATGTCGCGGTCGTGCAGAAGAAAACCGTCCGCGACCCGGGCCAGCCGGCTCAGGGCCTCTTCGTTCCCGACCGCGATGGGCTGTTCCGAGACATTGCCGCTCGTCATGACGAGGCCGCGGAAATTGTCGGCCATGAGAAGATGATGAACCGGCGTATAGGGCAGCATCACGCCGATGAACGCGTTTCCCGGAGCCACGGACACGGCCAGGGGAAACGGGATCCGTTTGCCGAGCAGGACGATGGGCCGGCGCCAGGACCGAAGCGCGGAGATTTCGACTTCGGACGCGAGCGCCAATGCGGAAACCGCATCGAGATCCCGGGCCATGACCGCCAGCGGCTTTTCTTCCCGGCCTTTTCTTTCTCGCAGTCTCCGGACGGCCGCCTCGTTCTCCGCGTCGCAGGCCAGGTGGAATCCGCCGAGTCCTTTCACCGCGACGGTCCTGCCCTCCCGCATCCAGCGTGCCGCGGCAGCCACGGCATCCCCATCCGCCACCGCGATATCCCGTCCGTCCGCTCCTGTGAACCGGAGCCTTGGGCCGCATTCCGGGCAGGCATTGGGCTGGGCGTGGAAACGCCGGTTCGCCGGGTCCTCATATTCGGCCCGGCAGGCCGGGCACATGGTGAAAGCCGCCATGGTCGTGGACGGCCTGTCGTACGGGACAGCCGTGATAATGGTGAAGCGTGGGCCGCAGTTCGTGCAATTGATGAAGGGATACCGGTGACGCCGGTCCGAGGGATTGAAGAGTTCGGCGAGACAGTCCGGGCAGGTCGCGATGTCCGGGGAAACCAGCGCGGACGCGGGCGCCTCACCCGCGCTTTCCAGAATTTCGAATTCCGTTCCGCCGGAAGCGGGCATGGACCGGAATTCAACGGAACGCACTTCAGCCTGAGGTGGCGGATCGGCTTTCAACGACTCGATCAGTGTCCGGACCGAATCCGGATCGCCTTCCGCTTCGATCTCGACGCCTTCTGGCGTGTTGCGGACAAAGCCCTTGAGGTCGAGGGACACGGCCCGCCTGTACACGAAGGG
>CAZNXX010000099.1:0-11164 GCA_964577095.1 uncultured bacterium | reverse complement strand
GAAATCGAGCTCAAGACCATTCAGAAGGAGAGGGACCGCGGGGACCAGCTCAGAGTGAAGGGACTGATTTCCGACCAGGAGATCGAGAACCTCAGAAGGAACTACGAGGAGGCCGAACTCCGGCATAAAATCGCCCAGGAGAGGCTCCAGCTCATCGAGAAGGGCAAGGTCCGCATCGCGGACACGGACATCGAAACGGTCATCAAGGCGCCGATTTCCGGATACGTGCTGGAAAAGAGCGTGAATGTCGGGGATCCCGTGGTTCCGCTGACCTCCTACCAGGCGGGAACCGAGCTCATGAAGATGGCCGACATGAAGGACATTCTGTTCAAGGGCACAGTGGACGAAATCGACGTGGGCAAGATCCGCGAGGGGATGCCCGCGGAACTCCAGGTCGGCGCCCTCCCGGGCAAGGCCGTGAAGGGCCATGTCTCGCTGATTTCGCTCAAGGCGCGCAAGCAGGAGAACACCACCGTGTTCCCGGTCGAGGTCGTGATCGACGATGCCGCGGGAAGCGTGCTGCGGGCCGGTTTTTCCGCCAATGTCAACATCATCATCGCCCGGAAGGACAGCGTGCTTTCGCTGCCCGAACGCGTGGTGTCGTTCCGGAACGACTCCTCCTTTGTCCGTGTTCCCCAAGGAGAGAAGGAGTCAAAGGAAGTGCCCGTCGTGACCGGCCTGTCCGACGCCATTCAGATCGAGGTCGTTTCCGGGCTGGAAAACGGCCAGGAAGTTCTGGAAAAGGAAGTCAAGCCGATCACGTGAGCCGCGGCGCGGACCCGGGCGTGGTAACCGCCCCGCCTTCGGTCGGGGAGGCGGAATCCGGCCGTCCTGGGGACGCCGGACGGAGCCGGGGCAGGCGCCCCTCGGAAGGAAAACAGGGATTCTATGCGAGACACGCTGACTGAAATTTTCCGGTACCTGCGTCAGTACCGATCGCGCACGGCCATGACCCTGTTCGGCATCGTCTGGGGAACGGTGACCATCATCGTGCTCCTGGCCTTCGGCGCGGGCGTGCAGAAGTCGATGAGCAAGAACATGCACGGCATGGGCGAGGGCATCACCATCATCTGGCCGGGCCAGACGAGCATGCCCTTCCAGGGGTACGGCAAGGACCGGGGCATCCGGCTGCGCGAAGAGGACGCGTACCTGATCAAACGGCTCGTCCCGCAGCTGGAGGCGATCAGTCCGGAATACAGCACGCGGGGCGCGGCCCTGCGCGTGGGCGAGCAGATCAACCGGCCGAGCATCGCGGGCGTCATCCCGGAATACGGCCCCATCCGCCACATCTGGCCGCAGGACGGCGGGCGGTGGATCAACGACCTGGACATCCGCGACCGGAAGCGCGTGATTTTTCTCGGGAACAAGCTCGCGGAATACCTGTTCGGGGAGGGGAAGAACGCGGTCGGGGAGACCGTTCTTGTCGGCGATTCGCCGTTCCTGGTCGTGGGGGTGCTCCGCAAGAAAATCCAGAATTCGTCGTACAGCTCCCAGGACCAGGACCGGGCGTTCATGCCGGCCACGACGTTCGCGACCGCATTCGGACACCGGACCATCGCGAACATGGTCGTCAAGGTCGCAGACCCGCGGCTCGGCAAGGCCGTGGAACGGCGCATCTACGAGATCCTCGGCAAGAAGTACCAGTTCAACCCGGACGACAAGCAGGCGCTCGGCATCTGGGACACCACCGAGATGGACAAGTTCGTCTTCTACTTCTCGCTCGGGCTCAACATCTTCATGGGCATCATCGGCGTGTTTACGCTCACGGTCGGAGGCATCGGGCTCGCCAACATCATGTACGTGGTCGTCCAGGAGCGGACAAAGGAGATCGGCATCCGGCGTTCGGTGGGGGCCCGGCGGTCGCAGATCATGAACCAGTTCATCGCGGAAACCTTCATCATCATCGCGCTCGGCGGGGCGGCCGGATTCCTGATCTCGCTGGTCCTCATCAAGGCCATATCCATGATGCCCATCGAAGACTACGTCGGCCATCCGGTCCTGTCTCCGGCCGTCGCGGTCGTCTCGGTGACCGTGCTGGGACTGATCGGTTTCTTCGCCGGCTATTTCCCCGCCCGGAAGGCCGCCAAAATCGAAGTGGCCGACGCGCTCCGATTCTGAACGCCGGGGCTCCGGACCGGCGCCGGCCCTCTTCACGCACGCATCCGACAGAGGCAGACCATGTTCTCCCTTCAGATGATCCGCGAGTTTATCGAGGACGTCCGTCAGCAGAAAACGCGGGCCATTCTCACCACCGTGGCTATCGCCTGGGGGTGCCTCACCATGATCCTGCTCATGGCCTTCGGAAGCGGGCTGGCCTTCCGAATGCGCGAAGGCCTGCTGAACGCGGGGAACATGTCCATCATGATGGGCGGCGGCCAGACCGGCATGAAATTCGAGGGCCTTCCGCTCGGCCGTCGGATCAACCTCACGGAAGACGACGCCCGCATCCTTGAGGAGAGCATCCCGATGATCGAGGCCACGAGCCCCCAGCAGGGCAAGTGGGTGCGCCTCCGGACCGGGGACAAGAGCGCCTCCACGTTCATGGAAGGCGTGTATCCGAGTTTTGAAGTCCTGCGGAGGATGTATCCGGCCGCGGGCGGCCGTTTTCTCAACGAAAAGGACCAGCAGGAGAAGCGCCGCGTCGTGTTCCTGGGTTCCGAGGTGGCGAAGGAACTCTACGGCGGGACCGATGTGATCGGGAAGAGCCTTCAGATCGACGGTGTGCCCTTCACCGTGGTGGGCGTTCTGCCGAAGAAACTGCAGACCTCCATGAACAATGGTCCTGACGACCGCCGGGCGGTCATCCCCTTCTCGACCTTTCAGAGCATTTATGGGTACCGCACCATCAACAGCCTGCTGGTCAAGCCGGCGCGACCCACGGAGTCGAAGCTCGTGCTCCAGGAGATCCGGCGTGTGCTGGGCCGCAAGTACCGGTTCGACAGCCGGGACGAGAACGCCGTCTGGGCCTGGGACATGGCCGAGGCCGTCGAAATCCAGGACAAGGTGTTCAAGGGTCTGAACATCTTCATGGCGGTGATCGGGGCCATGACCCTGATCATCGCGGGCGTGGGCGTCGCCAACATCATGTACGTGGTGGTGAAGGAGCGGACGCGGGAAATCGGCATCAAGCGGGCCTGCGGCGCCAAGCGGAGGCACATCCTTTTTCAGTTCACCTTCGAGGCCGTGGGCATGGCGGTGATCGGCGGGCTGGCCGGATTCCTGGCGGCGGCGGGCATCGTCAGGGCCGTGTGGATGATTCCTGCGAAGGAGGGGGCGATGGAGTTTCTCGGCAGGCCGCTGATGTCGCCGGCGGTCATCTGGACTGCGGTGACGGTGCTGGGCGTCACAGGCGTGGTCGCCGGACTGTTCCCGGCGCGCAAGGCGGCGAACCTCGATCCGATCGAGTCGCTCAGGTACGAATAGGGCGAAAAATCGATTGCAGATCGCAGATCAACGATTGACAATCTCAGATTGAGAGCGGGAACGCGCCCGGGTCCATCATGCACCCGGGCTTTTTATTGCGGATGCGGCGTATACGGGGAGGTGACGTTGAGCGTCCTGGAGAGTCGTGAATCGCGAGTTTCTGATGAGTGGATGGTTTCGATCTGCGATCTTCATTCTGAAATCGTTGATCTGAGATCGATTGATGGAATGGGACATGAAAGAGTCAGGAGTCGGATTGTTTTAAATGGAACGGATAAAAGCGGGTGACTTGAACGTCCTGTCCCGCACCAACCATCGTTCCCCCGGCGGAACGGTGAACGCGATCACGCCGCTTCCCTCAAACCGCACGTTTCCCTCGAATTTCAGCGATCCCCTTCCCGATGCCGGGTCTTCCGGAAAATCCACCCGGAGCGTTCCGTCGAAATCCGCCATGTCGATTTCCGCGTCCCGGAAAATGTCGAAAAACGCCGCCGAGGTCAGAATGTCCGTCCGTGTGATATCCCCTTCGAGCCGGGGCAGGAGCCGGATCGCGGGACGGTCCGAATCGACGACGGCGGAACCGCCGGGGATCGTGTGCGTCCGGCGGGACCGGAATATTGTGGAAGCATAGGCGAGCCAATCCTCCCGCTTCCGGATGCTCATATGTATCCAGTGCGGATACATCGCGGGGTCCGGAGGCAGAAGAAAGAGCGCGGAGCGCGGGTCGGAACGGGTGAAGCCGTGTTCGTCCTGCGATGAGGTCAGGGCCGTTGCGAACGAAGATTCAAGCAGCAGACGGTCGCGGCCGTCGATCCGCTTCCGCTTGAGCGCCATCGGCAGGCGGTCCAGGCGGCGGATCACCGGATCCAGAAAGCCGACGGCCACGTTCGTGTTGTACGCGAATCGGCCGCCGCGGAGCGCATCCGGGCTCATTCCCGCGGCTGCGGCCAGTTCCATTTCGACGATGCGCACCCGGCGTTCCCCGCCGTTCAGGGGATCGAGGAAGAAGGCGAAACCGCCTTTCTGGGCTGGCTCCCACACCAGGAACAGGGCGATGCCGCAGTTGTCATGGCCCGGCCGGCTCCGGAGAGTGTCCAGCGCGCCGAGTCCGCGGAAGAAGGGTTCGGCTCCGCTTCGGAAGAGGGCCGCGTTGTCTCCGTTCGAGAAGCAAAAGGTCTCCAGGCCGCAATCGCGTATCCATCCGGCGACCGCGGGATGCCGCAGGGCGTGCTTGAACCCGTGTCCGTGTCCGCCGGGAAATCCGGTCCCGTCCCGCGAAACGACCCATCGGCCCGATCCGGGTTCGAAAACCGGGGAGGCCAGGAGCGGCTGGACCGCCACGATCCGGTTCAGGCCGGACAGCAGGCTGAGCCGGCGATCCAGGAAACGGCCGACCGCGTCCGCCAGGGACGCATTGGTGAGGATGACCGCATGACGGATGCCCGATTCATGGGCCTGGACGAGCAGGCTTTCAATGTGGGTGATCCGGCCGCCGCTGCCGTCCGGCTTGGAGATGAAGGCGCGGGGAATGCCCCGGCGCAGCGAGGCCGCGTCGAAACAGCCGGCGCATTCCTCCGACAGAAAGGCGCGAAGAAAGGATTCCGTGGCCGCTTCGTCCATTCCGTCATAGAACGTCGTATCCGCGCCGCCCACAGCCAGGACGAGAAGTGTGCGGGACAGATCGCTCCGGATTGCCGCGGCAGGTTTCGTGCGGCCGGCCGGCGCGGAATCTAGAGGGACGATGAGGGGCGTGCCGGGGTCAACTGTTGTTCCCGGTGTGACGGGCGCGATGCGGTATCCGGGAAGGTCCGCATACGGATTTTCAAGCGCGCCGCCGTGACCTTCTGCGATCAGGCGGACATACCGGTTCCATTCGGCCGCGGTTTCGGCGTTGCGGTCGAATCCGGGATTCAGAGATTCCGCAAGCGCGAGGGACAGTTCCGCGAGCTTCTCAGCGCCGCCGTTCCGGCCCCGGACCAGTTCGCGGACGGAGAAGCGGTCTTTTCCGAAAAGGATGTCGATGTCCGCGGTTCTCATGGATTCCCGTCGCTTTTATCTTCGGATTTTCGCCTCCAGTGAATGTCCGGCAGTCCGGCCAGACGCTCCGCGGCCTGTTCCGGTGTGATGTCGCGCTGAGCTTCGGCGAGCATTTCATAGCCGACCATGAATTTTCGCACCGTCGCGGACCGCAGGAGCGGCGGATAGAAATGCGCGTGCACCTGCCAGTGCGGATGGGCTTCGCCGTCGGTCGGCGCGCCGTGCCAGCCCATGGAGTAAGGGAATTCGGTTCCGAACAGGTTGTCGTACCGGACCAGCAGGATTTTCAGGATGGAGGCCAAACCGTCCTTTTCCGCGTCCGAAAGGTCCGTCAGGCGCGGTCGGTGGGCCCTCGGCGCGAGAAGAATTTCAAACGGCCAGACGGCCCAGAACGGCACCCAGGCGAGCCAGTGTCCGTTTTCTGCGACGATGCGGACGCGTTCCGCGGATTCGAATGCGGCTGCGTCCGAAAGAAGGGGAGCGCCCCGCCGGGACCAGTGTTCCCTCTGGCGGAGGTCTTCCTTGAACGGTTCGTTCGGCAGAAAACCGCCGGCCCAGATCTGTCCGTGCGGATGCGGATTGGAGCATCCCAGGATCAATCCCTTGTTCTCGAAAACCTGGACCCAGCGGTAAACGCGGCCCAGTTCTTCGACTTGCTCCGACCAGAGAGAAACAACCCGTCGGATATCCGGCACTTCCATTTCCGCCAGGGTCAGGTCGTGTCTGGGGGAGTAGCAGATGACGCGGCAGGCGCCCGGAACGGATTCGGAGCGGAACAGGGGATGGCGGGCCTGAGCGGATGATTCCGTGTCCGGGAGAAGGGCGGGGAAGTCGTTGGTGAATACGAAGGATTCGCGGTAGGCCGGATTGACTGCGCCTCCGGCCCGACGGTTGCCCGGGCATAGGGTGCAGGACGGGTCGTACGCGGGCCGTTCCCCGGCAGTCGGGCTTTCGCGCCTGCCGTGCCAGGGCCGAAGTGTCCGCTGGGGAGAAACCAGCACCCACTCGCCTGTCAGGGGATTCATCCGGCGATGGGGGAGTCCGGCGCGGGAATCGGCTTCGATGGTCACTGCGATCGTCCTTTCCGAAGTCGAATCTGAACGCTTGCCCATTCCCCGCCGCTTTTCTTCGCCAGAAGGCGTATCATATCTTGATCCCGCGCAGCGGGCAGTGGGGAATGGGCAAGCGAATATAAAAAAATTACTTCACTGCAGATAGAAGATTCCCCGCGGCAGACCGCGGGGATCTTCAATCAGTATACAAAGATCGGCCGGATTTGTCAAGGGAGTTTTGCCGCGTCATGCGGGGGGAGCGGGGAGAACGTTCGAACGTTCAAACGTTCGAACGCGCCAACCCCCTCCCCTCACCGGTTCGGAAATAAAAAAACAAGGAGCGGGTTGCCCCGCTCCTTGTTTTTCGATCCGTCAGCTCTGATTTACTTCTTTTTCTTCACGACTTTCTTCGCGACTTTCTTCGCGGGTTTCTTTGCCTTTTTGGTGGCCATTCTTGTCACCTCCTTTATTGGGTTGATGGTCCCCGACTCCGGATCCGGGTTGTTGCGTCCCGGGCCGGAGCGTCAGGTCTATTGCGTTGGATGCCGCAATATTTTCCTTTGCGTCAGACTTTCCCCTTTCGAGTCCGGATGCTGCGTATCTGCCTGCGCACCGTCTTGATTTCGCTCTGAAGCTTCCGTTCGTACTGCCGGAGCGACGCGAGCTGCCGGGGTTTCCCCGGAAGCCGGCGGCTGCGCGGGGATTTGCGGCCGTCGAAGGAGCACAGCCGGTCGAGCAGCGCCCGGAAATTCTGGAGCGCGGGCTCGTCCAGGGAATAGGGAACGGCCGTGCCCTTCCGTTCGTTCCGGACAAGTCCTGCCATTTTCAAAATTTTGAGATGCTGGGAGATGGCGGCGGGAGTGACGCCGATGCGTTGGGCGAGATGATTGACCCCGAGGGGTCCTTTTGACTTTAAGAGTTCTATGATTTTGACTCGCGTTTCAACCGACAGTGCCTTCAACAGGCCGGAGGGATCGTGTCGCATGATTTTAAACGTGAATCCAAATCAAAGTCCGTCCGCCTGTCGGGATAGTTAAGTGCACGCTTAAATATAACATTTTTTAAATTCATCGTCAAGTGATTTCTTCTTTTTGCGTTCTCGAGCGACATCCTGTGTTCGGTTCCCGCTTTTTTTGTCCATTACCGGATTTTTTTCGCGATGAACATCCGGCGCCGTTTCTTTTTCCTGCTATTAATATAACATGCAATTTTATTTATATCAAGAAAAATTTTTATTGCGCCGCGTTTCGGCGTTTCGCGGCGCCGCCGATCAAAAAGCGCAGTGGGCGGAAATGACCGGCGTCCGGCGGCGTCGCAACGTTTTGCTTGCGTCCGCGCCCGGCTTTTCTTATAATTCGGTCAGTCCGTTCCGTTTTCAACGGGGAGTCAGTGTGATGGAAAGAAATTCAATCGTCTACTCGACGGACCACGGCAGGATGTGCCCCGAATGCGGGCGTCCGAAGGACCGGTGCGCGTGCCGCGGCACGTCAGACGCGCCTCCGGCCGACGGTGTGGTGCGCGTGCGGCGCGAAGTCAAGGGACGCGCGGGCAAGACAGTCACCGCGGTCTACGGTCTGCCGCTCCGCGGAGCGGCGCTGGAGGCGCTGGCCTCGGAGCTGAAAAGAAAATGCAGCGCGGGAGGATCGGTGAAGGAGGGCGTGGTCGTGATCCAGGGGGACCACCGAAATGCGGTCGTGCCTCTGCTGGAGGCCAGGGGCTACAAGGTGAAAAAGGCGGGCGGCTGAAAGCCGCCCGCCGCCGCGGTCCGTTCAGGCCGGACCGTGAACGATGATGTCGAGGGCCGACGGCAGTATCTCGACTTCGAGCGCGGTGCCATCGACGCACAGGGTTTCCCCGTCGGCGTGGGCCGGAAGCGCGCCTTCCAGCGCCGTGACGGCGATTTTCCGGAACGTCCCCATCTTGATGGCGGGATGTCCCGCCTGTGCGCCCTTCATGAATTTCAGCATGAGCGGGAGAAGGCGCCTGCGGCGGATGCCGGCCGCGATGCAGTAGTTCAGGCATCCGTCCCCGGGGTCGCCTTCCGGGGCCATGAGAAAACCGCCGCCCATGCGGCGGCCGTTCATCAGCGAGACCATGAGCATGTCCTGGACCCAGGTCTCGCCGTCGCACGTGATGCGCACGCGGTGCGGACGGTTGTAGAGGGAAATCGTTTTCACCGCGGCCACGGCATAACAGAGAAAGCCCGAGAGCGCCTTCAGCTTCAGGGCTTCGAATCCCACCACGGCGTCGAATCCGATGCCGACTCCGTTCCCGAAATAACGGCCCTTCGGATACAGCCCGCCCGTCACAAGTCCCGCGTCGATACGCCGTCGCCGGTCTTCGGCGATGGCCCGGCATCCCAGCTCCAGGCTCCTGGAAATTCCCGCGCCGAAGGCGAAATCGTTGCCGCGGCCGACGCACAGGACGGCCATGGCCGCGTTGCGGCCGTGCTCGCGGTTGGCGAGGATGAGGCCGTTCAGAACCTCATTGGCCGTTCCGTCGCCGCCTGCGGATACGACGGTCTGCGATCCGTCCCGTACCGCGGCGGCCGCCAATTCGTAGGCGTGGCCCGGCCGCTCCGTGCGGATGAGGGCCGCGTCAACTCCGAGACTCCTGAAATGGCCCTCGATGGCCGGTATGGATTTTTCCCCGTGACCCCTGCCCGATATCGGATTCACAATGACGGTGATACGGCTCATGCGGTGGCGCTCCCGTTCGGTCTGTTTCCCCTAAAATAGGAAACCGGAACCGGAATTCAAAGCGGATTGTGCCGGAGACGGTCATTTCCCTTGCATTTCGCGGCGGCTCCGGTTAAATTGATGTGTGGTGCGTCCCGTCAACCCGAATACGAGGATTCCTCCATGAAGCGTTTTTCATTCCTGATTCTCGTCTCCGTTCTGTGGCTCAGCCGGTGCGCCGTTCTCCCGCCTCCGCCGGAAGGCGGGCCCGCGGGTCCGGAGATCCGCGTGGGCCTGGTGAAGGGCCAGAACGTCATTGTCTTCGTTCCGACGCTGGCCTATGAGCTCCGGGCCGGCGACGGCCGTTTCATCGCAAAGGGCGATTCGGGCGAACGCTGGGTTGCGTCACTCCGGACCTCCAGGCCGGGCCGGGTCGTGTACCGCCTGGTCGCGGGGTCCATGAGTACGCGCGACCGCGCCCGCCGGAAGGCCCGGGACGTCGAGACGGCGGGCCTTGAAACGGAAATCCGGATTCCCGGAGGGGAGTCGCTTCCGCGGGCGGGATGGCCGGGCGCCGGCCAGCTGTACCGGATCTATCTGAAAAAAGTTTTTCTGTCGGAGTCCGAAGCCAAGGCCTTCCGCGATTCCGTCCGGCACCGGTTTGAATCCTTCGTGGTCCGGGAGGTTCAGGCCCCCCCGTCCGGCTGCATCTCCCTGCAGAATGAGACGCGCAACTGGGTGTTCGAAACCGATGATTCATTCTTCGTTTCCGGGTCTCCGGTCCGAATGCCGGTCGTTCCGGTCGGATCAGGATACCATTGGGAAAGGAACGAGCAACGCGTTTATCCTCAGACTTTTTCCGTCGTCCTCGATACGGAAGGCAAGCTGGCCGCGGTCAACCGCGTTCCCGTCGAAACCTACCTCGAGGGCGTGGTGCCATCGGAGATGAGCCCGGGATTTCCGGAGGAGGCGCTGAAGGCGCAGGCCGTCGCCGCGAGGAGCAAGGTGCTCGCCAACCTCAGTCTGCTTCACCCGGCGGATCCGTATGATGTGTGCGCGGATGTGCACTGCCAGGTCTACAGCGGCATGAGCCGTCTCGCTCCCGCCGCTTCCCGCGCGGTGCGCAGGACAGCCGGACTCGTGCTGTGGAGCGAAGGACGCATTCTCGACGCGGTGTACGGCGCCTCGTGCGGCGGCCATACGGACGACGTGGAGAAAGTCTGGCAGACCGGACCGAAGGCGCATCTGCAGGGCGTCCGTGACGGATCGAAATCCCTGGCCGCGTACGAGCCGCTGGACGATGAATCCAATGTGCGGCGCTGGATCCTGGATAATCCGCCCGCCAACTGCAATACGACACGGGACCACCTGCCGCGGTCGCTGGAATACACGGCCAAGTATTTCCGCTGGGAGAACAGAATCCCGCAGGACGTTCTGCGGACCCAGGTCGAAAAGACGCTGGGGCGGAGCATCGGGACCGTGCGCGAGCTCATCCCCGTGCGACGCGGCGAATCGGGCCGCATCGTCAAGCTGAAGCTCGTGGGATCGGAGGGCGAGGCCGCGGTCGAGGGGGAGCTGTCCGTGCGCCGGGCGCTTTCGCCGACCGCGCTCTGGAGCTCCTGCTTTATCGTCGAGACGGAGAATGACTCCTCCGGCGCGCCCGCCGCCTTCACCTTCCGGGGCGCGGGCTGGGGGCACGGAATCGGGATGTGCCAGACGGGCGCGGCTGTCCTGGCCCTGAAGGGAAAGGGATTCAAGCGGATCCTGAAGCAGTACTACCGGGGCGTCGAGATCCGGAAAGTGTATTGAGAAAAGGCCCCGTGAACGCCTATCAAAGCGGAACCGTCGCGATCGCCGGAAAACCGAATGCCGGCAAATCCACGCTGATGAACGCCCTGGTCGGCGCGGAACTCTCCATTGTCACACCCAAGCCGCAGACCACGCGGAGGCGCGTGCTGGGCATACGCACGGCCG
>CAZNXX010000098.1:0-11224 GCA_964577095.1 uncultured bacterium | reverse complement strand
ATGTGGTCAACAATCGGCTAGTCAATGGTCCTATTAAATTAGGCAATACAAGAAATGGATGGGTATATTATTCATATTTGCTACATCAACAATTCTGTAATCTTTGGCGGAACGGGACAACCGATACAGAAAGTGGCCAGACATCATATCATGTAGGTGTAGCTGAAGCTATTTCGAAATTGAACTATACAGGCGGAATGAATCATTATCTTCGATATTCTCATAATCTTTTCGGATGTTCTGAAACCAACCTCTGGACGGATTCGTTAGCTTCATTTACAAATGTGAGTATTACCGATAATGGCACATCCATAGCTGTGAACGCGAATGTGAGTGGATGCGACATCTGCGCAAGCAGTAGTAATAATGGAACCTCGTATTTTTTGGTTCAAAAGAATGTTAGCAGTTATACGTTTTCCACTGCGATTAGGCCACTATACATAACCATCACGAAACACAATTATGCACCGTATACAGCGGTTACCGGAGGTGCATTCAGCAGCAATGAATACTGGTTTGGTGACTTGTATGTGCGCGGGGATATCACCATAGGCAGTGGCTATACTCTGACCGTCATGAAAGGCTCCAAAATCACCTTTTCAACAACAGACGACCGTTCCGGCGGTGTAGATGCAACAAAATGCGAACTTATTGTAAATGGCACGTTAGATGCTGATTCCACCACATTTATTGGGCCAACGAAAGGGAGCTGGTATGGCATTAGATACATGTCATCAAGCACAAACGGTCACCTGATAAATTGTACTATCAAGAATGCCAACTATGCTGTTTTCATTTACGACAAGAGCCCTTATATTTATCATAATTTTATCGATGATGCTGCCTCGTGTGGAATTTATATACAAGGAAGTACTGCACAGCCGTTAATCACTCACAATTATATTGAAGCTGATTATGCATGTGTAGCTCATTACAGCGGAGGTAATGGTTATTTTAATAACAATAGTTTCAGAAATGCAAAATATGGCATATATATATCTTCTGGCTCACCTTCGTATGATTACTATAATACGGGAAGAAATAAGTTCGAGACGTCAGTTTATAAAGATAAAGTTCAGGTCTATTCTGGGCAGCCAATTTTTAGTCAATACCAATACTTCACAAAACCCACATTGGGATATTATTACATTCGTAACAATACCGCAAATACAATTCTAGCACGGTATGATTACTGGATCGATCATCCACCGTCAAGTTCATATTTTTACGGGAATGTCGATAGAAGCAATGACCTTGCTTCACCGCCAACCAATCCACCCGCTGGACCAGGCTGGATACTTCCCAAAGTTTCCGGGGACGATTTTTTTGTTGAGTTTAACAGATCCAGAAAGTTGTTTTATGACGGAAGATATGCAGAAGCAAAATCACAGTTCAAGGAACTAACGGATAAATATTTAGATCTTGAATATTCGTCATATTCCTTGAACTGGTATATGCTTGCGGCAGACCAGACTGGAAACATCAATGGAGAAATAGAATATTTGTCTTCAATAAAGAAAGACAATTTTTATCACACCAACACACGGTTTTATGCATTAAAATGGCTCCTACAATATGAAATGAGAAAGGGCACAATTGAGAAAGCAAAGAAACTCGCCGGCGAGACGGAATCAGGCACCCTTTACGATAGGGAAATATCCCTTGATCTCGCCATGGGGCTTTTTGAGCTAAAAAACGATAAACAAGGCGCAGAAGCAGTCCTTAGTAAGGTTTTAGAAAAATTCAAGGATGAGAACACAATTGAAGTTGTTGGATTCATCAAGAAAAATTTTGTCAAAGATGTCGAACCGAATAAGCCTACCGAAGAAATGCTGGATGTGTCTGGAGATGGTCTATCTGTCGGTGTATTTCCTAATCCTTCCAATGGTTCTGTGAAAATTTTATACGGATTAGCACATTCCGGGCATATATCGGCTGTGATCTACAACATGATAGGCCAGAAAATTCTAACGCTTATCGATAAGCATATTGAAGCAGGCAAGCATGAAACGGTTTGGGATGGTAAAGATGCATCCGGCCTAATTGTTCCAAGTGGCATGTATCTTTGCCGGTTTGAAGCAAAGGGCAAGTTTAAAACGATGAAATTATTGATGATAAAATAGACTTCAATGAATCAGTAAAAAAGCTTTTCACAGTTCAATGACTAAATGAACCACTTAGGATACTAACATGTGTTATCTTTGGTGGTATGCTAAAATCCAATTATTCTCATCTGATGGTAGAGGTGCGGGATCAGATCAGTATCCTGAATGCACAGCCGACAAGTTCGAAGACGGCGTATAATTCTGCCGAATTCAGTCCGTTGTGTTCACGGCTGTGAGCAAGATTGTTCTGATACGCCGCGGAATCGTTCATCCTGTCTTGGTTAAAAGACAACTGAATGATATTCCCCATCGAACCCTGCATCCCGGCTCTTTCTGGGGCGTTGGAGTCAAAAGGCTGCGCTGTTCTGGCCGCCCCTCCGGGAGCGGGCAAGACCGTGCGCGTTCCGCTTGCCCTGGACGGATCCCCCTGGCTCGAAGGCAAAAAAATCATCATGCTCGAACCTCGCCGGCTCGCGGCCAGGCGCGCGGCTGAATTCATGTCCGCTTTGATCGGACGGAAAACCGGGGAGACCGTCGGTTACCGGATACGGGGACAGAGCGCAGTCGGAAAGGACACACGGATCGAGGTCGTGACCGAGGGCATTCTGACCCGCATGCTGCACGACCGGCCCGGGCTGGAGGACGTCGGGCTTCTCATATTCGACGAGTTCCATGAACGCAGTCTGCACGCGGACCTCGGGCTGGCCTTCGCGCTCGACAGCCGGCGCCACCTTAGGCCGGATATGCGCATACTCGTCATGTCCGCCACCCTGGATTGCGCGGCTGTGTCGGATCTTCTCGGCGAGGCGTCCGTCATCACAGGGGATACGCCCTCCTTCCCGGTGGAAACCCGTTACAGTCAGTTTCAGGCCGAGAAACCCCTTCCGGTCCGCGTCGCGGAAGCGGTGCGCAGGGGCCTCTCCCTGTCGGACGGCGACGTGCTGGTGTTCCTTCCGGGAATGGGCGAAATGCGGGCTGTGGAGAATCTACTGGCCGAACATCCGGAACCGGATGTGAACGTGCGCCTCCTGCACGGGGATCTTTCCCCTGCGGTGCAGGAGGCCGCATTCGCGCCCGCGGCTGAAGAAACCCGGAAGGTGATTCTCTCCACCAGTATCGCGGAAACAAGTCTGACCATAGACGGCATTCGCGTGGTGGTGGACTCCGGGCTCAGCCGGGTGTCGCGCTTCGACCCGAGGCGCGGCATGTCCGGCCTGGTCACCGTGCCTGTGTCCAGGGCGGTCGCGGATCAGCGCAGGGGACGCGCGGGCCGCACGGCTCCAGGACTGTGCCTGAGGCTGTGGACGGAGGCGGAACACGACCGCCTTCCGCCAAGACCGCTTCCGGAAATCCGCACCGCCGATCTGGCGCATCTGGCGCTCGATCTCGCGGTGTGGGGCGAACCCTTTGCCGCGAACCTCTCTTTTCTGGATCCTCCGGATTCCGGCCGGCTCGGCCTTGCCAGGGACCTGCTCATCGGCCTGGGAGCGTTGAAACCGGACGGATCCCTGAGCCCGCATGGAAAACGCATGGCCGGCCTTCCGATCCATCCGCGTTTCAGCCACATGATTCTCAAAGCGGCGGACAGCGGCTGGGGCCAGTCTGCATGTGAATTGGCCGCGCTTCTGGATGCTGGAGTCACAGCGACCGCCGGGCGGAAGAACGATACGGATATACGCTCCGGAATGGAAAACCTGAAATCCGGACGGAGCCCGTCCGCAGTAAGGATTCTGGCCCAGAAGCGACGGCTCATGGAAAACGCCGGTATTACCGGAAAGGACAAAGGCGAAGCTTCGGTCGGCCTGCTCCTGGCCTGGGCTTATCCGGATCGCATCGGCCGCAGGCTCGCGGACCGGCCCGGCGTTTATCAGCTCGCGGCCGGTTTCCCGGCTTCCCTGCCGCCGGGTCCCCTGGTGTCGGAGGAATTCATCGCTGTCGCGGAAGCGGACGCGGCTGGTTCGAACGCGAAAATTTACCTGGCCGCCCCGCTTTCGCGGAAGGAATTCGAGGATGAATTCAGAGGCCGGATCATCGAGTCCGAATCCGTGGAATGGGATGACCGCGCGGCGAGAGTGCTTTCGCGGAGACAGCGCTGGTTCGGGAAATTGCTTTTAGATGAGGCGGAAGTGCCGGGGGATACGGAAAAGGTCGGCCAAGCCCTGATGACCGGCATCCGGCGGCTGGGCCTGCATGTTCTGCCGTGGGACGCGGAGGCGGAGCGTTTCAGGAACCGGGTTCGCTGGGCCGGTAGCGTTCTGCCGGGCATGCCGGATTTTTCGGATCCGGCCCTTTTGGAAAAACCGGAGACCTGGCTGCTGCCCCATCTCAGCGGCATGTCCCGCATCGACCAGCTGAGCCGCCTCGATCTTGCGGAAATACTGAAAGCGGGGCTGAGTCATGAACAGCGCCGCGGCCTCGACCGCATGGCTCCTTCGCATATCCAGGTGCCGAGCGGCTCACGCGTCACGATCGATTACAGTTCCCCGTCCGGTCCGGTGCTGGCCGTTCGCCTGCAGGAAATGTTCGGACTGGCGGAGACTCCGGCCGTGGCTTCGGGACGCGTTCCTCTCACCCTGCACCTTCTGTCTCCCGCCTCCAGACCCCTGGCCGTGACTGCCGACCTTTCAAGCTTCTGGAAGAACACCTATGCTTCCATCCGCAGGCAGATGCAGGCCCGCTATCCACGCCACCACTGGCCCGAGGATCCCATGGCCGCTGCGCCGACGAGGCGGGTGAAGAGTCGAAAAACATGAAACGCTAAAAGGGGCTGTCCAAAAAGTCGAATTTCAACGATAATCGCTCGCCGAGCGGAGTCGAGGCGAGCTGTAAATCGATCACATAGCGCCCTTCGACTTCGCTCAGGGCGCGCGTGAACTGCCTTTTTGGTCAGCCCCTTGAACCGCACCCTGAAAAACCGGGACCTGAAGGCCGTCTATTTCGGCACTTCGCTCATCGGAATGCCCAGCGCCTTCGCCACTCCCTCGCCATACGCGGGGTCGGCCTTGAAGCAGTTGCCGATGTGCCGTATTTTGATCTCGCGGGGCGCGTCGCCCATTGCCCGGGCCGTGTTCTCGAATAGCACCTTCTGCCGGGCCGGGCTCATGATGCGGAACAGCTTGCCCGGTTGGGAATAATAATCGGCGTCATCCGCGCGGAAGTCCCAGTGTCCTGCCGCGCCTTCCAGCGCCAGCTTCGGCTCCTCATATTGCTTCTGCTCCTGCCATTCGCCGTAACTGTTCGGTTCGTATCCCAATGTTCCGCCGTAGTTCCCGTCGGTCCGCATCGCGCCGTCGCGGTGATAGCTGTGGTACGGACAGCGCGGGGCATTGACCGGAATCTGGTGGTGGTTCACGCCGAGCCGGTACCGCTGGGCGTCCCCGTACGAGAACAGACGGCCCTGGAGCATCTTATCGGGCGAGAACCCGATGCCGGGAACGATGTTCGCCGGATTGAAAGCCGCCTGCTCGACCTCGGCATAATAGTTTTCAGGGTTCCGGTTGAGTTCCATGACGCCCACATCGATGAGCGGGTAATCCTTGTGGAACCAGACCTTGGTCAGGTCGAACGGGTTGTACGTGAATTTGGACGCGTCCTTCTCGGGTATGACCTGAATGGCCATTTTCCACTTCGGGAAATCGCCCTTTTCGATGCTGTCAAAGAGGTCCCGCTGATGGCTCTCCCTGTCTTTCGCGACGATCGCCTCCGCCTCCCCGTCCGTCAGGTTCTGGATGCCCTGCTGGCAGACCAGGTGGAACTTCACCCAGAAGCGCTCGTTTTTCGCGTTGATCAGACTGAATGTGTGACTGCCGAAGCCGTGCATGTGCCGGTACGAAAGCGGAATGCCCCGGTCGCTCATGGTGATGGTGACCTGGTGCAGGGCTTCAGGCAGAGAGGTCCAGAAATCCCAATTGTTCTTCGCGCTCCTCAGATTGGTCCTCGGGTCGCGCTTCACGGCGTGGTTGAGATCCGGAAATTTCAGGGGATCTCTCAGGAAGAAAACCGGCGTGTTGTTCCCGACCAGGTCCCAGTTGCCCTCGTCCGTGTAGAATTTCATGGCGAAACCCCGGATATCCCGCTCCGCGTCCGCGGCGCCCCGCTCGCCCGCGACCGTTGAAAACCGGACGAAGCACTCGGTTTTCTTGCCGATCTTTGCGAAAATCCCCGCCTTGGTATACCGGGTGATGTCATGCGTGACCGTGAACGTACCATAGGCGCCCGATCCCTTGGCGTGCATGCGCCGCTCCGGAATGACCTCCCGGTCGAAGTGGGCCAGTTTTTCCAGGAACCAGACGTCCTGGAGCAGGCCCGGGCCCCGCGGCCCGGCCGTCATCAGATTCTGGTTGTCCGTGACAGGCGCGCCGTTGCGCGTGGTGAGTTTCTTCTTTTCATCCTTCATGGGGTTTTCCCTCCTGGTTTTCTGTTTGGATAACCGCTCTGAGGTGACGCCGTCTCCCGATAATCGGGGACCTTCGGAGGCGGCCTCTCAGAAACGCTCCCGGGTTGATCCCGGCCTGAACGTCTTCATTTTGAGAAGATGAATCGTGACTCCGACTGCCACTGCCGCCAGCAGGCCCCGGATCCATCCGGCCCTTGCCGCGAACACGGCCGTGGCGCCCATGGTCAGCCACAGCAGCAGGAGCGTGGTGATTTTCTGTTTCAGCGGAAGGCCTCTCCCTTCCCGATAATTCAGCAGAATGGTCCCGAACCAGCGGTTGGTCATCAGCCACCGGTAAAAGCGCTGTGAGCTCCTGGCGTAACAGGCCGCGGCGAGAAGCAGAAACGGCGTGGTCGGAAGAACCGGCAGAAACATGCCGATGAAACCCAGGCCCACGCATGCCGTGCCTCCGGCCACAAGCAGAATTCGTGCCGGACGTCTCAACAGGCGCTCCGGACGCACGGATCGTCTCCTGCGGACCGGATCTCGCTCACAGCATCACCGCCAATCCCCACATGTGATACAGGTCCGTGCCTTTCGGAAGCTCCAGGTATTTGAAGCGGTAGGACAGGGCGCACCTGCGCGTGAGGAACAGATTGGCCATAGCTGAGACGGACATGTAGTCCGTGTCTCCGTTGAACGCGCCGTACACTTTCCCTTCAATCTCCAGCAGGTGGAACAGATGGCCGTTCAGGTTCACCCCGGCCAGGCCGAAGAAATCGTCCTGGTCAATGCTTTCCGCAACCCGGGTGAGCGGCGCGGGCCCGGGCGGATCCACGGCCAGGCTCAGGTCTCCCCGGACGCCCTGGTATTGCGCCCCGGCCCAGGGCATGACCCCGACCACCAGCAGTTTCGGACGAAATTCAAACCGGTACCCGAAGCGGCCGTACGGGATGAACAGGGTGTTGATGAGGCTGAAACCGCTCAAGGCCGGCATGATCTGCGGCGCGATCCGCGGCCCCGCATCCATGTCGATGCGCAGAACTTCGGCGCCGACGCCTGCCACCCATTTGCCTCTTCCGCCTGATCGGAAATAACGGTCATAGATGAAATGCCCGCCCCAGAGTGTGCTGTGGTTCACGTCGGACGACTGGTACGCGAAGGCGTTCCACTGATACCGTTCCGGGTCAACCCACTGAAAAAAGAGACCCTTTAAAAATCCGGTGTCCTCCAGGTCAATGCCCCTGCCGTCGTTCCGGTAGGCGTCGGTGATGGTTCCGGCATAGGGGCAGACCAGCCGTATGGTCCGGGCCTGAAGGAACGGGACAGCGGACAGAAACAGCGCCAATGCGGATACGAGCACACGTGATTGTTTCATCAATCCTCCGGATAGACGGATTGCTTGCATGGGTTCTTTTCCGGGAAAGGATCCGGGACGGTTTCGGGATTCCCGCTGATTTTCGGGTTAACGGAGAGAGTGAAATCGGAAGATTAAATTAGCGATTTTTGTCATCAATGTCAACGGAAAGCCTTCCGCCCGCCGAGGCCCGTCCGGGGACCCGGAGGTTCAGCCGTGAAGAAGCCGCTCCCGGAAAGCCTTCCGAAACTTGTTCAGGACAGGAACTCAACCGGGGTTGAGACAGCCATCCGTCCGCATCTAAAAATCGCCCCGGGTTTTCGGCCCGGGGCGATCCTTCCGCAACGGTTCTTGTCTGTTCAGACGGATGACCTGGAGAAGAAAGCGTCTAACAACCGCCCCTTCCCCGTTTCCGCCGAACCTGTCATTTCTGGAATGTCATCTTTTCGGCGGAGAAATGGCTCCCCGCGCGGACGACATAGAAATAGACGCCGCTCGAGAGTTGGGACGCATCGAATGTCACGGTGTGCCGTCCCGCGGGCAGTTCCCGGCCGACCAGTTCGCCGATCTCCCCGCCGACCGCATTGTACACCTTCAACGACACGAAACCATCGTCCGGTATCCCGAATGTGATGGCGGTCGTGTGATTGAAGGGATTCGGATAATTCTGCGACACGAAGAAATCCT
Source organism: uncultured bacterium (assembly GCA_964577095.1). GTDB lineage: Bacteria > Zhuqueibacterota > QNDG01 > QNDG01 > DTFT01 > JAFGAX01. The sequence continues at coordinate 2,700 of CAZNXX010000098.1, read as the reverse complement.
CCGGCACCGGAAGACGTTCCTCGTCCGGCCCGGAAGCCTTGCCGACCACGTTCCCGAATCCGATGTACCCGTTGCAGTGCATCCATTCGCTGTACGACCCGCCGCACTTGCTGTTCTGCCAGACCGCGGTGTTCGTGGCCTGGGCTTCAGCCTGACGGGTCGTTCCATTGACCTGGATGTAATCGACCTGCACATCGCGGCCGCTGGCGTCGTTCGTGAAATGCAGCGTGATGCCGCCGGTCTGGGTTGTGGTCGCGGTATAATTGGCCATGCTCGTTCCGAGCGACCAGGTGCCAAGCGTGACGGAGCCGTTGTTCACTCTCAGCTGGATGCTCTCACTGCCGTTGGTGCCGCGCGCCCTCACGACAATGGTGTTGGTGCCGCTGCCGCCCGTTCCGCTCTGCGCCACATTGATGGTACGGGTGATGCCGCCGCCGGACACCGTCACCGCCCCGCTGCGGCTTGAAGTGGATGTGTTGGCCGTGCAGGAGACGTTGAAACTGCCGTTGTTCGACCCGCTGGCCGGCGACACACTCAGCCAGCTCTGATTGTCCGTGACCGACCAGCTGACGTTCGATGTCACGGAAACCGGGGTGCTGCCTGCCGCGGCTCCGACACTCAGGGATGTCGGAGAGACCGTCAATGTGCTGCCGCTGGTGCCGCCGACCGTCACGTTGGAATTGCCGCTGCTCTGATAGCCTTCGGTGGCCACGATCTGGTAATTATGCGTGCCCAGATTCCAGCCCTTGCTTGCCCACGCGTTGAAGTGATTGCCGGTCGTCACCGTTCCGCCCGCCCGTTTCGACGTGCGGACGCTCCAGTACTGATAGAAGGTGGCCGTCCCGATGATGGAGGGCTGGTTGACCCGCTGGGTGCGGTACAGATCGTAGGTCCCCCCGTCCGAGCTGACCGTGCCCACCGATGTCGCTCCGGGCGGCCGCCAGGAGCCCCAGCTGTCCACAATGTAGTATTCCACGAGCGGGTTGGTCGTCCACCCGTAGACGCACAGGTACGCGTTGCCGCTCGGATTGAAACTGGCCGAATAGGTGATCGTTCTGGCCGATCCCGTGCTCCAGCCCTTGCCGCACACGAAATTATTGCAATTGCTCCACTGTGTGCTGTAATTGCCGCCCGATCCGAGCGTCATGGATACGGATCCGCCGCCGTCCGTCCAGAATGAGTAGTAGTAGCCGTTGTTCGTGCCGGTCTGATTGGTGGTGATCGTCTGGCTGCCGATCGTCATCACGCCGGACAATCCGATTGGAACCGCTGACAGCAGAATCCTTTTCATCCCCCTGGAGAACAAACGAACCATCGAATACTCCTTTCCCCTCCCAAAAACTCGGAGAACCTCATTTTCGCTGTTCTATTTGAAGGTCGAATCAGATCAGGGGATAATTGGAAAAGGCGGGCTCAGACAATGGAGAGTGAATATTTGCGGGTGTCGATAACCTTCTGCGCCGAAAAACCGGCCTGAAAACAGAGCTGCTCGCATAAACGCCATCCTTTCGCTGCACCGTGAAACACAACAGCCGCGTCAACCCGGATGGGCATGAATGGAATACAGCATCGGATCAAATAATACCGATGGACAACCGCTTATTGTTTGTATTACGAGTGATCTATATCTTATCAGGAGTGTATAGAGCGAGCCGGAAATGACACCCGAGATTGAAGCTCCCCGCCGCAAGCGGCGGGGAATCTTCTATCTGTAGAGAAGAGACATCTGATATTCGCTCGCTAACCCCGCGGCAAGCCGCGGGGATTGCGCTCGCTGTCAGATTCAGGAAGACGGCGCGGGGTGAACGTTCACGCAGAATATGAGACGAATACCCGTCCGTCCTGAAAAATAAGATATCTCGTTGATTCTGTGTGGGTTACATAATCAGAAAAACAACTCTTTGACAGTTAAAATATAGACAGAATTACAGTCATTGTCAATAATTTTCGGTTAATGAGAAACGATCACTCCGCAATACCGTATGCGGATTGGAGCTGAGCGCGGTTAAAACACACCATCGCTGGAAACAGATTCACCCTCCGGCCGCCGGATTCCCGGACACCGCTGAAACGGGTTCTCGGATCCGTTCATTGCGCCAGCCAGTCCTTTGCCTCTTCCAGGGTGTCGAAAGGCTTGATCTCCTGGCCAGTAAAGGCAATGACCGCCCTGAGCAGGATTTTTCGATACCCCGAGACGCCGACCACGGCCATTCGACGAACATAGGGTTTGGTACGGACGGTCGCGTTCTTGAGATATTCGACGATTTCCTGGGTTCCATTCGTGTCGGTCACATTCACGAGAGACAAAACGGAACTGAACGGCTCCTTGAACGTCTGCTCTCCGGCATATTCCACTTCCGCCTTGAGGCCTTCCAGATTCGCGTGGAATCCCGAATAATCGGCATACTGAATGCGTGCTCCCTTGTGAACCAGCCATGTTGATTTCATTGTCGCTCCTGGAATTGGACTGGAATTAGGCTCCGGGAGGTTCGCAACCTCCCGGAGCGTGATATCACCGATGCGGTCACTATCCCTCCGCCGTCTCCCCCAGTTTGCGGACCGTTTCCCGGTTCCTGGAATTCAGAGGATCCTTGCCCGCAGGCGTGTAGAGATGATCGATCCGCTCCTGGTAATGCCCGATGATCTTCCACCGCACCATCTTCATCGTGGAATTGATGAATCCATTCGCCTCGGTGAAGG
>CAZNXX010000097.1:0-11753 GCA_964577095.1 uncultured bacterium | reverse complement strand
CGAAGGAAGCGCCGAACTACCAGAGATGGTAAAAAAAACCGGGAAGCCCGTGCTTCCGCCGCTTTTGCGCACGGAAGAACGACCTTCCCGGTCCGGGCCGGCGGTCGGGGCGGATCTACTTCTTGCGGACCGTCGCGGCCAGTTTGGATTTGAGATTGGCCGCCTTGTTCTTATGGATGATCTTTTTCGCGGCCAGACGGTCCAGAAGCGCGGAAGTCTTGACCAGTTCCTGTTTCGCGGCTTCCTGATTCTCGGCTGTACGGACCTTTTTCACGGCGGTTTTCAGGCGCGAGCGCTGGAGCACGTTCCGGGTCCTCGTACGCTCATTCTGTCTCGCCCGTTTGATGACCGATTTCTTTTTTTTGATGGTGGGCATGATGTCCTCTCAAAAGGTCTTCTTCGACCTTTTGGCCGAAGTCGGTTATTATTAAAACTTTAAAATATACAAAAGGTTTCACCTATTGTCAAGTGGATCGTCATGAATTCAGCTGTCTGGGTCGCGCCGGCCCTGATCCTCCCGGCGCTGCTCCTGCTGGGCCGTTATACGGTCCGGATCCGGTTCGAAAAGGCCTCCGGTCCTTTCCGGTTCGCCCTGTCCCTCAGGACCGCGGTTTCGATCTGCGGTCTGGACTATGACACGGCCGGCGGCGGCTTGAGGCTCATTTTGCTGAACCGCCCGTTTTCTTTGCCGGTCCCGCGGAAACAGGCCGCAGGGGAGCCGGAAGTCGATGAATCGACTTCCGAACACGCAGCCGCGCGTCCAGCGAAACACCTCCCTGGTCTGCGCGCCGCGAAGGAACTGTTCGAGGCTTCTTTGGATTTCCTCGGGCGGATGCGGAGAACGGTACACATGCAGCGACTGACGGTTCGTTTCTCCGCAGGCGACCCGGCATGGACCGGCATGCTCGCGGGAGTGGCCGGCGCGGTGTCGGCCTTCACGGACGCGGACACGAAAGCCGAATGGATCCCCGATTTCCGGTCCGTTGCCGCCTCCGGATCCGCGGAAATCGAGGCGCGGTTCGTCATGGCCCGCTTTCTGGCAGCCGGGCTCGGCGGCGGTTTGCGCCTGGCTGCCGTCATCCGGAGGAACCGGTAGATCCGCTTCATTCCGTCATCGGAAGGAGAGAGTCATGGTCATCGAACAACTGGCAAAAACCGTCCTGTCTGAACTCAAGCGGATCACCCAGACCGAAACCATCGTGGGTGAACCCATCACGGCCGGCGGCGTGACGCTCATCCCGGTTTCCCGGGTTTCGGTCGGATTCGGGGTCGGGGGCGCCAATTCCAAAGAGAAAAACCGCGAAGGCGAAGCGACGGGCGGCGGGGTTCTCATCGAACCGGTCGCTTTCATCGCCATCAGCGGCGAAAAGGCCGAACTTCTCTCCCTGCGCAAGGAGAGCGTGGCATTCGGACAGGTCGTGGATCTGATACCCGAAGTGCTCTCGAAAATCCGGGACATGCGGCAGACCAGGGAACCCGGACCCGAAAAGAAAGCGTGAAGGAAAAGACATGGCCCAGCAGGAACTGTTCGACTCCCCATCCGGAGATAAAACACAGCGGCGGGTCAAGGAGATGGACGCCGAGATCGAAAAAGCGCTGAAGCGCGGTGATTTCGTCCGGGCCCGGACCCTGACGGACCAGCAGTCCGAGCTTCTCAGGCAGCTGCTCGACGGCGATGAGGCGAAACGCCCATGAGCGGCGTGACCATCCGCGTCCGGAGAGAGCCCGGGTGCGGGGATCTGCCCCTGCCGGCCTACCAGACGAACGGCGCATCCGGCATGGATTTGCTCGCGGCCGTGGAAGGGACGATGACAGTCGAACCCGGCGCCTGGTGCATGGTCCCCACCGGCATACGGATCGCGGTTCCGGAGGGAATGGAAGCACAGGTGCGGCCGAGAAGCGGTCTGGCGTTACGCAGCGGTATCGGCGTTCTCAACGCGCCCGGAACCGTGGATGCGGACTACCGGGGCGTGGTGTCCGTGATTCTGTTCAATTTCGGAAAAGAGCCGTTCCGCATCCGGCGCGGGGACAGGATCGCCCAATTGGTCATCCAGCGTGTCGTGCGTGCGGAATGGATCGAGTCCGAGGACCTCGGCGAGACCGGACGCGATTCCGGGGGCTTCGGCTCCACCGGAGTGTGATTTCATTCGGCCGGGCAGTCCGGCCGACGCGAGGAGAAACCCATGACCGGATCCACGGCTCCGCTAAGGACAGGCGACATGCCGGTCCCGGAATTCAGGGAAAACGGACGCGCGGTCCTGGAATGGATCGCCTCCTACCTCGACACGGTCGGGGAAAGGCCGGTCCTTCCGCCCGTCCGGCCCGGCGACATCCTGAACCGCCTGCCCGCGGCGATGCCGGAGAAACCCGAGCCGTTCGAGGCGATTCTCGGGGATTTCGACGGTCTGATCGCGCCCGGCGTCACCCACTGGAACCATCCAGGTTTCTTCGCCTATTTCCCGTCCTGCGCGAGCGGCCCCGGCATTTTCGGGGAATTTCTCGCCGCGGCCCTGGGTGTCAACGCCATGCTGTGGAGGACATCGCCCGCGGCCACGGAGCTGGAACGGCGGGTTCTCGAGTGGCTGGCCGGCCTGGTCGGATTGCCGCAAACCTTCCGCGGCATCCTGTACGACACGGCTTCCGTCAGCACGCTGCACGCCATTGCGGCGGCGCGGGAGGCCTGCGGACTTCCGGTGCGTTCGGAGGGACTGGCCGGTTCGCGCCCCCTGAATCTGTACGCTTCGGAACTCGCCCATTCATCCGTCGAAAAGGCGGCCATCTGCCTCGGCATCGGATCCTCGAATCTCCGAAAAATCCCGGCGGACGACCTGGGGCGCATGGACGCCGGCGCGCTCGCGGTGGAAGTCCGACGGGACCGGTCGGAGGGACGCGTCCCCTTCTGCGTGGTCGCCACCATCGGCACCACGTCCGTCACTTCCGTCGATCCGGTGAAGGAAATCGCGGGCCTGTGCCGGTCCGAGAATCTGTGGCTGCACGTGGACGCCGCGTACGCCGGGGCCGCGGCCGCCCTGCCTGAAATGCGGGACCGTTTCGACGGATGGGAACAGGCCGACTCGATCGTCCTGAATCCCCACAAGTGGCTTTTCACGCCCATGGACTGCAGCGCGTTTTTCACCCGAAGACCTGAGGTTCTCAGGGCCGCTTTCTCCCTGGTTCCTGAATACCTGAAGAGCGGGGAGGACGAGGACAATCTCATGGATTACGGGATCCAGCTCGGCCGGCGTTTCCGGGCCCTCAAGCTGTGGTTCGTCCTGCGGTATTTCGGACGGGAGGGCATCCAGGCCCGGCTCCGCGAGCACATCCGCATCGCCCGGCATTTCGCGGGATGGGTGGACGAGCATCCGGATTTCGAACGCACCGCGCCTGCGCCTTTCTCCACGGTGTGCTTCCGCGCCGCGCCTGAGGGGGTTCCGGAGGAATCGCTGGACGAACTCAACCGGCGGCTTCTCGAGTCCGTCAATGAGACGGGAGAGATTTTCCTTTCGCATACCCGGTACCGGGGGCAGTTCTGCCTGAGACTGTCCGTCGGCAACATCCGGACCGAGGAGCGGCACGTGCACGACGCCTGGGCGCTGATTCAGCACGCACTGACGAAACTGAAGGGAACGGCGCCGGAAGCAGGCGGCATCGAGCGGTCCCCATCCGGATCGTGAACCGCGGTTAACGGTTTCATCCGGGGGCGGCCGGTCCTGGCCCGGATTTTCCTGAAACAAAACCATCCTTCGAAAGAATGACCCCAAAAAAAAAGACCCCGGAGTCCTGAGGACCCCGGGGTCTTTTCGTTCGATCGGCTGTCTCAGGCGCCTGTCCAGACTTCCTTGTACTGGTATTTCAGCCTGAGGTTTTCCAGGAGCTGACGGTACGCCGTCTGCTGCTTCCGGTTCATGATCTCGCGGGTGATGCGCTCCTTGACGGCCGTGAGGGGCTTCGATTCACCGCTCCGGCGGACCACCTTCATGATGTGAAAACCGAAAGACGTTTCGAACACATCGCTCAATCCGCCGATGGGCAGCGAGAAGGCGAGGCTGTCGAACGCGGGCACCATGGCGCCCCGCTCGAAGTTTTCGTACAGGCCTCCGGTCTTCTGCGAGCCGGGATCCTCGGTGTACTCGCGGGCCAGTTTCCCGAAATCCTCGCCCTTGGCCGCGCGCTGGCGGATGCCCTCCAGCTTGACGCGGATGGCTTCCCGCTCGGCCGGGGATTTGCCCTGCGTGGAGAGGAGAATGTGCCGCACTGTCGCCAGTCGGTCGCCCCCGTAGGCCGCCTGCACCTCGGAGTCCGCCACGGTCACATTCTTCTCGACGGCGGTTTCCAGATAGCTCTGGATGACGAGATTCGTCCGGATCTCCTCGATGAACAGGGGTTCCGAGAAACCGTCGTCCGTGATCTGTTTCAGAAAAGCCTCCTTGCCGCCCATGTTCTTGTAGAACCGGTCCGCGACGGCCTTCACGCTGTCATCCGATACCTTGACCTTGTTCTCCTTGGCCGACAGGAGCAGCATGCGCTTGTCCGCCTCCTGGGCGGCCTGCTGGTGCACGAACTGGATGATCTGCTGGGGCGGCACGTTCTTCAGGTTGCCGGAGAGGCCGCTCAGGGACCGGTAAAGAAAGGGCATGAGATCCGTCGAGTACAGCTTGAATTTGGAAGTCCGGACGAGTTCGGTCTTCGTGTCGGGGTTCATGACGGGAACGGTTTCCGACAGCGTCTTGAAGAACGCGTACTGCACCGATTCCTTCGGGAACGGCGGCTTGGAGCAGGCGGTGATCATCAGAACCGGCAGCAGAAATGCGAGCAGCTTTTTCATGACCATGCTTCCTTCCTCGGGATATTTAAACAAGGTTGATGTTCTGTAAAACCGGGATTTCACGCTACCACCTCCCGGCGGAATTAAATATAACACAAAAACCGCGATGCGCCAATCCTTTTTTTCCGGAAGATCGATGTTTCCGCTTGATTTGGCCGCCCGGAATGACTAAAATATCCATTCTTTTGCGGACCCCGACCACAGCAGGAGAGGCCAATGAAACGCGAATCCATATTCCCCGAGGACTACCGCCAGACGCTGAATCTCCGGGAAACCGAAAAAGCGATCCATTTCATCAAAAACGCCTTCCAGACCCGACTGTCCGAGGCGCTCAATCTCTCGCGGGTTTCCGCGCCCCTGTTCGTGCTCGGCCGGACCGGACTGAACGATCACCTCTCGGGAAGCGAAAAGCCGGTCCGTTTCCTGATCCGTCATCTGGGCGAAGAGGCGGAGGTGGTGCAGTCGCTCGCCAAATGGAAACGGAAGGCGCTGGCCGATTACGGGTTCACCCCGGGCGAAGGCCTGTACACGGACATGAACGCCATTCGGCCGGAAGAAGCGCTCGACAATCTCCATTCCGTGTACGTCGACCAGTGGGACTGGGAGCGCATCCTCCGTCCCGGAGAGCGCGGCCTGAACACGCTGATGGAAACCGTACGCATCATTTACGGCGCGATACGGGATACGGAGCGGCTCGTATGCCGCACGTTTCCCGCGCTTCCAGGTCCGATGCTTCCGGACGCGATTCATTTCGTCCACAGCGAGGAGCTCGAAGCGGCCTGGCCGGATCTGACACCACGGGAGAGGGAAACCCGCGCCACCCGCGAAAATGGGGCGGTTTTCGTCATCGGACTCGGATGGCCGCTCGCGAACGGAACGCCCCATGACACGCGCGCCGCGGATTACGACGACTGGTCCACCGAAACCGGGCAGGGACGCCACGGGCTGAACGGCGACATTCTGGTGCATTACCCGCTGCTGGACTGCGTTTTTGAGCTGTCTTCCATGGGCATACGCGTCGACCGCGAGGCCCTGGTGCGCCAGCTCGAAATGAAAGGGGAGACCGGTAAACTGGAGCGGGAGTACCACCGCAGTCTGATGGAGGGCCGCCTGCCCCAGACCATCGGAGGCGGAATCGGGCAATCCAGGCTCTGCATGCTCTTCCTCCGAAAAGCCCATATCGGAGAGATCCAGTCAGGGGTCTGGCCCGAGGAAATGGCGCAGTCGTTCAGGGAGAAAAACGTGTTTCTGCTGTGACGCCGTCAGCGGGCGAATCCCGAGTCCAGCGCCTCGGCGATGCCGCGTTCCGCTTCAGCCGGATCGCCGGCCCGGATATGGAGGACGCGCCGTCCGGACGCGCCCCAGACGGCCGGATCCGTGGCGGTGTAGAGAACAATGCTGGGTATTCCCATGAACGCGGACAGGTGGCTGACGCCCGAATCATTGCCGATGTACAATGCCGCGTTGGACAGCCAGTCCGCCAGTCCGGATACCGAATCCGGGCATATCCACTCCCGGGTTTCGAACGCGTCCCGCAAACCCCTCTCGATTTCCGCCGGCCCCATGATATAAGCGGTTTTATCGAATCCATGGGCGAGCAGCAGCCTGGAAAGGTCCAAATAAAAACCCGGTTCAAGGCATTTCCGTATGCCGCCGCTGCCCGGATGGATGAGACTGTAGTGGCTGACAGGTTCGTGAATCGGAAATTCGAGAGATGGATTTTCCCGGACGGGGCATCCGATCTGACCGGAAACGCTTTCCGCGTAGATGCGCGAGATATGTCTTTTGGGGTTGTGGGGGATCGGATCCACAACCGCCAGCCGCATCAATGGATTCTGCCTTAAAAATCGAATCGGTCCTGAATTTTCCTGCATCCAAACAATAGCCCCGTCCGGCGGCCTCACACCATCCGGATACCCGGTGCCGTCAAAAAAAGGGATCCAGTCCCTGGTCAGGCAGTCCATCCAGGCGTCCAGTAAGCCGAATCGGACGGCCAGGCGCATATAATCCGGTTTTCCAATGCCGACCCAGGCTGTTTCCGGGTTCTGTTCTCGCAGCGTCTGAATCAAAGGCCAGGTCAGAACCCAGTCTCCCAATCCGCCGATATGGACGATCCAGAAAACCGGTTTGCCGTCACTCAGTCCGTTCACGGCTGAAGCGCCAGCTTCCGGATCGCGTCCAGAATGACCAGTTCGATCTCGGCCCTCGGTTCGGCCATGCTTTCAAGCCGGATCCGGACCTGGTCCGCCCAGCCGGTTTCCGGCACACGGCCGGACGCGCGGGTTTCCATGGCCCGCAGGCCGAATTCGGCGGCTTCCGACAAATCCGCGGACAGGGATTCGATTTCCGCCAGAATCGGAGAGCGCGCGATCAGGGGGCGCATGGCCTTGTGGTTGTTCCGCCAGATAATGAGCTGTTGCCGGATCGGTTCCGCTTCGGAACCGGCTCCGGCCCCGGACAGCCAGGATTCAACGAGCGTGTTGAACAAGCGGCCCTTTTCCGCGTCCGGAACCGCGGCATCCGCGACACGTGTGAGCGGGGAGAAAGTGGTGAATGGACGCATGCCGTGACGCCGGTAACCCTTCACTGGCTCGACCGCGGAGAGCAGGACTTCCAGCGGCTCCGTGTCCGACCCGTCCGCGAGCCTGCGCATCAGGACGCCCCGGTTCCGGAGATGCGTCAATCCGGACTGGTCCAGCAACAGGCTCACGGAGCGCAGCCTGCGGTGCATGTCCTCGGCGTCCCGGACATCCGCCGGAGACCAGAGCCTTTCCGCGATGGCCGCTGTGCGCGGCCATATCCTCGAATCCACGGTTTCGGGCGTCACGAGTTCCGCCCACATGGTGGCTTCGCCTCCCAGCACGTTCGCGGCTTCGGCCTCGGACAGGTTCATGTCCGGAGTCAGGGGATCGTTGAGGTAGTGAAAGGCCGCGGGCTGGACCAGATCGATGTAGTACCCGTTCGACAGAATGGCGCCCATGCCTCTGGACGCAGCCTCCACGAGCGCTTCACGGCCGCGCCAGGACTGGATGACGGCTCCGGTCCGGAGGCCGGGGGTCAGGATCTCGTCCCATCCGACCATTTTCCTGTGATGGGAGGAGAGTATTTCCTGCACGCGGAGCGTGAAATGGGTCTGCAGGCTGGCCGCATCCGGCAGATCGTGTTTTTTCATGTAGGCGAGGATGTCCGGGGTTTCCATCCATGGTTTTCCCTCGACTTCATCCCCACCGATGTGGAAGTATTCATCCGGGAACAGCCCTGCCATTTCCCCGATGAACCGCTCCAGGAACCGGTAGGTGGATTTGCGTGTCGGATCCATGGCCGAGGACCAGACGCCCCACCTTCGCTCGATACGGAAAGGGCCGGGGCGGTGCGTGAGCTCCGGGTATCCGGCCAGCCAGCTCGTCACGTGCCCGGGCATGTCGAATTCAGGCACGACCCGTATGCCCCGGTCCGCGGCGTACGCGACGATCCTTCGGATTTCCTCCTGCGGGTAAAAAAGACCGTCCGAGCCGAGGCCATGCAGTTTCGGAAAGGTCCTGGATTCGACGCGGAATCCCTGATCGTCGGAAAGATGCCAGTGGAGGACATTGAGCTTGACCGCGGCCATGCCGTCCAGATTCCGGTAAATCACCTCCGCCGGCATGAAATGACGGGACGCGTCGATCAGCAGGCCCCGCCAGGGGAAACGCGGCCTGTCCCGGAGAGTCAGGCAGGGGAAGCCGTAGCCGTTCGCGTCCGCGTTCAGCAGTTGGAACACCGTTTCCATTCCACGGAGACACCCGATATCCGTGACCGCGGAAAGGCGTATTCCGTCCACGGAGATCTCCAGGGAGTAGCCCTCATCCTCACCGAGCGCGACACGGCCCTCGCGGCTGGCCGATAGCGTCATGCCCGGAGCGATCAGGGGAAGGGCTCCGGTCGCGGACTCGCGTTCGAAAAAGAGCCCGGTCCTGTCGGATATGCGGCGCATCAGGCGCACACAGGCTCTGGACAGGCGGTCCGTGGCAGCGCCTTCGATTGAAACTGCGAAAGAGGAGTCGAGGCTGAAACGGCCCGAGCGCATCCGGGCTTCGGCCGGAACCGGCATCCAATTGAATTGCGCGGGTGATTGTCCTGCAGTCAGCATAGGCGCTCCTGACAATAGGGCGGTCATGCAGAATGCGTTCCAACGCATGCGACCTCCGGGATTGGACTTCAAACCATTGCCTGGGACCGTTCATCGGGGGTCAGAAGCTTAAATCCGGGACAAATCGCGATCCCCCCTGATGCCTCCCGGACACCGCAATTTGGCGAGCCTTTTCAATCAAATCAAGGGATTTGTTTGTCCGGTTTCATTTGTTTTCATGATTCGATTTTCATAAATTAATCGCTGAATACATCCAGGCCGGAACGGATCACCCATTGACCCGGCAGACACCCAGAAGAGACGAATCGGCGTTTCCCGAGAATACGATCGGCCGAAAGAGAGGCCGGAAGTGTACGGGGCGGCTCATACACGACTTGAAACCCGGTTCTCCGGTCGAACCTGCGGATACATACCGCGGAAATCGCATGCAAATATTGGGCGTCCTGTCGGCATCGGGTTTTTCCGCCATTTTTCCGGACCAGGGCCTGCTGAAGGTTCGCGATATCCAGCTTGAAACGGCACCTGTCATTGCCGCGCGTGTTTTTTTGTATCCGTCGTAGAAACGTCGGATGACATTGAACCTCGGGCATTGGACGCGCCCGACTCCGGGTCGAATTGTAAGAGAAAGGAATCTCACGTGACACGATGGTGGCGGATCGGCATCGATGAGCTTGCAAAAACCCTGAATACGGATGCGCAAAGGGGATTGACCGGCCAGGATGCCAGGGACAAACTGTCCGAATACGGCCCGAACCAGCTTCGCGAGAAAAAAGGCAAGCACCCCATATTCCTTTTCCTTGACCAGTTCAGGGATTTCATGATCTGGGTGCTGATCGGCGCGGCTCTGGTCTCCGGTTTTCTGCGCGAATGGGTGGACACCGTGGCCATTCTGGTCATTGTCCTCCTGAACGCGGTTATGGGATTCATTCAGACCTACCGGGCGGAGAAATCGCTGGCCGCGCTCAAGCGGATGTCCAATCCCTCCTCGAAGGTCATCCGGGGCGACCGGCGCATGATGATCCCTTCCGCGGACCTGGTGCCGGGAGACCTGATCGAGATCGAGGCCGGGGATCACGTGCCCGCGGACTGTCGGATCTCGTGGCACAGCGCCAATTTCGCGGTTCAGGAAGCCAGCCTGACGGGCGAATCCGAAGCCGTCGAGAAGAAGTCCGAAGCCATTCCGAAAGACGATCTGCCGCTGGGCGACCGGATCAACATGGCCTTCATGGGGACTTCGGTCGTGGCAGGCAAGGCGAGGGCAATCATCATCTCCACGGGAATGTCCACGGAGCTCGGCCGCATCGCGGACATGATCCAGACGATTCCGCAGGAAATCACACCCCTGCAGAAAAAACTGGATCAGTTCGGAAAATGGCTGGTGTTCCTCTGTTTCGGTCTTGTCAGCCTGGTGTTCCTGATGGAATGGCTCAGGGGAGGCCGTCTGGTTGACATCTTCCTCACGTCGGTCAGTCTCGCCGTGGCCGCCATCCCCGAGGGCCTTCCCGCTGTGGTCACGATCGCGCTCGCGCTCGGTGTCCAGCGCATGGTCAAACGCAACGCCCTGATCCGCAAACTGCCGTCCGTGGAAACCCTGGGATGCGCCACGGTGATCTGTTCGGACAAAACAGGCACGCTCACGAAAAACGAGATGACCGTCCAGTTTATGTACGCGGACGGCAAGACCTACCGCGTGACGGGCATCGGGTATGAACCCGAGGGGGAGATCCAGCTCGACGCCGGGACGGTGACGGACCTGGGAATGCATCCCGCGCTCCAGCAGACCCTGCTGTGCGGCGTGCTCTGCAACGGAGCCAGGCTGGTCCGCGGGGACAGCCAGATGACGATCGCCGGCGATCCGACCGAGGGGGCGCTGCTCACCGCGGCCGCGAAAGCCGGGATGCACAAAGAGGAAACCGACGCGGATTTTCCGTTCGCGGATGAAATTCCCTTCGACTCGGACCGCAAACGCATGACCGTTCTGCGGCACGAAGGCACCGGAGTCACGGCATTCGTCAAGGGCGCGCCGGACGCCCTTTTCCCGGTGTGCGCCCGAATCCTGGTCGGTGAGTCCGTGCGCGACATGAACGACACCGACCGGGAGGCCATCCGCGCCGCGAATGACCGTTTCGGAAACGAGGCCATGCGCGTCCTGGCCTTCGCGCGTCGGGAAATCGGAAGCGCCTCCGGGCCGCACACCGCCGACGCCGTCGAGCGCGACCTGACGTTCCTGGGGCTCGCCGCCATGATCGATCCGCCGCGCGAGGAGGCGAAAAAGGCGATCGCGGCGTGCCGGAAGGCCGGCATCCGCACGGTCATGATCACCGGCGACCACAGGAGCACGGCTGTCGCCATTGCGACCAAGCTCGGATTCTACGGCGAGGATTCCAGGGCGCTGACAGGGGAGGAACTCGACCGGCTGGACGATGAGACGTTCCGCGATCAGGTCCGTTCCGTCTCGGTCTATGCGCGCGTGTCCCCGGAACACAAGCTCCGTATCGTACGCGCCTGGCGCGCGCACGGCGAAGTGACGGCCATGACCGGAGACGGGGTGAACGACGCGCCCGCGGTGAAAGAGGCGGATATCGGCGTCGCCATGGGCATCACCGGCACGGACGTGACCAAGGAAGTGTCGGACATGATCGTCACGGACGACAATTTCGCTTCCATCGTGTCCGCGGTGGAGGAAGGCCGGGGGATATACGACAACATCAAGAAGTTCATCCACTTTCTGCTGTCGTGCAACGCGGGCGAAATCCTCGTCATGTTTCTGGCCTCCCTTGCCGGCATGCCGGTGCCGCT
>CAZNXX010000096.1:10543-11802 GCA_964577095.1 uncultured bacterium | reverse complement strand
TCCGCTTTCCCTGCACGGCGCGGCCGTCCAGTCCGGAAAGGCCCACGGCGTTGAGTCCGCAGCGTTGGGCTGTCTCGACGATGCGTTTGTTCCGCAGGCCCGCGTAGGCCATCATCTGCAGGTCGATGACGCGCTCATCCGAGAAGACGCTCGAATAGCCCGACACCGACGTGACGGTTTCCTTCTCGATTCCCAGGGAGGCGGCCAGGCGGTCACGGGCGGCGTTCGCGCCGTGCAGAAGAATCACCGGCTCCTTCCGTACAGACAGATCCCGGATAATCCCCTCGGCGTTGATGCCGTCGCCGCCGCCGATCTTCACGATCCACATTCAGACTTCCCCTATGAAACGGTTGTCCACGGGTTCCCACCCCGGTTCGCCCGGAAACGGCTCGGAACAGAGCAGGCTGACCCCGTCCGATGTTTTCCGACGCAGGGTGAAATAATCCGGGTTCTCGGAGAACAGGGACGAGGCCCAGGCGCGCTCTCCATCGGCCAGGATCACGTTCATGGCCCGGACATAGCGGGAGCGTTTCTCGATGACGCACGCCGCGCGGCGCAGGGCCTCGATCCGGTCGCCATGGTCGAACCCCCGGATCAGGTTGTATATTTTCTCCGCCCCGATGCGGCCCTCGGCGCGGAGCCGAACGCCGTGCAGTTCGCCGTTGAAGGCGAACACGGTGCGGCCGTCCGAGAATGGCATGTTGTTCTCCACCGCGATGCCCTCGTCGCGGAAGGCCGAGCGCGCGTGGCCGAGCAGGCGCGTCGTCGGCGCGAATCTCGAAAAATCGTCCTCCCAGACCGGCCTGATGTTCCGGTACAGGGACCAGCCCGATCCGTCCCACGAGGCACAGCCCCATCCGTGGCCCTGGTATTCCCGGCTGTTCCGCGAGACTTCAGCGAAGGACCGGAGATACGGCGCCGGGTCAAAAGGCCGGGCGGAAGTGACGAGCAGAAGTCGGCACATGTCATTGTCCTGGGATGAAGGGAACCGCGGCCGGCGGCCGCGGCGTCAGACCCGGTCCGGTACCTGCGGCTTTGCCCGGAAAATCGCGGCTTGGTACAGGCCGAGCCTGCGCAGCAGGTATTTTCCCATGACGCCGACGGTCTGGATGCCGTATTTCAGGGAGCGGCGGAAATTGATGGAGGAAGCATCGTCCGCGTAACGCGTGGGAATGGGGATGTCGCCGATGCGGAACCCCAGGACCACGGCCTGGGCCAGCAGTTCGGTGTCGAATATGAAATCGTCGGAATTGCCCCGA
>CAZNXX010000096.1:6520-10443 GCA_964577095.1 uncultured bacterium | reverse complement strand
CACGGCCTGGGCCAGCAGTTCGGTGTCGAATATGAAATCGTCGGAATTGCCCCGATAGGGAACCGCCTCCAGCACGCGGCGGTGATACACCCGGAACCCCGAATGGAAATCGCCGAGGTTCTGGCCGAGCACCACATTCTCGAAAATGGTGAGGATGCGGTTCGAAATGTACTTGTACACCGGCATTCCGCCTTCCAGCGTCTCGCGGCGGGTGCGGACGCGCGATCCGATCACGATGTCGCAGATGCCGGTTTCGATGAATCCGACGGCGAAGGGAATGACCCGCGGATCGTACTGGTAGTCGGGGTGCACCATGACCACGATGTCGGCCCCGTCCGCGAGCGCGGCGTCATAGCAGGTTTTCTGGTTGCCGCCGTATCCCTTGTTCTTTTCGTGCCGGATCACCCGTATGCCGAGCCGTTCGGCCGTGGCCACGGTGCTGTCGCGGCTCGCGTCGTCCACGAGAAGCACGCTGTCCACGCTCCCGGGAGGGATGTCGCGGAAAGTCCTTTCCACGGTCCGTTCGGCGTTGTACGCCGGCATGACGACCATGACTCTCGATTTGCGGTTGTATTCGTTCTGCATGAGCCCATTCTGTTTCGGAGAAAAGTGATAAAATATAAGGTCTGGGAGGCCGATATGCAAGGAAAGTTTGGGAAAATCGGTGTTTAGGCGCCGAAACCGGGTTATACCGGTGCGTTCGGCGGGTTTGAGGCGAGCGGAACCGCGTTCAGCGCATATGCAGAACCTGCCGCAGGGTCGGGAGGATGAGAACCGCGGCCGCTCCGCCCGCGATTGCTGTGAACAGCTGGGGCAACGCGAGGGCCGCGGCTGCCTGGGCCGGAATTGCCCGTCCCAGCAGGAGCGGCATCCACCACGCGACCGCGGCCGCCAGCCAGGCGAATTTCACTCCAGCGGCCGGTAAAACCGCGAATGCGCCGGTCAGCCGGCTGACCGGTTTCCGCGGATAGAGCGGCAATCTCCGGAAAGCGTGAAAGACCAGGACCAGGAGAATATTTCCGGCAGCGATGACCGGCAGGAAAGGCCAAAGCGGGGGCGGAAGCTGGCCCAGCAGGAGGGCCGGAAAAGGCGTCAGACATCCGACTACAGCCGCGGTCCAGGGTCCGAACAGGGCGGCGGACAGGAACAGGACGCAGTTGACAAAGGTCCCGGTGACCGGCTGGGGCAGGCCCATGGCCTGGAAGGCCAGGGTCAGGCCGAGGAGGACGCCGATTCGGGTGATTTTAAGGGTTCTGCGTTCCGGGTTCCGCGTTCCGGGTTGAGAAGATGGTTTCATTCAAGACGACTCGTGTCTGCGACTGGTTTGAAAAACAGGGTTCCGGGTTTCGGGTTCCGGGTTCCAGATCGGGAACGAGGATTCATGACATCCCGCCCGCGGTTGAGTTTCTAAAAGGACAATGCCGAAAGTATGTCCGAAAGGCCCGCGAAAAGAAGCGGGCTTTCAATAATTTTAAAATAGAATGGCTCAGTCCCGCAACGCGGGGCCATTTCGGACATACAACTCGGAACCCGGAACCCGGAACTCGGAACTGTTTTCATCACCACTCCGTCCTCACCCCGATCACGACATCCCTCCCCGGCCCGTCCCACCACGTCACGCCCGACAGCGGGTCGCGCACGCTTCGGTCCAGAACATTCCGCGCGCTGAGAGATACGCGAAGCGGGATGCCCGCAGTGAACCCGCCCCGGAAAACGGATCCGAAATACAGGTCCAGCAAACCGGCGCCCCCGGTTTTCAGCTCATTCTCGGCCGCGTCCTTCCGGTCGGCGGATAGCCGGAGATCCGCGCCCGCGGTCCATTCGAACGGTGCGCCGTTCAGACGCACGGAAAGCATGCCCCTGAGAGGCGGAACCCCGGGAAGGGGCGTGTCTTCCGTTTCGTCGCGGCCTTCCACCGCGGATACGATCAGGCCGAAGCGGGCATGACCGGACGCGGCCCAGGACGCGCTGAATTCCCCGCCTGTGAGGAGGCCGCGGCCCACATTGGCGTAAGCGAATGTGTCCCTGGCCGCAGTGAGCGTCCGCAGAACAATGAGCCGGTCGATGCGGTTCCGGAAAAGGGAAAATTCCCCCTCGACGGCCTCCGACTTCCATTTCACGCCAGCGTCCAGATTCAGGCTCGTCTCCGACCGGAGTGCCGGATCGCCGATCACGAATCCGGCCTGGCCCGATCCGCGGAAATACCGCTCCTGCGGATCGGGTGAGCGGAACGCACGGCCGGCATTGGCGAACACGCGGAACGGTCCGGCGGGGCGGAGGAGAACACCGGCATTTCCGGACCAGTTCAACTCCGATTCCCTGCAGTCCGATTCGACGAATGTGCCGGCCGTTCCATCGGCCCGGCTCAGGAAGCGGTCGGCCCGGCCGCCGGCCTGAAGAGAGAGAAAGCGGGAGGCCGCTAGTTCGGCATTCACGAAAACGCCGGCTCCGGACTGCGTGAGGCGGGGCAGGGGAGGCGTCCGGTCCGGAGGCGGGTCCTTGAGCACAGCTCCGGAGGCGCTGCGGAGCAGGAGATCCGCGACCCGTTCGGAGACGACCCGGTGCGTGAACGCCTCCCCTCCGGCGATCACGTAATGCGGGCCCAGCACCCAGTCGGACTGGCCGCTGAAGCCCGCGGCCCTCAGGCGCCGCTCCGCGTTCTGGGTCTGTTCGACGAAAGCGGAGCCCTTCGGTTTTCCGGAAATGAACGCCTCAAAGCTCCGGTATTCCTTCTGACCGTAGGCCTGGACGCGAAGCCCTTTCCAGGCGCCGTTCGGCCGGCGGATTTCAAATTCCGCAGTGAGGCGGTCGCGGTCGTAGGCGTTGAAGCGGGCCTTTTCAGCGTAGCGGTCGGCCGGCACGCCGACTTTGTCCATCCGGTCCGTCTGGCCGCGGAACGTCAGGCGCGCGTCCCGGCCCGGTTTCAGAACCGCCTCGGCCTGAAACGCGTTGCCGCGGAAGGCCGTATTGGCCAGCCGGCCCATGGGTGTCCGGAGATCCTCGGCTGTGCGGCGGGCCGCGTTCACGGAGAACGAAGCCCTGCGGCTGTCCGCGCGCACGGAAGCCGTCCCGTTCCACTGGTTGTTCGCGGACAGGTACTGGACGCCGGACCGGCCCGACACCCCTGAGGGCCGCGGACCGGCTGACGGGACGGTCCCCGTTATCAGGTTCACCACGCCCGCCACCGCGTCCGATCCGTACAGGACCGACGCCGGACCCCGGATCACCTCGATCCGGACGATCTGGTCCGCGTCCACAAGAAAGGGGTGCTCGCCGTACCCGCGCAGAATGTCGAGCCGGAGTCCGTCCACGAGCAGGAGCACGCGCGAGCCGGAAAGGCCGCGTATCGACCATCGGCCCGTCCAGGGGCCGACGGAGGGCGATGCGGCGCCCGGCAGAACCGCGGCCGCGTCCGAAGCGGTCGCGACGCCGTCCGACCACAGGCGGTCCGCGGGGACGGCGGACAGGGGCCGGTTCGTCTCCATGGCGTCCGTCTCGCGGCGGTTCGCGGTGACAAAGACTTCCGGCATGCGGTAACGGACGGAGTCGGGGGGCGATTCGGGATTCGTCTGGCCGGACAGGGTCGCAGACGCGAACAGGAAGAGGACCAGGAGATGGATACGGATGCGCATGGTATCGTGTTCTCCGAGCCCACGGCTTTTAGCCGTGGGGCCCCGTAGCCCACGGTTTCAACCGTGGGAGGCTTCAGCCGTGGGAGATTTCAACCGTGGGAGGGCTCAATCGCGGGTCATCTGCGACGGTTCACTCCGCCGGAATCGGGCGCAGCACGACGGTGAAGGCGCTGCCCCGGTCCGGTTCGCTCTCAACGAAGACATCCCCGCCGTACATCAGCGCGAGTTTCTTCACAATGGCCAGGCCGAGGCCCGAGCCCAGGATGCTCCGGGTTTTCTCGTTCTTGATGC
>CAZNXX010000096.1:0-6420 GCA_964577095.1 uncultured bacterium | reverse complement strand
CCGCCGTCGCGGTTGTATTTCACCGCGTTGGTGATCAGGTTGTTGAGGATCATCTCGATCTCGCCCGCGTCGCAGCGGAACCGGAATTCCGGAGGCGCGTCCATGGCGATCGAGACGCCCTTTTCTCCGGCCTGGGGCTGGACGGTTTCGACGGCGGTTTTCAGGACGGACGACAGGTCCTGTTCGGCGGTCTCGCGGCGCTTCGCGCCCGACTCGATGCGGGTCAGGTCGAGCAGGTCGTGGATGATCTTTCGCATGCCCGTGAGGCGGAGGAGGCTGCGGTTCAGGGGCTCGTCGTAGTCGGACAGCGAGTCGCCCAGGGTCCGGTCGCGGATCATGTGGAGATAGCCTTCCACCGCGTTCAGCGGCGCCTTCAGCTCGTGCCCGAGCACGGAGATGAACTGGAACCGCACCTTGCGCTGCTCCGCGGCGAGCTTCTTCACCTGCCGCGCGAGCAGGAGGTTCTGCGCGGCCTTGGTCAGCGTTTTCCGGAGTTCGTCCGGAGTGAAGGGTTTGGCGAGAAAGTCGAAGGCGCCGCCCTTGATCGCGCTCACCGCGGTCTCGAGCGACGCGTAGGCGGTGATCATCAGCGTGACCGATTCGGACAGTTCCGGCCGGAACCGTTCCAGGATCTCCAGCCCCGTCGTGTCCGGAAGCTTGTAGTCGAGCAGGAGCACGTCGGGCGCCGCGGACCGGATCTTTTCCCCTGCCTCGGCGCCGTTTTGCGCGGTGTCCACATCGAAACCGTACGTCTCGTCCACGTCGGGGATCCGGAACTCGAACCGGTCCAGCGCGCGGCGGATGCCCTCGCGCATGCCGAGTTCATCGTCGACGACCAGCGTTCGCAGCCGTTCCACGGTCACGTCCCGCCGAGCAGGCGGTTCATTTCGCGCTCCAGCTGTTCGAAGCGCACCGGTTTCGAGAGCAGGGCGTCCGCCTTGACCCACGACCGTTCCTCGTCCGTGGCCGCGTCGAATTCCATTCCTGTTTCGGCCGTTACGGCGGTTACGAGGATGACCGGAATCGAGGGGTCCTTTTTCTTGATGTGGTACGAAAGCGCGAATCCGCCGTCCGTGTGCTCCATCATGAGGTCCACAACGGCGAGATCGGGTCTCAATGCGCGGAGTTTCTCCTCGGCTTCCCGCTGGCCGCCCGCGGTGACCACCCGGTACCCGGCCCGCTTCAGCATGGTTTCCATCTGAAACAGAAAGTCCGGATCGTCGTCCACCACGAGAATGGTCTGGTTTTCACTCATGCGGTTCCCTTCGTTTTTCGGTTTTTGAGCGGCCGGGTCCGGCCGGGAGGATCATGCGGCCTGGGTCCCTTCGTCCGGAAGGGCCGCGACGGTGCGGTCCACGGATTCGGCCTCAGGAGCCCGGGCCGGCAGGTCGATCGTGAAACTCGATCCCGTCGGCCCCTGGGACGGATCGGCGTTGGACTCCACCCGGATGTCGCCCCGGTGCATTTTCACGATGCCGTACGCGATCGCCAGACCGAGTCCCGTGCCGCGGCCGATCTGCCGCGTCGTGAAGAACGGCTCGAAGATTTTCTTCAGGTTCTCCCTGGGGATGCCCACGCCGGTGTCGGACACCCGGAACCGGACGCGCTCGCCCGACCGCTCCGTCCGCACGGTCAGCACGCCTCCGGCGGGCATGGCCGCGACCGCGTTGTGGACCAGGTTGTTCAGCACCTGGAGAATCTGGTCCCGGTCCAGATCGGCGACGGGATCCTCTCCCTGGTGCGAGATCTCCGTCCGCACGTTCCCTGACAGGCGCAGGGGTTTCAGGCATTCTTCAACGAGAACCCGGACGTCGACCGGCTTGAGGAAGACTTTGTTCTGGCGCGCGAAATGGAGCAGGCCGGAAACGATTTTCTTGGCCCGGTCCGCGTGGTCCACGATCATCTTCAGGTCGTCGGTCATCTGCGAGGGCCGGTCGGCCGCGTCTTTCAGCAGATGCGCGTACATCAGCACTACGCCGAGCGGGTTGTTGACCTCGTGCGCGATGCCCGCGGCCAGCTGGCCCATGCTCGCCATCTTTTCGGACTGGATGAGCGCCTCGCGGGTTTCGTCCAGCCGCCGGTTCGAGACGTTCAGCTCCCGGATGGTGCTGTGCAGCTGCTCGATGGAGTAGGGCAGGCACATCTCCTCCTCGGCGTGGCCGCGGATGATGGCGGCGGCGTGTTCGCGGCAGGTGTCGTACCCGCAGGCGCCGCAGTTCAGCTCGTCCTCTCTGCGGAATTTCCCGATCGTCGCGAGCACTTCCCGGACCTTCTCCTCGGGCGGCGGGGGCACGCGCTGGTCGAACGGGATGAAGCGGCGGCTCAGGTTGACGTCCGCGAACCGGTCCATGGCGTCCAGCCAGGCGGCTTTGTCGCGGCGGCCGATGATGTCGCGGGCGTATCGGCTGATCAGGCTGCGGCGCCGGAACGGAGGCGCCTCGGTCGTCATGCCGGGCCCCATGATGCACCCGTCGCAGCAGAGCACGTCGAGAAAACGGGCTTCCACGTCCCCGGTGGAGAATTCCATCACCGCGTCGATGAAGATGGCCTTTCCATTGGCCGAGACGACCTTGCCGTCGACCAGGTCTTCCTCGATGCCGGCGGCCTCGAGGAGCCCGCGGCCGACCGGAAAGAGGGATCCCCTGCCCGCGTGCGGCGGGTTGAAGTCTCGCGGCGTGACATCGCCCGGAGTGATGCCGTGGCCCTCGAACATGCCCCGAAGCTCCGAAAAGGTCAGCACTTCGTCCACCTCGCCGTCGACCTCTTCGCTCTCGGCCTCGATTTTCTTGGAGATGCAGGGGCCGATGAAGATGATGCGGAGATCCGGCCCGTGCATCTCGTGCAGCACCCGGGCCGTGGCGATCATGGGGGAGACCACGGGCGCCAGGTCGTCCAGGAGCTCGGGGTGGTACCGCTTGACATAGCCGAACACGGCCGGACAGGCGGTGGAAATGTACCGCTCCCCGCCGGGCGCGTCCAGCAGTCCGCGCATGCGGCGCGCCACCAGGTCGGCCCCGAACCCGACCTCATGGACGAAGGAGAAACCGAGCGCCCGGATCATGCCGACGAGCCGGGTATGCGCCATGTCCGGGAACTCCGCCGCGAAGCTGGGCGCGACAATGGCCGCGACGAGGTCGTCCGATTCGAGCAGGCGTTCGATTTCGGGAATGTTGTTCCGGACCCGCTTGGCGTTCTGGCTGCAGACGCGCACACAGTTGCCGCACCCGATGCAGCTGTCGGGGATGACCTGGGCCTGCCCCCCGGCGATCCGGATCGCCTTGGCGGGGCACTCCCGCACGCAGGTGTAGCAGACCCGGCATCGGTCGTAGATCGTGCTGACAAGCGGTTCCGTTTTTCTCAACGGCAAATCCGTTCACCCTTTCCCCGGGCCGGCCGGGTTTGAATGCGCGGCCGGCGGCGGGTCATTGCAGGACGTCCCGCTCGTGGTAGTGCGTGTGCAGCAGGCCGTGGCTCTTCTCGCCGAGCGGCTCGCCCAGGAATTCCTTGTACAGCCGGACGATGGAGGGGTTCCCGTGCGAAGTCCGGATGCGGGATGTCTCGTCGATCTCGTACAGGGCCTTCATCCGGGCCCGGACGGCCGCCAGGTTGGCGCTCAGCGGCTGGCCGCCGCCCGCGATGCATCCGCCGGGGCAGGTCATGACCTCGATGAAATGCAGGTCGCTGCGTCCGGCCTTGATCTCATCGAGAAGCTTGCGCGCGTTGCCCAGGCCGGAGACCACGGCGAAGCCCATGCGGATGCCGCCGACCTCGAGGTGGACCTGCTTGATGCCGTCCAGTCCGCGGAGCTCCTGTATCTTGGGGCGGTCGAGTTCCTTTCCGGTCAGCATGAAATGCGCCGTCCGGATGGCGGCTTCCATCACGCCGCCCGACACGCCGAAGAGCTTGCCCGCGCTGCTGCGTTCGCCGAAGGGCGAGTCGTTAGGCTCTGGCTCCAGCGCCTTCAGGTCGAGGCCCCGCATGCGGATCACGCGCGACAGCTCGCGTGTGGTCAGCACGGCGTCGACGTCGGGGACATCGCCGCCGGTCATCTCGGGGCGTTCGCACTCGAATTTCTTGGCGGTGCAGGGCATGACGGACACGCTGAAGATGTCCTCCGGCGACACGCCTTCGCGTTCGGCGAAGGCGCTCTTGATCAGCGCGCCCATCATCTGCTGGGGGCTCTTGCAGGTGGAGAGGTTCTCCCGGAACTCCGGATAGAACTGCTCCACGAATTTGATCCATCCGGGCGAACAGCTCGTGAACATGGGCAGGCGGCCGCCGGTCCGGACGCGCCGGATGAATTCCGCGGCCTCTTCCATGATGGTCACGTCGGCCGAGAACGAGGTGTCGAAGACGCGGTCGAATCCGAGCCTGCGGAAGGCGGCGGCCATGATGCCCATCACGTCCGCGCCGGGCTTGAGGCCGAATTCCTCGCCGAGCGTGACCGACACGGCCGGCGCGTGCTGGACCACCACGAGTTTTTTCGGGTTCTGAATGGCGCTGATGACGCGCTTCAGGCCGCTCTGCTCCCGCAGGGCCCCGGTCGGGCAGACGACGACGCACTGGCCGCAGTTGATGCAGCTCGAGACGTTCATGCCCTCGTCGAAGGCGGGCCCCACAACCGTCCGGCTGCCCCGGCCGATGAAGTCGATGGCCGACACGCCCTGCACCTCCTCGCAGACCCGGACGCACTTGCCGCAGAGGATGCACTTGTCGGGATCGCGTTCGATGGCCGGGCTCGAGATGTCCATCTTGTGCGTGGACTTGGCGCCCTGAAACCGGCGCTGGCGCACGCCCAGCTCCTGGGCCAGATCCTGCAGGTCGCATTCGCCGTTCCGCACGCAGTAGAGGCAGTCATCCGGATGGTTCGCGAGCAGCAGCTCGATGATGGTCTTGCGCGAGCGGACCGCCTTGGGCGAATGTGTCCTGATTTTCATGCCCTCGCGGACGGGGTACGCGCAGGAGGGGACCAGCCCCGGGACGCCCTCGATCTCGACGACGCACATGCGGCAGGCGCCGCTGGGGAAGAGCCCCTCCAGGTGGCAGAGTGTGGGCACCTTGATGCCCTCGCGCTTGAGGGCCGTCAGGAGGGTTTCGCCTTCGTTGGCCTGAATCGGACGGTTGTTGACTTCGATCTGTATCACGCGTTGGCTCCGAGTTCTGATTTTGTCATTGCGCCGAAACCGCGCCGAACCGGCAGACGGTCACGCAATTGCCGCATCCCACGCACTTGTCCGGGATGATGTAGTGGGGCGTCTTGGGATTGCCCAGGATGGCCTCGGCCGGGCAGTTCTTCGCGCACAGCGTGCATCCCGTGCATTTGTCCTTCTCGATCGTGTACTGCAGCAGCTCCGTGCACGCGCCCGCCGGACAGCGGCGCTCGTAGATGTGGGCCTCGTACTCGTCCTTGAACCAGCGCAGGGTCGACAGCACGGGGTTCGGCGCCGACCGGCCGAGGCCGCAGAGGCTCGTGTCGCGGATGACGCCGGCGAGCCGGTTCAGGTACATGACGCCCTGAAACCGTTCGAGCGCGTCGTTTTCCGTCTCGTTCCGCCGGCTCCGGGTGATCCGCTGGAGAATCTCCAGCATCCGGCGTGTGCCCTCGCGGCAGGGGATGCACTTGCCGCAGCTCTCCCTCTGGATGAAATCCATGAAGAACTTGGCGAGATCGACCATGCAGGTGTCCTCGTCCATGACCACGAGGCCGCCCGAGCCCATCATGGCGCCGACCCGGATCAGCGATTCATAGTCAATGGCGATGTCCAGGTTCTGCTCCGAAATGCAGCCGCCCGAGGGCCCTCCGATCTGCACGGCCTTGAACCTCTTGCCGTTCGGGATTCCGCCGCCGATGTCCTCGACGATGCGCCGGAGCGTGACCCCCATGGCGACCTCGACGAGCCCGGTGCGCGCGATCTTGCCGGAGAGGGCGAAGACCTTGGTCCCCTTGCTGGTCTCCGTGCCCACGGACGCGAACGCCTCGGCGCCGAGCGTGATCACGTCCGGCACGTTCGCGAGGGTTTCGACATTGTTGATCACCGTGGGCTTGCCGAACAGGCCGCTGGTCGTGGGGAACGGCGGACGGGGACGGGGCATGCCGCGCTTGCCCTCGATGGAGTGGATGAGGGCCGTCTCCTCGCCGCACACGAAGGCGCCGGCGCCCTTTTTGATGAGCACCTCGAGCTTGAACCCGCTGTCCAGCACGTTGCCGCCGAGCAGTCCGAACCGCTTCGCCTCGGCGATGGCGTGCTCCAACCGACGGATCGCCAGGGGATATTCGGCGCGGATGTAGACGTAGGCCTTGGAGGCGCCGATGGCGTACGACGCGATCGCCAGGCCCTCCAGGAGCCGGTACGGGTCGCCCTCGATCACGGCCCGGTCCATGAAGGCGCCCGGGTCGCCTTCGTCCGCGTTGCAGATGAA
>CAZNXX010000095.1:0-11886 GCA_964577095.1 uncultured bacterium | reverse complement strand
TGCG
Organism: uncultured bacterium; assembly: GCA_964577095.1. Classification (GTDB taxonomy): domain Bacteria; phylum Zhuqueibacterota; class QNDG01; order QNDG01; family DTFT01; genus JAFGAX01. Next base: position 11,882 of record CAZNXX010000095.1, on the reverse strand, counting down.
GGGCCGGAGCTTGTGCGCGAGCCAGAATTCGGTGCGGGCCTTGAGCCAGTGGGAGAAATGATTCCGCTCGGAATGGTACACGATGCTGCTCTCGGGAACGGTCTGCAGGGTCTGTTCCAGCGAGAGCAGGTCCTGCGCGCGACCGACTTCGCGTCCGTCCGGAGAGCGGAACACGAAATCGCCGAAACTGAGCTGTTCGATGAGAAATCGGCGCAGTCCCTCGATCAGGGTCGGGGTACTCTTCCGCAGGAAGGAGGCGCCGACCGAGTTCGCCTTCCGCTCCGAATTGGGCAGGCTTGAATGGAGGAGCACCGGAATATCCGGGTTTTCGGCCTTGAGGGCCCGGGTGAACTCGATGCCGGCTTCCGGATCGGGTTTGCCGCCGCGGGGGAAATCGATGTCGGAGATGACGCCGAGAATGGTGTCCTTGTATTTTGAAAAAACGGTCCAGGCGTCCTCGTAATTCTTGCAGAACAGGATCTTGGGCCGCGCGCGCTGGCGCAGCTGGCGGTGCGAGAGGTTGATGCCCTCGGATATGAGCCGGCGCGACTGGTTCATGATCTCGATGTAGATCATCGGCAGGAGCGTGGAATAATAACGGACATCGTTCTCGATGATCAGAATGGACTGGACGCCCACGAGATGGGTGTCGTGGTCCACGTTCAACCGGTCCTCGAGGCTCTTGATGATGGCGATGAGGAGCTGAAAATCGCCCTGCCAGATGAAGATGTCGTCAAAAGCGTCGGCCTCCCGGTAGAGGAGCAGGTCGGACAGCTCGCGGTTGTCGAAGGCGATGAGCACCACAGGCACGCGGATGCCGGCCTCGCGCAGGGTTTTCGCGAAAACCGCGGGCCGCATGTCCTCGATGTGCAGGGTGGTGAGCACGAGGTCGAACCGCTTCTCCTCCTGGAGCAGGGAGACGGCTTCCTTGCCGTTGCTCACGCGGGTGAGCTCCGGGGAATGGCTGAGATTGAGGCCCTGGTACTTGCTGCGGAGCAGTTCGTAGAGCCGGCCGTCCTCCTCGAAAACGAAGAGGTCGTAGAGGCTGGAAACCAGCAGAATGTCGCGGATGCGCATCCGCATGAGGTTCTGGAACCCCTGAAAACGGGTTCCGTAGCCGTGCTCGACCCACAGGGGGTCGGCATGGGGAAGGGATTTATTGAAGCTCTGGGGCATGAACGCGGCGCCTCGCCGGCCGGATTCGGTGTCAGATGATTGTATTACCGCATCTTAGCGTACTAAATTTTTCGGTCAAATGCCAGGGGAAAATGATGAAGACATTGATGATGGACAATAGCCGAAGCGGGGAAAAGCCTCCCGCAGGCTTGAACAGCCTGCGGGAGGCTGCCTGCTTCACGGTCACGGAGCGGATTGAAGCTCCCCGCCGTCCCGCTTTGCGGGACCAAGCGATTATATGTCTTCTTGTTGAAGACAAGCCGCAGGGTCAGCGAGCGTTGTCAGATTCAAACAAGTACCGCTGAACCGCCTGCCGGACCTTCACGTCCGTCAGCTCGAAATCCGCGGGCACGCGGTTCCTGAGATTGATGAGCCTCTGCATGATGTCGAAAGATGCCTCCATCGCCACCCGGTACGTCCGTCCGGGAACGACTTCCCCCACTTTCGGCTCCGGCAGGAACCGCATCCCCGATCCCTGACCCTTGAAACCTGCGTCATGGTCGAGCAGTTCGGATCCCTTCATGCTGAACACCGCGATCGGCGTGTTCTGGTCCAGCACGGCGATGTCGGACCAGCGGGTGACGCCGGGCGTGAACAATTCGAAGAGAGGCGGCGCTGTCATGGCGGCCAGGGAGAAATCCGCGCCCACGGCTCCGCGTTCAGCTTCAGACACAGCCCTGACCATGTTACCGTACAGGCAATCCGTTTGGGAAAGGAGGGAGGCTTTCTCCCGATCCGTATTCCATTCCCAGCGGCTCGTGAAACTGCGGGTCTGGACGATTCTGGGCGGGTCATCCTGAACGACCAGAAGGTCCGGCCCGGAATAGGATTGGTCCTGCAGCCTCAGCAGGAAATGATTGGGGCGGTAATCCTCGGGCCTTTCCGCGGACACCCAGTAGATGAGCCGGTGCGGCGCGAGCGGATTGCTGTGATACAGGCCCATGACGGCTTTGGCGGCCGGTATCCGTTTCCCGTCCGAGCAGGTGATCCAGCCGTCGAAACGGACGGGGAGGCGGTCCGCCATTCTCGCCACCAGCCGGTTCTGGTCCTGTCTGCCGATGAGCACCAGATGGCAGGCCGCGAGGTCCGATTCCGTGACCGCGGTGTCGGGCATGGTTCTGAGGCGGGCGTACAGGTTGTGATGACTGGGCACGCCGTCCTTGACGTCGCCGCCTTCCGCGACCCATAGCGGATGCGGACTCTTCGACGCGGCTTCCGCCGAGAGCGCCATGGCCTTTCGGGCCTCATCGGTTCCGGCCGTACCGTACACGATCAGGAGCGGTTCTCCGGCATAGAGATTGTGAACGCCTCCCCCGGTGCGGAGCGCGAACGCGGGACGCCGCGCCCAGACGGGCGAGACCGACCAGACGCCTGTTCCGCGCTCGATGAACAGGGAGTCCGGCAGGGGCGCGTCAGCCGTGACGAACACGGCCCCGTTGACCGACACGGCCAGATCCTTCGACCGGTCGAACGGTGAATCCTCGATGCTGAGGCGGAGCGTCCGGATGTTTTCCGTCCGGAGGTACAGCCGGTTGTCCGTGCCCGCGGCCGCGTTGAAACGGGCCGGCCCGGACTCGTCGCCCCACTCCGCGACATGGAGCCAGAAGGCGCCGCAGGACTTGCGGTCCAATGCCGTGAAGTCGATGTGCCGGACGTCGCGGAACGCGGGCCGCGTCTGGGTTTTCGACCAATCCGCGGCCCGTGCGTTTCCCTCCGCGTAATTCCACGCCGCGTGCTGAAGGCCGTCGGTCTCGTCGATCACGACGCGGCCGCCGGCTTCCGCGAGCGTCCGCAGGGGCGCGCGGGAGCCGAGCACGGGAACGGTGGGATCGTCCACGCTGTGCGTGGAATACAGGGGCACGGAAAGGGCGTTGCGGACCGGCAGGTCGGTTCCGTATCCGCACACGGGCCGGCCGGAGGCCCATCGGTCCGGATACCGGGTCGCCAGCTTGAAGGTGCCGCCCCCGCCCATGCTGGCGCCGGTGAGGTGGACGCGGTCGCCGTCGACGGCCCAGTGCCGCCGTACGTAATCGACCGCGTCTAGCACGTCCGCCTCGGACAGGTCGGTGTATCCGCCGCCTCGGCCCCGGCCGAGCACGTGCAGTTCGAAGAAATCGGGATTGCTCGTCACGCCGGTGGAGTATTCCATGTGGTTCCCGCCGTACCCGTGCATGACCACGACCAGGGGATACGTCCGGTTTTTATCGTAGCCGGCCGGTATCGCGATCTTGAAAGGCTGGCCCGAATCGTCGGCGCGGGAGGCGTACGCCCATTCGACCGCGCCGGAGAGCGTGTCGATCGCGGAGGGGTTGTCCCGGATTGTCCGGATCCAGACCGCGAGGCGGTGGGCCGCGAGAAGCGCCCGTTCGGAACCGTCCCCTTCCGTTTTCCGGTACCAGGAAACCCGATATTGCAGGTACCGGATCCACCCGCGGTACGCGGCCTTGTCCGCGTCCTGAACCAGGGCCTTTGATTTCAGGTTCAGGTCGTCCATGAGGCCGGCCGGTTCTCCGCTGCAGAACGGCTGTTCCGTCTCGAACCGCCTGCCGTCCAGGTCCGTCAATGAGGCGGCTGTTCGATAGAATCCGGTTGGCAATGCGGTTTTCAGCGGGATATCCAGGGGATGGTCAACGGATAACACTGGGTCGGCGGCGTCCCCTAAAATCTCGATGCGCCCGCGGAGCGTGATCCGGTCCGGGTCCGGAGGGCCGAGCCTGAGGGTCAGGGCCGGTGACGCGGCAGGGTCCGCCGCTTCCGGCTGAATCTGGAGGGAGGGCCTGAGCTCGACGTCATCAACGAAAAAGGCGTTCATGCCCCAGGCGGTCTTCATCACGATACGGACGGTCGAAGGATCCGCGTCCGGAGGAACAGTGACGAGACCGGAGAACGCCTTCCAGTCTTTCTCATTGCAGTCCACGCGTCCGACGGGTATGAGTTCGTCCTTTCCGGACCTGCGAACACTTAAAAACACGTCCACCTGGCCCCATCCCAGTTCCGCGTTGCGGAACCATGCGCTGAACGCGTACGCAAATCCCGGTTTGGCAGTCGCGGACACGTCAATGGCCACGCCCGCGCCCTCTTTCAGGGGAGAGAAAAGAAGGGACTTTTTCCCCGCGTGAGAGGCCTTGCCGGACACTTCAAGGCGGCTTGATTCGAAATCCGTTATCAATGGAATGGTGGTCTTTTCGAAGCCCGGGTTTTCAATCAGGTTCAGGTCCCGCGAAAAGACCGTCGGCGCGGCCGGAAAGCCGAGCGCCATCAGGAAAAGGATCCGGAGCAGGCGTTTCATTTCAGGATTCTCCTTGTTCGGGACAGACGGGGGATGGGCTTCATTATATACGGCCGGCGCAGGAGAGAGGTTACAGCTGCGGGCCGGGGCGGACTTGCGTTCAGGATGGTCGGTTTTCCGGTTCTTCGGAGGCAATGGACCCGGGCCGGGTTTCCGCCTCCAGCTTTTCCAGATAGGCCAGCGCCTCTTCCATGGTTGCACCGCACATCTCGGTCATCGGCCGCAGGCGGACGCATACCGGCGGCCGGTCCGGAGAGCCGAACAGCCGGCAGAGGTTGTCCCATGTCAGCTGGATACAGCGGACCCCGGCCGGTTTTCCGGCCGGCATGCCGGGTATGGGAGATGAGATGGAGAGGCCGATACAGCAGGCCCCGCATCCCGGGCGGCAGTTCATGGTCGTTTCTCCGGGTTTCAGGCTTTGTGGGAACAGGAATGCTAAAACGTATCCAAAGATTTTCAGGAAATCAAAGTATTTTTTGTTAAATATTGTATCGGCTGGGAGAGGATGGTCTTTTCGGCGGTTCAGGGGCGTCGCGTCGCCCCCCCCAAAAAAAACCTCCCGGAGGCTTGGAGCCTCCGGGAGGTTTCGATTTCACGGACAGGGGAAGGGTTACACGATCCCCTGGTCGAGCATGGCGTTCGCGACCTTGAGGAACCCGCCGATGTTCGCGCCGTTGACGTAATTGCCCGGCGTGCCGAACCGCTCGGCCGTTTCCACGCAGGTCTTGTGGATGCTCTTCATGATCTGCTGCAGGCGGCTGTCCACTTCCTCGCGGGGCCAGGGCAGGCGCATGCTGTTCTGAGACATCTCAAGGCCCGAAACGGCCACGCCGCCTGCATTGGCCGCCTTGCCCGGCGCGTACAGGATCTTCCTGTCCAGGAACACTTCCACGCCCTCCGCGACCGTGGGCATGTTCGCGCCTTCGCTGACCACGAAAACGCCGTTTTTCACCAGGTTCTCGGCGTCCTTCCGGTTGATCTCGTTCTGCGTGGCGCTCGGGAACGCGCAGTGGGCCTTGTGATTCCACAGCGGATTGAAATCCTGCTTGGGATCGATGGCCGTGAACACCGCGCTCTTGTACTTGTCCGCGTATTCCTTGATGCGGCCGCGGCGGACGTTCTTCAGGTCCTTGACGAACTTCAGCTTTTCCGCGTCGATTCCCGCCTCGTCGTAGATGTACCCGTTGGAGTCGGACAGGGTCACGGGTTTGGCCCCGAACTGGAGCAGCTTCTCGACTGTGAACTGGGCCACGTTGCCTGAACCGGAGACCAGGCAGGCCTTGCCCGTCAGCGTTTCGGAGCGGGTCGCGAGCATCTCGGACGCCATGTAGACGGCGCCGTACCCGGTGGCTTCGGGCCGGATCAGGGAGCCGCCCCAGCTGAGGCTCTTTCCGGTGAGCACGCCGGTGAATTCATTCACGAGCTTTTTATACTGCCCGTAGAGGAACCCGATTTCCCGGCCGCCCACGCCGATGTCTCCGGCAGGCACGTCCGTGTCCGGTCCGATGTGGCGGTACAGCTCGTTCATGAAGTTCTGGCAGAACCGCATGACCTCCCGGTCGCTCTTGCCTTTCGGGTCGAAATCCGATCCGCCCTTGGCGCCGCCCATGGGCAGGGACGTGAGGCTGTTCTTGAAGACCTGCTCGAAGGCGAGGAATTTCAGGATGCCCAGCGTCACGGACGGATGGAAGCGGATGCCGCCCTTGTACGGGCCGATGGCGCTGTTCATCTGGATGCGGAACCCGCGATTGATCCGGACCTCGCCCCGGTCGTCCGTCCACGCGACGCGGAACATGATGAGGCGTTCCGGTTCGATGATGCGCTCGAAAATTTTGGCGGCGCGGTATTCGGGGTGACGTTCGTAAACCAGATCGACGGATTCGGCGACTTCCTGAACAGCCTGGTGAAATTCCGGCTCCGCCGGGTTCTTGGCCTTGACTTCGGCCATCACATCGTTGACGAAACTGGACATGGGATTCCCCTTATCAATAAAAATGAAATTTCCGTGATTTTAAGTGATAAATATAAGATAAAAATTCGCGAAAATCAATAAATTTCCCAAATAGATGAATGTTCTGGCGAAATATTCGCTATAATAGGAATATTTTTAAGATACATGAATTTACTCTTGACATTTACATTTATAGCAATAACTTTCAATGGTTTAAGAGGAGCGGACGCATGCATATTCGCAGGATTGTGATCGACCAGGAAAAATTCCCCACTTCCGATTGGTATCCCTTCAATCTGGATGCGTTCCGTCAGCTGAAATCCGTGGAATTTCCGGCTGCAGTCACGTTTTTCACCGGAGAGAACGGTTCGGGAAAATCAACCCTGCTCAAGGCCATGGCCCGGGCCTGCGGCGTCCATATCTGGGAGAACGGCGAACGCACGCGCTTCCGGACGAACCGGTACGAAAACGATCTGCACCGCGCGGTGCGGCCGGAATGGACGGAGGGAACGGTGCCGGGATCCTTTTTCTCGTCCCAGCTGTTTCAGCATTTCGCGGAGATCCTGGATGAGTGGGCGCACGCGGATCCGGGGATGCTGGAATATTTCGGGGGGAAATCGCTTCTGGAACAGTCGCACGGCCAGTCACTGCTGTCGTTTTTCGAGTCGCGGACCAGCCGGCGCGGATTGTACCTTCTGGACGAGCCGGAGACCGCGCTGTCGCCCAAGAACCAGGTCCGCCTGCTCCGGCTCCTGATCCGGGCCGCGGCCCGGGGCGATGCGCAGTTCGTGGCCGCCACCCATTCGCCCATCCTGCTGTCCTGCCCGGGCGCGGTGATTTACTGCTTCGACACGGTCCCTGCGAGCCTCCTCGCCTACGAGGAAACGGAGCAATACCGGGTGACCCGCGATTTTCTGAACCAGCGGGAACGATTCATCGAACGGCTGTCTCCCGGCCTGGCCTGAAGACGGACGGAACGGGCCGACGGCCGGCGTGAAGCCGATGTCCGGGGCCGGGAAGAACCGCTCAGCCGTCCATGTCCATTTTCAGTATCTTCTTCACCTTCGCGATCAGTTCCTCCGAATCGAAGGGCTTGGCGATGAAGTCTGTCGCGCCGAGCTCCAGGGCCTTCTCCCGCACCTCCTGACCCGGAAACGCCGTGATGAATATCACGGGGATGTTCTTGGTCCTCGCGTACATCTTCATGTTGTCCAGCGTCGCGATTCCGCCGATCGACGGCATCTTGATGTCCATGAGAATCAGGTCGGGCTGCTCGGCGTAGGCGAGTTTGATCGCCTGGTTGCAGTCCGAGGCGGTCACGACCTGGATGCCGTTGGCCTTCATCCGTATCTCGAGCGTGGCGAGAATGTCCGGATCATCGTCCGCGATCAGTATCTTGGGCATGGCGTTTCCTCCTAGATTAAATAGTACACCATCTTGCGAAGGATTTCCGGCTCCGCCGGCTTGTTGATCGTCAGGATGGCCTTGCGGTTGATGTACTCCAGGAACCGGCCGATCTCCACTTCAAAGCCCGACATGATCAGGATGGGGATGTCCTTCGTTTCGTGCGATTCCTTGAGCCGGCCGATCACCTCATGTCCGCTCATGCCGGGCATTTTCATGTCCAGGATGATGAGGCCGGGAATCGTGCGTTTCAGAACCTCGAAAGCGTCCATGCCGCTGTTCGCGACCTGGATGTGCCGGTACCCGAACATCTCGAGCAGCATCTGCGTGGCCTCGGTGAGGGCCTTCTCGTCGTCCACGATGAGGATCGTCTGATCGAGCCGTTCCGCCTGCTCGCGGACCAGGCCGCCCGCGCAGGCCGCGGCCAGGGCTTCCGGCGATTCGCCGTCGCGCGGGTACATCGCGATGCCGTAGGAGAAATCCGTCTCATCGTCGACGCCCATGTTGAAGAAGGTCTCCTTGACGCCGCGGAGCAGGCGGCGTCGCACCGGCATGCCGCCGGCCTGAGGGGCCTCCAGGGTCAGAAAAACCCGGTCGGGCTCGAGCCGCAGGGCCGAGACGGAGCGGAAACCCGGCTCGAGGGTACGGCGGATCCGGTGCGTGACCTTGTCGAGCCACTCCGGTCCCGCGGCCTTGATGACGGGCGCTGAATCGTTCACGTGGACGCAGAAAAGAAGGAACGGATCCTTCGAATCGGCCATCCGGGCGCCGATATGGTCATGCACCTCCAGGTCGGGGCGGTACACCGGGAGGGTGAACGAAAAGGTGCTGCCCTGCCCGAGAACGCTCCGGACGGACATGTCCCCGGCGTGCAGCCGCACGATCTCCCGCGAGATGGCCAGCCCCAGACCGGTGCCTTTGTTGGCCGGATCGGCGGGCGCGCCGAACTGCTGGAATTTTCCGAACACCTTCGGCAGGTCCTCTTCGGCGATACCCCGGCCCGGGTCGGACACCGAGCAGACCGCACGGCCGTCGGATGCCTCGACCGACACGGCGATTTCGCCGGAGGACGTGAATTTGATCGCGTTGCCGATCAGGTTGTTCAGCACCTGCGTGATACGGTCCCGGTCGGCGAACACCTGCAGGGAATCCGCCCCGGGACTGAGGGCGAGTGAAAGTCCCTTGCGGGCCGCGACCGGCTGAAAGACCTCGACCACGGCCTGGACGATTTCAGCGAAGTCGCTGTTCTTCTTCGCCATGCGGATCCGGCCCGCCTCGATCTTGGAGATGTCGAGAATCGTGTCGACAATCCTGCGGAGATGGTCCGCGTTTCGGATGCACATGGTGAGGAATTTGACCTGCTCTTCGGTGACGGATCCCAGAATGCCGTCGCGCATTAGCGACACGGCCTCGCGAATGGCCGTGAGCGGCGTGCGGAGCTCGTGCGAGACATTGCTGATGAAATCGTCCTGCAGGCGGTCGAAGAGGGCGCGCTCGGAGATGTCCCCGATGGACACCAGGCGTGCGGCCTTTCCCTGCCAGGGGATGTCGACGGCATGGAGTTCCCCGACGCCGGGCTTGCCGCTGCCGCGGACAATGCGGATCTCGACGGGCGGGCCCGGGCGGTGGGGATGGTCGAACGGACGGCCGATGAGTTCACCGGCCGGTTTGCCTAGAAAGGCGGCCGCGGAAGGATTGAGGAATCGGATGACGCCGTCCTCGTCGACCACCAGCAGGCCGTCGGCGCTGTGCTGGACGATGACTTCGAGATCCTGATGATCCGGAACGGATTGGGCCATGCGTTGTCCCCGGGATGGATCTGATCGCTCGCATTCCCCCAGCTGCGCTGGACAAAGCCATCTGGTTTTTCTATTTGAAGGCCCGCGTCGCGGGACCGGGGGGATCAGGCTTGTCGGAGCGGCCGGAAGCCGAATCTCCGATCGTTCGGAAAATTGGAGCCGGAATCAACCGGCTTCCGGCCGCACGGTTGAACGGACCGGCGCTCAGTCCGCGGCCGGAAGAATCAGCGTCGCCGTGGTGCCCTTGCCGGCGCGGCTCCTGTACTTGAGGTCCCCTTTGTGCGCCTGGACGATGCCATAGCAGACCGACAGACCGAGTCCGGTGCCGTTCTCCTTCGTCGTGAAGAAGGGGTCGAACATCCGGGCCATGTCGGCCTCGGAAATCCCGGTCCCCTGGTCATCGAAGTCGATGCGGACGGTGTCACCGTCCGGAGCCGCGGTTACGGTGATCGTGCCTCCGTCCGGCATGGCCTCGAACGCGTTCCGCAGGAGGTTCATGTACACTTCCTGCATCTGTTTCTCGTCCATGCGGACGGGGGGGAGTCCGGTCTCGATCCGCGTTTCGAGGATCACGTTGTGCTTGCGGAACTGGTCCTCCAGAAGCTGGACGACGAGATGGAGGGCGTCGGCCGGGTTCTGCGGCTTGAAATCGCCGCGGCTCGGTTTCGAGAACATCAGCAGCCGCTTGACGATGTCCTTGACCTGCTCGCACTGAGAGACGATCACGGACAGGTCCTTTTCGACCTCCGCGGGCGCGTTTTTCCGCATCTTCGCGACAGCCGCCCGCGTGGAAATGACGGCGATCTGGTTATTGACCTCGTGGGCCATGTCGGAGGCCAGCTTCCCCAGTTCCGCCAGGCGCTGGGATTCCTCGACCTTTTTCCGCTCGGTCACGTCCCGGAAGACGCCCCGGAGGCCGCGGAATCTGCCGTCGTTGTCGTAAATGGCGGTCGTCTTCATTTCGCCGTGTATCTTCTTGCGGGTCTTGGTCTCCCAGACGAGCTGGTGGATGTTCTCCCCCCACTCGACGAACTGGCGCCGTCTCATGCGCGCCGATTCCAGGTGGTCCTTGTCCAGCACCTCCGCGAAGGGGACGCCGATCAGCTCCTCCCGGGCGTACCCCAGCGTGTAGAGCATGGCCTGGTTCATCCAGCTGAAGCGGCCCTCGGCGTCGGTGATGAACATCAGGTCGCTGGCCGTCTCCATGAAGGTGCGGAATTTTTCCTCCGATTCGCGGAGGTTCCGCTCGGCCACCTTGCGTTCGGTGATGTTGCTGACGATGTTCTGCAGAATGCCCTTTTTCATTTCGACGATGCTCGCGCTGACCTCGACGTCGATCGGTCCACCCTCGCCGGCCTTGAAACGGGTTTCGTAGCGGATCGAGCCGGTCTGCGTGCCGGTCTTGTAGGCGGCTTTCGAGCGGCCTGTCTCCTCGGCAAGCTGGAGGTCCATGAACGGAATCCGGAGGAGCTCCTCCCGCGTGGTTCCGAACATGGCGCAGGCCTTGTTGTTGATTTCGAGGATGCGTCCGTCGAAGTCCGTGATGAACACCGCGTCATTCGAATATTCGAACAGCCGCCGGTAGTACTCCTCGCGTTCTCGGAGTTCGCGTTCCGTCTCGCGGCGGTGGGTCGTTTCCGCGCCGAGCGCGTCCGTGGAATCGCTCTTGCGCCTCAGCTCTTCCGTGAGGGTGAGCAGGCATTTCGCCAGGCGGCCGGTCTCGTCCTCCCCCCGGACTTCGATCGGGACGCTCCAGTCCCCGTTGGCCGCGATCTCGGCCGCCTGGAGCAGGCGTTCCAGCGGACGCCGGACCATGCGTGAAACCGTCCAGCCCGCGGCCCCGGCGGCCGGAAGGGCCGAGAGCAGCACCGCCCATGCCGGAAGGCCGAGCCACAGGCCGACGGCCGCCAGGCAGGCCCAGCCGGCCCCGAAGATGGCGACCACGGCCGCGGTTTTGGAGGAAAGCGTCATTTCTCGGGTTTGTACTTTTCCGGAATGTCAAACTGCCCCACGGGGGGAATGGAACGGACAATGGAGCGCTTGTACTGCCCGCGCTTGTCCTTCTCGATCAGGTTGACGATGCGGGGTTCGGGGTAGCGCGTGCCGGTGCTGTCGTAGATGATCTCGACCTGCGGCCGGCGTTTGTCGAGCATGCTCGACTGAATGACCAGGCCGACTTCGCCCGAATCCAGCTCCACCAGTGTGCCTGGCGGAAAGACGCCGATCGAGCTGAAGAAGTTTTCCAGCAGGTCCGGATGGAAGA
>CAZNXX010000094.1:0-11916 GCA_964577095.1 uncultured bacterium | reverse complement strand
GAGGCCATCGATCTGGCCGTCCAGATCATGAAATTCATCGCCGAGGAATCCCGGACCCAGTCCCGCGAACTCGCGGCCCGGCGCGGCGCGTTTCCGGCTTTTCCGAAAAGCGTGTATGCGGAGCGCGGGGAGCCGCCGATCCGCAATGCCACGAGGACGACCATCGCCCCGACCGGAACCATCAGCATCATCGCGGGCTGTTCGAGCGGCGTCGAACCACTGTTCGCTCTTTCTTTCACCCGGCACGTCATGGACGACAACAAGCTGCCGGAAGTGGTCCCCTCGTTTCTTGAACGGCTGCGCCGCGAGAACCTGTACACCGAGGCGCTTGCGCGGACCGTGGCGGACAAGGGATCGCTGGACGGATTGGACGAGATCCCGGACCGCCTGAAGCGGATTTTCGTGACGGCGCATGAAGTGTCCCCGGAATGGCACATCCGCATGCAGGCGGCCTTTCAGAGCTGCACAGACAACGCCGTATCCAAGACCGTGAATTTCGCCAATTCCGCGACGGTCGAGGATGTGAGCAAAGTGTACCGGATCGCCCATGACCTGGGATGCAAAGGCGTCACGATTTACCGGGACGGCAGCCGGGAAAAACAGGTTTTGAACAAGGGCACATCCGGGAAGGCCAAAGCAGCCGAGGCTGAGGCCGAAACCGCGGCTGAAACCGGCCCGAAGCCGCGGCCCCGCGTGCTCCGAGGATTTACCACCAAGCTGAATACCGGACAGGGATCCCTCTATATCACGATCAATAACGACGGATCCGATTCCCCCATCGAGGTGTTCGCGAATATCGGCAAGAGCGGCGGTGACACCGCGGCCCTCTCCGAGGCCATCGGCCGCCTCATCTCCATCGCCCTTCAGAAAGGCGTGGCTGTCGAGGAACTGGCGCAGACCCTGACCGGCATCACGGGATCACGGCCCGTCTGGAACGAGGGCATGCTGATCAAATCGGTTCCGGACGGCATCGGTCAGATCCTGATGCATGAATTCGGCAGAAAAAAACCGGAAGAGAAAATCATCAAACCGGAACCGGCCGCCGAGAAACCGCTGAACATCAAGCTGGCGGAGCAAACCGGCCCCGAGTGTCCGGAATGCGGCGGCTCCCTGCGGGCCGAAGGCGGGTGCACCATCTGTGTCAGCTGCGGATATTCGCACTGCGGCTGACCGGAGCCATGGACAGCGCCGGCGACCGGAGGGACCGCAGACTGGGCGACGCCTGGTCCGAATGGACGGGATCTCCGGACGCGAATGCGCCGGACACACGTTCGTCCAAGAGACTGTTCCTGACGTCCGCCCTGTTTCTGCTCATCGCAGCCGGCCTTGCATGCATGGCCGGCTTTTATTTTCTGTCGCCGCGGCTCCGCGCCTGGGGAGCGGCGTGGGTCACGTTTTTCGCCTGCGCACTGGCCGCGGTGTGGGGAACCGGCGCGCTGCTTTTCGCCGGTCTGGTCGCGACTCTTTCGCTCAAACCGGGTTCCCGTCTCTGGCGGCTTTTCCCCAGGCATCTTCCGCGCCTGTTTTTCCGTCCTTCCATCCGTTTCTTTTCACGGCTGATCGGCGGCGACGCCGACCGTCTCGCGCACTCCTACATCCGGGTGCACAACGCCTGGGAGGAAAGAGCCTCCGCTCCCGTGACCGCGGACCGCATCCTCGTCCTCCTTCCACGCTGCCTGTCCGGACCTCAGATGGCTCAGATGAAGGAAAAATGCCGTTCCGCCGGGGTGTCCGCGGTTGTCGTTTCCGGGGGGGGAGCGGCCAGGGCGGCCGTGCGGGAAACGCGGCCCTCGACTGTGATCGGCGTGGCATGCGAGCGGGATCTGCTGTCGGGGATACACGACCTGCATCCGCGGATTTCCGTCATCGGCATCCCCAATATCAGGCCGGAAGGCCCCTGCCGGAACACACAGGCCGACGCCGGGGAACTCGGCCGCATGCTCAGCCGGATGACCCGGCCATCCGGATCCGGACCAGAAAACCCCGGGTGATGAAGGCCACCAGGGTTCCGGCTCCAACGGACACGCAGAAGAACAGGGGTAGAACCGACCAGACGTCCAGGTCGGCCACGTAGAGCAGGGAGGCGACTGCGATCTGTGCCGCGTTTTTGACGAAAGCGCCGAAAATGCTCAATCCGGCCAGTCCGAAAAGCCGCGGCGCCAGCCTGTAGACTCCGGCCACGGCCAGCATGGAGAGCACGCCGCCCGTTGCGGAGAAGACGAAGGAAGGTTGAAGCAGGGAGCCGGTGAGAAATCCGGCAACCAGCACGCGCAGCACGGCCACCGAGAGGGCGGCGCCTGCGCCGTTGCGGATCAGCAGCGCAAGCGGTATGACATTGGCCAGGCCCAGCCTGAAAAAAGGCAGGGGTAGACCGACCGCTTCCTCCACGGTGAACAGCACGGAGGCAATACCGGTCCAGAGCGCCAGTTCCGCGATTCTCCGCGACCGGGACGGTTTCAAAGTCTTGTATTCCATGCCGGATCGACTGCGTATCAAGGCGTCAGCCCGTCCACCTTTTGACCGTCCTCCCCCCCGCCTTCCACGGTCACAGTGACCCGATTCGGAATGCAGATGAGCATGCGGCCGGCGTTCCTGATTTCACCCTGATGCATGCAGTTCTTACCCGGGCAGGGCGACCGGACAATGTGCGTCCCTCCGTTTGACACTCCGACTTCTGTATCTCCGATGATTCCTTTCACGGTTAGAACCGTGTCCATTTCAAGAGGGTGCGTCATTCTCAGGCTTCCATCCACGGATACACGGATCCGGTTGCCCTTCAATCCGGATCGTTCGGGCCTGAATCCCGCAAAAACAACGATGCCGATCAGTACGACGAGAACGCCGTCCGCGGGGCGGAATAGAGGAATTATGGATTTAACGGAAGACCGCTTCAAGGGAGCAGATTGCGGATGGATTCAAGTACCCGATCCGGTTTGATCCGGTTCATGCAGGCGGTTTCGCATTGGCCGCGGAAACAATTCTGACAGTCCAGTCCGGGTTCCAGAATTTCGCCCCGGCCGTACAATTCGAATTCATTGGAATTGAAAATATTGTTGAAAAGTACGACTTTTTTCCCCAGACCGATGGCAATGTGAAGCCCCATGGTGACACTGGTCACCACCAGATCGCATTCATTCATCAAGGAAGTAAATGTTTTGAGATCAAAGTGCCCTAAATAACGTGCCTTCGACAGTTGCGCGATTTTTTTATTTTTTGTATCTTCCTGTAAACCGCCAAGAAGAATGGGTGAGTATCCGCTTTTTTTCAATTCCCGTGCCAGGCTCACCCAGTATGCTTCAGGCCACAGGCGTGTGGTCCACCTTCCCCCGCAGCCTGTATTGAGCCCCACAACTCCTTTCCCTTTTGGAATACGCCATTTTCCCGGATCCGGTTCGGGAAGCAGATATTCCTCTCTGTTGAATTTATACCCGGAAATTTCGAATATTTCCTCGGGATAACTCTTCGTGTTCTTCCTGTTTTCATCGTCGAAAAGTCCCGTGAGCCATTTCCGCCTGGAAGCCCTGTCCAGGGGACTGCAGGAGGAACCGTTCCAGCCGAAGCCCCTCTTCCTTTCCGCGTGTATCTCCTCCGCCAGGCAGCAGGCTTCAGCATCCTTGTCCAGATTGATCAGGAGTTCGTATTTCGTGGATCGCAGAATCTCGATATGCTCGGCCGTAAACCGGAATGCGCGGTCCACTTCAGGAGGCAGTATTTCCGGCGTATGCGTCAGCCAGTGAATGTGCCGGGACGGCAGGGTCTTTCTCAGAACCCGTATCAAGGGCGTTGTCCGGATCACGTCGCCGATGGCACCGAGCTTGATGATGAGAATCCGGCCTTTCACGGCCTCGTATCTGCGGCATCCGTCACAATGGACGCCTTCCTCTTTATGCGGCCGGCAGGGACGGTCTCCCAGATAATGCGTGCAGTCGGTGTGTACAATCATGAAATCCGCCTGAGTCCTATTTTTTTTGGCTGACAATTCCGGCGAGGGCGAGGGAGTGTATCCAGGTTGACGCGTGTTCGGCCCTGGAGATGAGAACAATGGGAAGCCGGGCGCCGACGACCAGCCCGCTGATGCGGGCATGGGCAAGATAAACCAGTCCTTTTGCGAATATATTGCCGCTGGCGATATCCGGAACCAGGACGATATCCGGCTTGCCGGCGACGCGGCTTCGGAACCCTTTGATGCGGCTGGCCTCCGCTGAAAAAGCCATATCCAGGGCCAGGGGCCCTTCGACAATGGCTTTTCCAAAAACACCCGCCGCAGCCATGCGGACCAGTTCCACCGCTTCCGCGGTCTCGGGCATATGCGGACTGACTTTCTCATTGGCCGCAAGCAGAGCGATGCGTGGCCTGCGTATCCCCATCGCGGAAGCGAAAGCGATCGCATTCCTGAGAATGAGAACCTTCTGCTCGAGAGTCGGACGGATGACCATGCCGCTGTCCGTGATCGCGAAAGGTTTGGCCGCGGCCGGAACCTCCATCCAGGCGATGTGACTGAGAAGACCGCCTGTCCGGAGTCCGAAACGGGGATCCAGAACCGCCTGGAGAAGGACAGGTGTGGAAATATTGCCTTTCATGATGAGGTCCGCCTCGCTCCGGGAGGCCATTTCAGCAGCGGTTTCCGCGATGGCCGGATCATCCGGCCGGTCCAGGATCCGGAATTCAGACAGATCGATTCTCGAACGCCGGGCCAGGATTCGAATCGCGCGAGCCGGGCCGATCAGGACCGGCCGGATCAGACCGAAGTCCGCCGCATCCGCCACGGCTTTCAGGACCTCCGCTCCGGCCGCCCCGGCCACAAGGGTCGTCGCCGGGCCCTTTTTCCGCGCCCGGTCGATCATCGCGCGGTCCCGGACTGTGATGCGCCTCATCGGACGCCCCTGTCGATGGCGGCCTTCACGGCACGCACCGCTCCCTGGATGTCCTTCCCCCCCAGAAAAGCGGAGACCGCTGCGATTCCGTCGGCGCCGGACCGGATCGCCTCGCCCGCGTTGCCGGAATGGATTCCGCCGATGGCCACCAGCGGACGGGTCGTGCGCGCCCGCAGTTCAGCCAGCAGACCGGTGCCGGGGACATGCGCCACGGTTTTGGTGCCGGTCGGGAAGCAGGCGCCGACCCCGTAATAATCGGCGTCCGGACCCGCGTCGAAATCCTCGACCGAGGACACTGAAAAACCGAGGCACAACCGCGGCGCGATTCTGCGGATCCGGTCCGCGGGCATGTCCGTCCATCCGATGTGAATGCCGTCCGCGCCGCATGCCAGCGCGACGTCGAGCCGGTCATTCACGATCAGCGGTACGCCCGCGTCCTCGGTCGCTTTCCGGAGGATGTCCGCAATGTCGATCATCTCGCGTATGCCGGACACCTTGTCTCTGTACTGAATCACGGTTGCGCCGCCTTCAATCAGGGCCGCGGCCAGCGATTCGGGCGTCCGTCCGTCGAACCATTCCCGGTCCAGAACGGCCATCAGACGGAACCGGGATGCTTCCCAAGAGCTCAAAAACGCCATCAGTATTCGATGCCGGGCCGCGCCGGCATTCCTTTCCCGTATGGATGCTTGACTTCGACCATTTCGGTGACCAGATCCGCCGCGGCGATGAGCGCCGCGGTTGCTCCCCGGCCGGTCAGGATCAGTTCGATCGAATCGCACCGGTTCCGGATGAGATCGAGCACTTGCTCTTCCCCGATCAGCCCGAGCGATACGGCCTGCAGGATTTCGTCCAGGATGACCATGTCCCACCCCTCCCCCATGCGCTGTACCGCCGCATTCAGCCCCTGCGCGGCGCGTTCCCGGTCCGCCGGATCCGGAGGATCGGACCGGACGAAAGCCCGGCCGCCGAACTGCATGGATTCGAATCCCGGCAATCGGAGACAGACGCCGGCTTCTCCGGATCCTCCCGGCGGCTTGAGGAACTGGATCAGCAGGACTTTCCATCCCCGGCCCAGGGCGCGCAGCGCCAGCCCCATCGCGGCGGTGGTCTTTCCCTTTCCGTCCCCGGTGTAAATCTGTACGCACTTACGCGGCATGCCGATGTCCCGGTCGAAGGCCTGTTCCCGGCCGCGGCTCAGGAGCCGTTTCCGGAGGAGCCGGCCTTCTGCTGTCGGTGCGAGGCCATACGCGCCGCCATGACGATGGAATAGAATTTGGTGTCGTCGTCGTCGGCCCTGGACGAAAGCACCACGGGCGATAGCGTCCCGACGAGAATGGAAGCGCTCTTGCCGTGCGCCAGAATGGTGACGGATTTATAGAAGGTGTTGGCGGTTTCGATGTTGGGAAACAGGAGAATGTCCGCCTCCCCGTTGATGGGGCTGTCGAGGCCCTTGATACGGCAGTTCTCCTCGGACAGGGCCACGTCCAGGGCCAGGGGGCCGTCGACCACTGCGCCGCGGATCTGCTTGCGCTCGGCCATGGCCTTGATCACCGCGGCGTCGATGGAGGACTGAAGCTTGAAATTGATCTTCTCCGCCGCAGAAACGAGCGCCGCCTTCGGATTCTCGATGCCCAGCGAATGCGCCACTTCGATGGCGTACTCCAGTATCTTGACTTTTTCGTCCATGGTCGGATTCGGGAGAATGGCCGCGTCCGTGACCAGCAGGAGCTTGGGATAGGACGCCATTTCCATCACGGCGACGTGGCTGAGCAGTCCGCCCTTCGGGAGCAGTCCGATCTCCTTGTCCAGAACCGCCTTCATGAACACATCGGTGGGGATCAGCCCCTTCATCACCAGGTCGGCTTTGCCGTCCCGGACCAGCTGTACCGCGGTACGCGCGGTCAGGATCTCGTCCTCGGTGTTCACGATCTTCACGCTTTTCGTGAACGCGGGGTCGAGGTCCCGCGTGATTTTCTCCAGTTTCTCCCGGACTCCGACCAGGATCACCTTGATGAGGCCGTCCAGAGCGCCCCGCACGACGGCGCGGACCGTCGCCGGATCCCCGTCCCCGGAGGCGACCGCCATCGTCATCCGGGGACCGCCTTTGACGGCCTCTTCCAGCATGACGAGTTTACGGATGGGTTCCATGCGAGCGCCTTTCCCTGTTATTGTCCGGAAGCCGCATACGCTCCGGGCTTCTCTTCCCCCCTGAGAATGCGAAGCCCGCCCAGAGCCAGCGACTCCATCTCCTTTTCCCCGGGCAGTATGAAAACGGGCGCGATCCAACGGACCCGCGCCAGTATCGCTTCCGTGAATGCGGTCGAGGCGGCCAGTCCTCCCGTGAGCACCAGGGCGTCCACGCGTCCTTCCAGGACAGCGGCCATGGCTCCGATCTGCTTGGCCGTCTGATATGCCATGGCGTCCCGGACCAGGGCAGCTGTCCGGTCTCCCTCCGCGATACGCCGCTCGACTTCCACCAGATCGTTCGTCCCCAGGTGCGCCACCATGCCGCCGTGACCGGTCAGCCTTTTCCGCACCGTGGCGAGGTTCGTTTTGCCTGAAAAGCACCAGTCCGCCAACTGGCCGGAGGGAAGGCCGCCGGACCTTTCGGGCGAAAATGGCCCGTCGCCGTCCAGGGCGTTGTTGACGTCCACCACCCGGCCCTCCCGGTGCGCGCCGACGGAAATGCCTCCGCCGAGATGCGCCACGACCAGGCGGAGAGATTCCACGGGCCGGTTCAAGCGCCGGCCGGCTTCTCGGGCGACGGCCTTCTGGTTGAGCGCGTGGAAAATGGAGCGCCTGCGGAACTCGGGCAGTCCGGTCAGGCGGGCCACTTCATCCAGTTCGTCCACCACCACCGGGTCCACGATGAACGCGGGGACGCCCGCCCGGTCCGCGATCGCGCGGGCGATCAGGCCGCCGAGATTGGACGCATGCTCTCCCTCCGCCGCGGAGCGGAGACCCTCCACCATCCGGTCATCCACCGCGTAGGTGCCGCCTTCCAGCGGCCTGAGCAGACCGCCCCGGCCGACGACCGCGTCCAGAGTCGCGGGCCGGATGTTCCGTCCAGCCATGAACGTTTCGACGGCTTCGAGCCGGAACGGGAGCTGGTCCGCGATCCGGGTGAAGCGGCCGAGCGCATCGGCCGGATGTGCCAGTGAAGAGGAGTCCCTCTGGACCTCGTCCTCGAAAAGCGCGATCTTGGTGGACGTCGAGCCCGGGTTGACCACCAGGATGCGGAAGGGCCCCCGGTTCATTGGGCTTCGTATGATTTGACCTGTTCCTCGTTGCGGAGCACGCGAAGCGCGCCCAGCGCGAGCGCCTCCATTTCGAACTCTCCGGGCAGGACGAAAAAGGATCCCAGGATGCCGACCCGCTCCTGAATCCAGCCGGTCAGCATGGGGCTCCGGGCGAGACCGCCGGTCAGAACCACGCCGTCCAGCATGCATTTCAGAACCGTGGCCATGGCGCCGATTTCCTTGGCGATCTGATAGGCCATGGCGCGATAGACGCGTTCGGCCCGGTGGTCCCCGTCGGCGATACGCTTCTCGATCTCCACGGCGTCGCTGGTTCCGAGATGCGCCGCAAGACCTCCGCAGCCCACGATTTTCTTCCGCATTTCCGCGTGCGTGAACCTTCCCGAAAAACACATCTCGGTCAGGGCGTGGACAGGCAGGGTTCCGGACCGCTCCGGCGAAAACGGCCCTTCTTCGACGGCATTGT
The DNA here is from genome assembly GCA_964577095.1 of uncultured bacterium. Classification (GTDB taxonomy): domain Bacteria; phylum Zhuqueibacterota; class QNDG01; order QNDG01; family DTFT01; genus JAFGAX01. The sequence continues at coordinate 3,319 of CAZNXX010000094.1, read as the reverse complement.
TGACGTCGATGATGAATCCGTCCTTCAGCGCGCACACCGAAATGCCGCCGCCCAGGTGGGCGACCACCATGCGGAGCTGGGAGAGATCCTTTCGGAGCTGAAGGGCCACTTTGCGCCCGACGGCCTTGATGTTGAGGGCGTGCACCAGGCTCCTGCGCTCCAACTCGGGCATGCCCGTGTGCCGGGCGACGGGTTCCATCTCGTCGACGGACACGGGATCGACGAAAAACGCGGGGATATCCGTCCCCTGCACCAGACGGTCGGCGAGGCATACGCCCAGAAGGGACGCATGGTTGAACTGAACGCGGCCCTGAAGCACGTCGCCCACGACGGTCGGCGTCACGCGGTAGGTGCCGCCTTCCAGGGGCTTGAAAGGCCCCCCCCTGCCGGAAACCGCGGACAGCGATTTGATCTCAACGCCCCTGCGGCTGAGCAGTTCGGCCAGGTCCCGAAAGCGGAGATCCATCTGGTCCGTCGGTTTCAGGAAGGGAGCCAGGCTTTCAGAGGAATAGGGGATGGTCTCGCTCCACACCTGCGTCTCGTCCTCGTAAAGAGCGACCTTGGTGCTCGTCGATCCCGGATTGAGAACCAGAATTCGCGTCATGCATCCTCCCCGTTCGCCGCGGTTTCTGCGCCTGCCCGGAACGCTCCGCAATTGATGTCCACGGTTCCGGCCGGCACACGTCCTTCGATGGCCTGCATCCAGGCGGTTTCGGGTATGCCGAGGCATCCGGAAAGCGCGCCGAGCAGGACCGTGTTTTCGACACGCCGATTCCCGAGCCGCCGGGCGGCCGCTTCCGCGTCGATGGGAATGACGCGTCCGGCCCTGGCGCGCACGGAGGCGACCGCATCCTCCGGATACGCCGGCCCTTTGCGGAACAGCGCGACGGGAGGAACGAGACGCCTGCGGTTGATGACGGCCGTTCCGTCCGCCTTGAGAAAGTGGACCCAGCGGAGGGCTTCCGCCTGTTCGAAGGCCAGCAGGGCATCGGCCCGTCCAACCGGAATCAACGGTGAAAGGACCTGTCCGGAAATCCGGACATGGCTGGATACGGAACCGCCCCGCTGGGCCATGCCGTGCACTTCGCTTTTTTTCACGTCGAAACCTGCGCGGAGCGCGGCGTCCGACAGCAGTTCGGACGCCAGCAGGACGCCCTGTCCTCCGACGCCCACGATCAGCACGTTCATGGATCTCATTTCGCGCTCCCCTCCGGCTCCCGCACGATCGCCTGCACCGGGCAGACCTGACTGCAGACGCTGCATCCCGTGCACAGGGTCCGGTCGATGCGGGACTGGCTCAGTCCCTTTTCGGTGCGTTTCTCGGATTCACCGATCGCGGGACAGCCGACCTTGAAGCAGGTGTGGCATCCGATGCAGGCATCCGGGTTCACGCGGAACGGCGGCCTCAAGACGGTTTTCCGGATTTCAGGCGGGTAGAGTGTGCAGGGACGGTTGGTGATCAGAACGGAGAGTTCACCCGATTCGAGCGCCTCTCCCAGCGCCTTCCCCGTTTGATTCAGGTCATAGGGATCGATGACGCGGATGCGTTCCACGCCGAGAGCCGCGCAGATTTTCGCCAGCTCCACGGGTTTGGCCGCCGCGCCAGAAAGGGTCTTTCCGGTTCCGGGCTGGTGCTGGCCGCCGGTCATCGCGGTGATGCTGTTGTCGAGGAGGATGACCGTGATGCCGGCGCCGTCATGAACCGCGTTGAGAAGCCCGGTCATGCCTGAATGCAGAAAAGTGGAATCGCCGATCGTCGCCACGACCCCCTTTCCGCTTCCGCGGGCCTTGGCGACTCCGACCGCCGCGCCGATGGATGCGCCCATCTCCACGCAGATGTCCCCCACGGCGATGGGCGGGTACACGGAGAGCGTGTAACAGCCGATGTCCGTGGCCACGAGCGCCTTGAACTTCTTGAGCGCGACGAACAGGCCCCGGTGGGGGCAACCGGGGCAGAAAACCGGCGGCCGGGCCAGCACTTCCACCGGCGCCGGCGGCTCCGGGCCCTTCTCCAGGACACCGGCCCGGACGAATCCCGAAGCCACGACATCCGGGGAAAACTCCCCCAGGCCAGGCCACCATTTCTTCCCCTCGCACGGGATTCCGGCCGCGAGGATCTGTTCCTCGATGAAGGGATCCAGTTCCTCGACCACGAACAGCCGTCCGACGGACGCGGCGAACCTGCGGATGCGTTCGATCGGAAGCGGATACGACAGGCCGAGCTTGAAAACAGAGGCATCCGGAAAGGTCTCGCGGACGTACTGATAGGAAATTCCAGAGGTGATCACGCCCACGTCTTTCCGGCCCGGTTCCTCCCGGTTGAGCGGGGAGGATTCGGAGAACGCGCGAAGCCGGCTGAGGCGTTCGGCAGCCCAGACGCGCTGCGCTCTGGCGTGGTTCGGAAGCACGACGAATTTGCGGGGATCCGGCTGAAACCCCTTGACGGGATGCTCGCGGCGTTCATCGAGGCGCACCACTCCCCGGGCGTGGCAGACGCGCGTGGTCATCCGGAGCATGACCGGGACATCGAACGCAACGCTGATCTCCAGGCCGTGCCCGACGAAATCCTTGGATTCCTGGCTGTCGGAGGGCTCGAGGCAGGGATAACCCGCGAAACGCGCATACAGCCGGTTGTCCTGCTCGTTCTGCGAAGAGTGCATTCCGGGATCGTCCGCGCTGACCACGACGAGTCCTCCCGGAGCGCCGATCAGGGAGACGGACATGAATGGATCCGCGGCCACGTTCAGGCCGACATGTTTCATGGCCGTGAGCGCGCGGGCCCCGGCGAAAGCGGCGCCCATGGCGACTTCGAACGCCACTTTCTCGTTCGGACACCATTCGCTGTCGATTTCCGCGTACTTGGACGCGATTTCCTCGAGAATCTCGGTGCTGGGCGTGCCGGGATAGGCCGTCGCCACATGCAATCCGGATTCATGGCATCCGCGGGCGACCGCTTCATTTCCGGATAACAGGACTTTCATGCGGATTCCTCAGTGGGGTGATCCCGGAACGCCGCGGCATCCGGTACTCGCGAAGAGGATTCTCCGGCTCCCGGTCTCCGCGGACGGGATGTGTCTTCTCAGGCCCCGGCGGTCTTTCCGAAAGCCTGTTCCAGCTTGATCAGCCTCTGCCAGTCGCGGTCCACCCTGGATTGGATGAATTGAACATCCTCCTCGCGAAGGTGATGAAAGCGGCCCTGCATTTTCAGGTATTCCGCGACCGGCTTCGGAGTCGGATTCCGCCGGTTGAGCGTGTACGCGCCCTCCTCCACCTCGTAGATCGGGAACACATTGCATTCGGTGGCCATGCGGGCGATTTT
>CAZNXX010000093.1:0-12368 GCA_964577095.1 uncultured bacterium | reverse complement strand
AATGCCCCGGAAAAACGCAAATTCCAGACCCGTCTGGTCCGCTGGTTCAGGGCCAACCGCAGGCCCATGCCCTGGCGGGAAACGGACGATCCCTACAAGATCTGGATTTCCGAGACACTTCTCCAGCAAACCCAGGTCGCGACAGCCACAGGCTATTACCTCCGTTTCATATCCCGCTTTCCGGACGTCCGCAGCCTTTCGAGGGCCCGGCTCCAAACCGTTCTGAAGCTCTGGGAAGGATTGGGCTACTATGCGAGGGCGAGAAACCTGCATCGCGCGGCATCCCGGATCGTGAAACGGTTCAACGGCCGCGTCCCTGACAATGCGGAGGACCTGCTGTCCCTTCCCGGCATTGGCCGCTACACGGCAGGCGCGGTGCTCTCCATCGCCTACGGCAAGCCGGTGCCGGTGCTGGACGGCAACGTGATCCGCGTCCTGTCCCGTCTGTTCCGCGTGGAGGAGGATGTGCGTCGATCCGAAACCCGCGAAGCGCTGTGGGACCTCGCGGGGTCCCTCATGCCGGCCGGGAACTGCAGGGACTACAACGAAGCGCTCATGGAGCTCGGGGCCGTGGTCTGCGCGCCCCGGAATCCCTCCTGTCCGGTCTGTCCGGTCCGCGCGGCCTGCAAGGCCTTTGCCGCGTCGGTTCAGGACGATTATCCGAGATCCGCCCCGCGGAAGGCGATTCCGCACAAGCATGTGACAGCCGGAATCATCTGGAAAAACGGGAAATTTCTGATTACATTGAGACCGGCCAGGGGCATGCTCGGCGGCTTGTGGGAATTCCCCGGCGGCAAGGCCGAGCCCGGAGAGACCCTGGAACAATGCCTGAAGCGCGAGATACGCGAGGAACTCGGCATTGAAATCCGCGTGCTGAGAAAACTCGTATCAGTGAACCACGCGTACACGCATTTCCGCATCACGCTTCACGCCTTCGAATGCCTGGCCGGGGCCGGCCGCGTGCGGCCGCTGGCCTGCGACGATTACAAATGGATCACGTCCCGCGAGCTCGACCGGTACCCGTTTCCCGGCGCGGATCGGAAAATCATCGCCCTGTTGAGCCGCATCGATCCGCCGAAACGCGGAACCCGCCTGCCTGAAAAAGGAGACCCCGGATGAAAATCGCGCATTTTACGGATGTCCCGTCTGAACCCGTGACCGTCGAGGGCGCCAGTGAAGCGACTGTTCGCTGGCTGATCTCCAAGGAAGACGGCGCGCCGAACTTTGTGATGCGGCTGTTCGAACTCGGCCCGGGCGGCCGGACGCCCCTGCATACGCACGCCAACGAGCACGAGGTGTTCGTCGTCGAAGGAGAGGGCTCCGTCTGGCGCGACGGCGCGGACGTGCCGATCGTGCCGGGGACATCCGTTTTCGTTCCGGGCGGAGAAAAGCACTGCTTCAAGAACCGGGGGGAGAAGCCGTTCCGTTTCCTCTGCCTGATCCCCGCCTGAGCGGCACGACACGGCCCGGACGTCACGGAAATCCATCCATGGAAGGAGAAGTCATGAGACTCATCGCAGCGGGCCTGGCGGCCTGCATGTTGATCGCCCTGGCCTCGGGCTGCGGCCCGTCCGCCGAGGAGAAAGCCGCGTCCGTGTTCGTCGCGGCCAAAACCGCGGAACTCGAGCCGCTGATGAAAACCATGGCCCTGGCCTATTGGAAGGCTTCGACGACCGGTGACGAGGCCGCGTACAGGGAATACGCGGAAGCGGATCTTGCGATCCGGAACGTGTATTCCGATTCCGCGGGATTCCGGCTGCTGGCCGGATGGAAGAAAAGCCTGAAAAAAGCGGACCCGATTTTGTTCCGGCAGGTCGAACTCCTGCACAACGCGTTTCTGATCAACCAGGTCGAACCGGGCCTGCTGAAGGAGATCGCGGAACTCGCGGCCGCGACCGAGGGCAAGTTCAGCACGTTCCGCGGGACCATGGACGGAAAGCCCGTGACCCAGAACCGGATCAGCGAAATCCTCAAGGAATCCAAAAATTCCCGGGAGAGGGAAAAGGCCTGGCTGGCCTCCAAGCAGGCCGGGGCCCTCGTGGCCGCTGACGTGATCAGGCTCGTCAAGCTCCGCAACAGCGCGGCAAAGGCGATCGGGTACGACAACTACTACGTCATGGCGCTCGCGGCCGGGGAGCAGGACGCGGATCAGGTGTCTGGCCTGTTCGAGGAGCTGTTCCGCCAGACTGAAAAGCCGTTCGCGAATCTGAAGGCCGAGATCGATTCGCTCGTGGCCGGCCAGTCCGGAGTCGCGGTCGAGAAGCTCGAGCCCTGGCATTACCGCGACCCCTTCTTCCAGGAGGCGCCACAGGCCGGGCTGGAGGAGATGGACCGGTTCTACAAGGGCCGCGACATCAAGGCCCTGACCGCTTCGTATTTCGCGTCCATCGGCATGCCCGTGGACTCGATTCTGGACGACAGCGACCTGTTCGAGCGTTCCGGGAAAAATCCCCACGCGTTCTGCACGGACATCGACCGGCTCGGCGACGTGCGCGTGCTCTGCAACATCCGCGACAACGAGGAGTGGATGGGCACCATGCTGCACGAGCTCGGGCACGGGGTGTACTCCTATTACACGGACCGGAACCTGCCCTTCCTGCTCAGGGACGCGGCCCACGCGTTCACGACCGAGGCCGTGGCCGAGTATTTCGGCGCCCTGTCGCGCGACGCGGACTGGATGAAGGCCAACCTGGCTATATCGGACGGGGACGCGGACCGGATCCGTCCCGCGGGAAAGCGCATGACCCGGGCGCAGAAGCTCGTTTTCGCCAGATGGGACATGGTCATGACCGCTTTCGAGCGGGCGCTGTACGAGAATCCGGACCAGGACCTGAACGGCCTGTGGTGGAACCTGGTCGGGAAATACCAGGGCGTGAAAAAGCCGGAGGGCAGGGACGCGCCGGACTGGGCGGCCAAGATACACTTCGTCATGGCGCCGTGCTATTACCACAACTACCTGCTCGGCGAGATGTTCGCCTCGCAGATGCGGGCGAAGCTCGCCGCCATGCCCGCGGATCAGGCCGGCGGATTCTTCCGCTCCAGGATTTTCGAGCCCGGAACCCGGTATTCCTGGAACGAGATGATCCAGCGCGCGACCGGCGAGCCGCTGAATCCGAAGTATTTCACGGATGAGGTGGTGAAGGAATGAAAGTTAGACGCTCCGGGAGGTTCCGAACCTCCCGGAGCGTTTCGGCTTGATCACGCCAGATTTCCACATGTGGTTTTCTATCTGGGGCTGTCCAAAAAGTCGATTTACCCGCGCCCTGAGCGAAGTCGAAGGGCGCTAAGTGAAAGATTTACAGCTCGCCTCGACTCCGCTCGGCGAGCGATAATCGTTGAAATTTGACTTTTTGGACAGCCCCAGATAACACGGAGGGAACCGGATGCTCAAGGCGTATCTGGAGAATTCGCGTAAGATTCTGCGTTCATACAATAATCCCCTGAAACGGCCGGAGAATCTGGATGAGAAGGACGCGCTCGAAAGGGAATTCTATGACGCGGAGGCGGACAGGCATTTGTCGGATTTTTCAGAGCCGCTTTTCAAGTACGATCCGGATGAGGACCTGCCCCTCAGCCATCGCTATTTTTATTCGTTGCTGAAGAATCCGTCCGGGAAGAAAATTCTCGATATCGGATGCGGATACGGATTCACTTCCGTGAATCTGGCGAAAAAGGGCGCGAATCTGGTCAGCATCGACATTTCGCCCCGGATGATCGAGTTGACCCGGAAAAATGCGGCGTTCAACGATGTCGGGAAAAAAATCCGCGCAGCCGTGATGTCCGCACAGAAACTGGAGTTTTCGGACAATTCCTTCGATTTTGTCGTGGGATTGGGGATTCTGCACCATCTCAATCTGGATCTGGCGGGTCAGGAGATCCATCGCGTTCTGAAGCCAGGCGGACAGGCCATATTTCTCGAACCCCGAATTCCCTTTAAATTCCTGATCCTGATCCGTAGTCTGTTCCCGAATAAATGCTTCGAATCCCCGGGCGGGTCCCAGCTGTCTGACGCTGAAATAGGACGGTTCTGCGCTTTTTTTCAGGGGGGGGTGAATGTTGAATATTTTTTATTTCTGAAGAAACTCGTGAGGTTTCCTGGCATTCGCGGTTTTTCCAAACGACTCGATGCAATGGATCGAAGGTTGATCGTCAGGAACCCCCGGCTGAAATCGTTTTACTGGGCCTTTGTCGTTCAAGCTGAAAAAATAGCATGATCGCCCGGGATTCCTAATGTCCCGGGCGTAGAGTGAAAAACCCTTGATCGCGCCAGGGTTCTACCCTGGCGCGCACCGTCACCATTCGGAAAATTTACCTGATCACTCCAGTCCCAGGAGGCTGCGATGACATATAAATGGATTATCCTGTTCGGATGCCTGCTCTTCGCCTCGATTCTGTCGGCTGAAAACGGCTGGCAGAGCCTTTTCAACGGCAAGGATCTGAAAAACTGGCAGGTTCTGAACGGAGAAGGCGAATTCAAAGTTGAAAACGACGTCATCGTGGCTGTGAGCCGTATGGGCATACCCAACACGTTTCTGGCCACGAAGAAAAGTTACGGCGATTTCATCCTTGAGTACGACGTCCAAATCGACGCGGGATTGAATTCCGGAGTTCAGATACGCAGTCAGAGCCTGCCTGAATATCAGAACGGCCGCGTGCACGGCTATCAGGTGGAGGTGGACCCCACGCCGCGCGCGTGGACCGGGGGAATTTACGATGAAGCAAGGCGGGGATGGCTCTACAATCTCGAATGCAATCCGAAGGCGAAAACGGCTTTCAAACCGGAGGATTGGAACCATTTTCGGGTCGAGGCCATCGGAAACCAAATCCGAGTGTGGCTGAACGGAACGCCCTCAGCGGATATCGTGGATGACATGACTCCAAAAGGATTCATCGCCCTTCAATCGCATGCCATTTATTCAGAGAAAGACGCGGGCAAAAAGGTCCGGTTTCGGAATATCCGCATCCGCACCGACCGCCTCGAATCGGAAATGTTACCGATTTCGCAAGAAATCCCGCAAATCAGTTATTTGAACAACACTCTCACCGAGCGGGAAAAGAAGGAGGGCTGGCGGCTTCTCTGGGACGGCGCAACCACATCCGGATGGCGGGGCGCCAGGCTCGATCGTTTTCCGGAGCAGGGCTGGAAAATCGCGGACGGAACGCTCACGGTTCTGCAGTCAGGCGGGGGCGAAGCCAGGGGCGGCGGAGACATCGTAACCGTGCGGACCTTCCGGGATTTCGAGCTGGAGGTCGATTTCAGGATCACGCAGGCCGCGAACAGCGGCATCAAGTATTTCGTGGATACAGAACTGAACCAGGGCGAGGGCTCGTCCATCGGGTGCGAATACCAGATTCTGGACGACAAACTCCACCCGGACGCCAAGCTGGGCACAGCCGGCAACCGGACCCTGGCGTCCCTGTACGATCTCATTCCTGCGGACGCGCACTTCTACGCGCCGAACGAGAGCACGGCCAAGCGCGTGAACGAGTATGGCTGGAACCGGGCGAAGATCACGGTCGGCGGCAGTCACGTGGAGCACTGGCTCAACGGCATCAAGGTCGTCGAATACGACCGCGGCACCCAGGCATGGCGCGCTCTTGTGGCGCGGAGTAAGTATTCGGTGTGGCCGGCGTTCGGAGAGCTGGAGCAGGGGCACATTCTGCTGCAGGACCACGGCAACGAGGTATCATTCAGGAACATCAAGATCAGGGAAACGAATCCATGAAGAACGCGAACTGGTCCAGACGGGAATTCCTCAGGAACGCCTCAGCCGCGTCCCTGGGGTTGTCGTTCGGTATGACCGCGTTCCGCGCGGATGGCCGGAGCCGCGTACTCGGGGCGAATGACCGGGTGAATTTCGCGGTCATCGGACTCCACGGCCGCGGACGGGAGCACATTCACTCCATCCACGCGTGCCCGAATGCGGCAGTGACCCATGTGTGCGACGTGGATCAAAGGGAGCTGGAGCGGGGCGCCGCGCTCGTGCGGGAGGTCTCCGGAAAGGCGCCCCGGATGGTAAAGGACTTTCGCGTCTTTCTTGAGGACAGGAAGGTGGACGCGATCACCATAGCGACTCCCGAGCACTGGCACGCGCCAATGGCATTGCTCGGCCTGCAGGCGGGCAAGCACGTGTACGTTGAAAAACCCTGCAGTCACAATCCCGCGGAGGGCGAGCTGCTGGTTCAGGCGCAGCGGAAATATCAAAAGCTCGTTCAGATGGGCAATCAGCAGAGATCCTCGGCCCACACGCGGGAGGCCATGCAGAAGATCCACGAGGGCGTCATCGGCAGGGCCTATATGGGAAGGACCTGGTACAGCAACAAGCGGCAGGGGATAGGCGTGGGCAATCCGGCGCCTGTGCCCGCTGAACTGGACTGGGATCTCTGGCAGGGGCCGGCGCCGAGGCGTGCTTACAAGGACAACATCCACCCCTACAACTGGCACTGGTTCAGGCACTGGGGCACGGGCGAAACCCTCAACAACGGAACGCACGAGGTCGATCTCTGCCTCTGGGCTCTGGACGTGAAATATCCGGATTTCGTCAGCGCGAACGGCGGCAGGTATCATTTCAAGGATGACTGGGAATTCTACGACACTCTGGTCACCGAGTTCACCTACGGCGATAAAATGATCGTCTGGGAGGGCAGAAGCTGCAACAACATGCTCCTGTACGGCCGGGGCAGGGGCGCCACGATTCACGGCACCGATGGGACGCTCCTCATCGACCGGAACGGATACGAGATATACGACAACGACAATAAAAAGACATTCGAGGTGATCAAGCCTGAATTCGACGCCACGACTGGTTTGGGAGGCGGCGGGCCCATGACCGACGCCCATTTCGCCAATTTCGTCAACGCCATCCGCATCGGCGAGAAACTGAATTCGCCCATTGACGAGGGCAATGTGAGCGTGACCATGCTTCTGCTCTCCAATATCGCTTGGCAGACGGGCCGTAAACTGGAACTCGATCCCGCCTCCGGCCGCGTCCGGAACGACGAACAGGCCATGTCCCTCTGGGGCCGCGAGTACGAGAAGGGCTGGGAGCCGAAGGTGTGAGCGGTCGTCACTGCGAGCCCTGCCCCGGATCAAGTCCGGGGTAAACTCCGCGGGGAGCGGCAATCCTCGATAGTGTCATTGCGAGCCCTGCGCAGCAGGGCGCGGCAATCTCAGGAAAAACGGCAACTATCAGTAAAACTGGTCTCTCATGATTTTTCGGGATTATAATATGACGCAGTTTGAAAAATCCGGATCCTTATCCCGCCGCTCTTTCCTCATGTCCTCTGCTGCCGCAGGACTTGCCCTGGTAAACGCACCAAAGACATTGAGTGCCAAAACCGGTCAACGTGTGATCGGCGCCAATGACCGGGTACGTCTGGGAATCGCTGGATTGCGTATCAAGGGTGCCCAGCATATAGACATATTCCGGCCGATGGATGGGGTTCAGGTGGCCGCCATCTGCGACGTGGATCAGGACATTCTGGCGCGTGAGGCTGCTAAATTCACTTCAGCAGGCGAATCCGTGAAAACCTTCACGGATGCCAGGCGGATGCTGGAAGACCCGGACATCGATGCAGTGATCGTCTCTTCCCCCAATCACTGGCATTCCCTGATGGGCATATGGGCGTGCCAGGCCGGCAAGGACGTGTATGTCGAAAAACCGGTTTCTCATGGCGTCTGGGAAGGCCGCCAACTTGTCCGCGCGGCGCAGAAATACGGCCGGGTGGTTCAGGCTGGAATGCAGAAGCGGTCGGATGAGGGGTTGATCGAGGCTTTCCGGTACATCCGAGAGGGGAATCTCGGGAAAATCACTTTGGCACGTGGCCTGTGCTACAAGCGCAGGACCTCCATCGGAAAGGTGAACGGGCCTCAGCCTATACCGAAAGAGATCGATTTCAACTTGTGGACCGGTCCTGCCAGGCTTGAACCGCTCAGGCGGCAAAGCCTGCATTACGACTGGCATTGGTTCTGGGACACTGGAAACGGCGATCTCGGAAACCAGGGTATTCATGAAGTCGATCTTTGCCGCTGGGTTCTGGGTGAACCCGGACTCCCCAGGTCGGTTTTCTCGTACGGCGGCAGGTACGGTTATGAGGATGACGGCGAGACACCCAACACCCAGGTCATAGTGTACGATTATCCATCCGCTCCCATGATTTTCGAGGTTCGGGGTTTGCCCCGCTCCTCTACAAGCGAGGCCATGGACGATTACAGGGGAACGCGGATCGGTGTTGTGATCCAGTGCGAAGGCGGGTATTTCGCAGGAGGAGACGGCGGGGGATGGACTTACGACAACTCCGGGAAAAAGATCAGGCAATTCACAGGAACCGGTGGGGTGATCGAGCATGCGGCCAATTTCATCCGCGCGGTGCGGGAACGAAAGCCGGCCGATTTGAACGGAACCATTGAAGATGGTCACATTTCATCCGCATTGTGTCATATGGGGAACATTTCCTATCGTATGGGCACGGAAACGGATTTTCAAACCGCAGGAAAAGCCCTAACAGCCGATTCCTGGACGGAAGATGCCTTCGTGCGGTTCGGTAAACATTTGGAGAATAACGGCTTACCCCTATCCGGAATCCGCGTTTGCGCGGGCCCGAGGCTGGAGGTGGATCAGGCATCCGAATCCTTCGTTAGCAAAGAGGCCTACGGTCCTGCGTATTTCGCCAATCTTCTGCTCAGGCGTGATTACCGAGCACCATTCATGGTTCCGGATGAGATTTGAGTAGGTGGGCCGCCAGGCCCACCGCGTGATCGCGCCAGGGTTCAACCCTGGCGTGAATCAATTCTATCAATCTTGAATAATAAAATTTCTGGATATTACCATACCCAAAGAATGGTTATTAATAATATGTTAAATTTAAAACAGAAAAATGAAGAATAATACGAACAAAAACACCTATTAATAACCGGATAATTGATTCGATTATAAATGCTATAAAAATGATATCTTTAATGCCTAACATGTCCTTGGGCGGACTGTGCCCTACTGCGTTGTGGCTTCTGAAGGGCCGTGTAATCCGTCACCTATGTCGCCCGGCCAGTAATTATAGCGTCAGGGCATAACAACATTCATCATTGAGGTTGTCAATGAAAATATGCAGAGCAGAAAACCAGTTCAGTATTGTTCTTGTGGTTCTTTTAATGAATATACCAATCTTAGCTCAAAGTTCACTGGATTCTCTTATTCAAACAATGCCGCAAACTTGCACGTCATTGATGAAACAGAGTGGATGGCCAAGCCTCTCCATAGCCATTGTTCTCGATCAAGAGATCATCTATTCCCGAGCATTCGGTTTTGCCGATGTTGACAAGCAGATACCTGCAACAACAAAGACAATCTATCGAGTTGCTTCTATGACAAAGCTGTTCACCGCAACGATGCTTTTGCAACTTGCTGAACGAGGAAAGGTAAATCTCAATGATCCGCTGATCAAATATTTACCTGATTACAGACCAAAGTATTCCCCGAATACCGGCCCGACTACATTGCGCCAGCTTGCGACACATACAGCCGGACTGCATGTCGATGCCGGACAGGTATTTTGGCATTATTTATCGAACTTTCAATATGTCGTCTCGAAGGCACAGGAAAAGATTGTGTGGGGTATTACAAAAGATGACTTATTGTCAAGTCTGGATAAGATCGAAATAGAATACACACCCAATCTTTATCCTCATTATTCAAATCTCGGATACCAGTTGCTCGGTATTGCTCTGGAAAGGGCCGCGCAAAAGCCTTTTGAGACATATATTAAATCAAACATTCTTGATCCATTGAATATGAGGGATTCCGGTTTCAGTCTTGATGTCAATCAACAGGCTCGTTTTGCTGTTGGATATACGTACCTTGAACCTGATTTCCGGCGTTTTCAAGCTCCAGAATGGGATCTCTCGATTCTCAAGTATTCCGGCGGGCTTTGTTCAACACCTGAAGATATCGCGCGATTTATCTCGTTTCAGTTTCAGGATCAGATGGAGAACCATTTGAATGTGTTAAGTGGTGATGGAATGAGATTGATGCGTACTCCTCAAACATTAAGAAATCCAGAAACTGAGGATACCTATGGCATCGGCTGGGCCGTCTATGACTATGAAGGGCATCCAATTATTGCCCATGCGGGAGGACATTGGGGTTTCTCTGTAAAAGCAGGAGTTCTGCGCGATTATAAACTCGGAGTAGTTGTTATGACAAATTGTAATTACCCGCAGGGGAATATCGGTCCAGATAAAGATATTACAAAGATTATCATTTCAAAAATAATACCAGTTTTAGATAAAAAAAATACCGAACCTTTTTCTGATTATAAAAAGGTTGATCTTCTCAAGTATTCTGGCAGCTATTCTATTCCAGGAGGATTTGCGCATGCAGAAGTGCAAGTAAGGAACGACACACTGCAATTCTCATTGTTTGAGAGGCCGGATTTTTCAACAGCTATTTTACCTGTAGGATTCAACCAATTCTGCTTTGCAGCTGACCCCGGGAAAAATCCGATGTTTCAATTTGGTGCAGATGCACAAGATGAAATTGTTGACCTCCAATTTCTGGAATATAGTTTTAAGAAAAATAGAAACTAATTGTTGTGCCCTAACCCGCAAATTATGCGAACGGGCGGGTGGCTATGGCTGTGTGAGAGAAACAAACGAATCTGTGCGGCACGGCCTCCCGATCAAGTCGGGAGCAAGCCTTCGGGCCTCGCATGGGGCTAGGTTCTTAGGAGCACTGCCTAAAGGCGGTGCCACACAAAAAAATGAACGGGTCACCCGCCGCCGCTCAAACGAAACGTTTGTCTGATAATCATCCTAACTCCAAATAATCATAAGAACAATAAATCTGGTGAAAAAATGAATGACGATCGCAACTGGAAACTGGCGGCAATACTTGCCGTCATTACCATCGTTTATAACCTCGCCGAAGGCCTTATTTCTGTTATTATGGGTATCTCCGACGAGACACTATCGTTGTTCGGATTCGGGGTGGATTCGTTCGTCGAGGTGATTTCCGGTATCGGGATATGGCAGATGGTGAGAAGAATCAGACAGAACATGGATCAGAAGGAATCCAATGAACGAACGGCTCTCAGAATCACGGGAGGTGCATTTCTGGCACTGGCCGCGGGTCTTGTGATCACTGCGATTTACAACATCATCGCCGGAAATAAGCCGTCATCGACATTCTGGGGCATTGTAATTTCCTCTATATCCATATTGACAATGTGGTTCCTGATGAAAGCGAAACTGACCGTGGGGAAAAGGCTGAATTCGGACGCGATCATCGCGGATGGCCATTGCACGCGAACGTGTCTGTATTTGTCGATCGTTCTCCTGACCGCAAGCGTTATATACGAAGTCTTTAAAATCGGTTATATCGATTCAATTGGCGCATTGGGAATCGCCTATTATTCATTCATGGAAGGGCTGGAGGCCATCGAGAAGTCAAAAGGGAAGGTATGTAAATGCGGTTGTAAATAATCCATAAAAAGTTAATTTTGTTTCGCCCCAGGGCAGAGCCCTGGGGCGATCACCTTCGTATCGAAGGAGGGAATTCAATGACGGTTCAGGTGAAGCGACCCCTGCTGCCGGGCAGATTCTTCCTGGTCGTAATGCTCATCAGCCTGATTTCCTGCGGCGAGACGCGAAAGGAGATGCAGACTGATTTCAGCGGATATGCCGAAATCAATGGTGTCAAATTATACTATGAAATCATTGGAAAAGGGGAACCCCTGCTCTATTTGCACGGCGGACTGAGCTCGCAGAGGGATTTCCAGAAATACCTCCCGGAATTCTCCGGGAATTTCAAGATCATCCTGGTGGACCGCAGGGGGCACGGCAGGTCGTTCGACAACGGCGAACCCTACAGTTACGCCTCTATGGCGGCCGAAATCGACCGGTTTCTAGACTATCTGAAGATGGACTCCGTGCTGGTGATCGGCTGGAGCGACGGCGGAGTCGTGGGCCTTCATCTGGCGGGATCCTATCCGTCCAGGGTGAAAAAACTGATCGCTGTAGGCGCAAACCGGTCCGTCGATGGAATGGAAGAATCGTCCATTGAATGGATGAAGAACCGGCTCACAGCGGACAGCCTTTCCAAAGACATCCCTGAAATCGGGAAGACCTACAGTGAAATCAATCCGAATCCCGAGAATTTCGGCCGATTCATCAGCCGAACCCGAGAGATGTGGCTTCATGATCCTTATGTGCCGGCGGATGTGTTCAACAGCATACGGATTCCGGTACTGCTGGTGTCAGGGGACCATGAAGACATCCGCCTGGAGCACACGGTTGAAATGCACTCCCGGTTGAAAAACTCCAGGCTTTGCATCCTGCCGAACAAGACGCATTTCGTGTTTGATGAATATGACGA
>CAZNXX010000092.1:0-12369 GCA_964577095.1 uncultured bacterium | reverse complement strand
TTGTGGGTGTCTTCCTTCTTCTTGACCGAGGCGCCCTCGTTCTTGAAGGCCGCCATGAGTTCGGCCGCGAGCCGCTCCGCCATGGTCTTCTCCGACCGGGCCGCGGAGTGGCTGACGATCCACCGGATCGCGAGCGCCTGCTGGCGCGCGGGGCGGATTTCGACGGGGACCTGGTAGGTCGCGCCGCCGACGCGCCGGGACCGGACCTCGAGCACGGGCTTCACGTTGTCGAGCCCCTTCTCGAACACCTTGATCCCCTCCTGGTTCGTCTTGGCCTGGATGATGTCCATGGCCGAATAGAAAATGCCTTCGCCCACGCTCCGCTTGCCCTGCCGGGAGACGCCGTTGATGAACTTCGTCACCACAATGTTGTGGTACACGGGATCCGGCAGAACCTGCCTCTTCTGAACACGTCTTCGTCTGGACATTCCGAATGCTCCCGTTACTTCTTGCGCTTGACGCCGTACTTGGAACGGCTCCGTTTCCGGTCCTCGACGCCGCTGGTGTCGAAGGTGCCGCGGATGATGTGATAGCGTACGCCCGGCAGATCCTTGACGCGCCCCCCGCGGATCAGGACAATGGAGTGCTCCTGAAGGTTATGCCCCTCGCCCGGGATATAGGCCGTCACCTCGAATCCGTTCACCAGCCTCACGCGCGCGACCTTGCGCAGCGCCGAATTCGGCTTTTTGGGAGTCGTGGTGTAGACGCGGGTGCAGACGCCCCGCTTCTGGGGGCAGTTGCGGAGAGCCGGCGCCTTGGTCTTCTTCACGGTTTTCTGCCGGCCCTTGCGGACCAGCTGGTTCAGCGTTGGCAACGGTGTTCCTCCATTACGTTTCCGAAGGTTCTTGAGCGGGGACTTCCGCGGCAGGCGTTTCCTGTGCCTCGGTCCAGACCCGCAGCCGCTTGAGATGCTTCAATCCCGTGCCCGCGGGGATGGGATGCCCGATGATGACGTTTTCCTTGAGGCCGATCAGCCTGTCGATCCGGCCCTTGATGGCGGCTTCGGTCAGCACCCGGGTGGTTTCCTGGAAGGAGGCCGCCGAGAAGAACGAGTCGGTGCCCAGGGCCGCCTTGGTGATCCCGAGAAGAAGGGGATGGAACGTGGCGGGCTTGGCCGCCCGGAAGGACGCCACCTTTTTCGACGACTGTTCCAGTTTTTCATTGACGGATGCCAGCTTAACCTTGTCGATCACCTCGCCCTCATGGAGCTTGGAGTCGCCCGGTTCCGTCACGACCAGCTTGTTGAGTATCTCTTCGTTCTGCTTCAGGAACGTCAGGCGGTCGACTTCGTCGTTCTCGAGAAATGCGGTGTCTCCCGGATCCTCGACCTGCACTTTGCGGAGCATCTGGCGCGCGATCACCTCGATGTGCTTATCGTTGATGCGCACGCCCTGCAGCCGGTACACTTCCTGAATCTCGTTCACGAGGTATTCCTGCACGCGATTGGCGCCGAGAATGGCCAGGATGTCATGGGGCGTGACCGAGCCCTCGGATATCTTCTCCCCGGCGCGGACGAGGTCCCCTTCGTGCACGAGCAAGTGCTTGCCGTAGGGGATCAGATATGTCCGCTTGTCGCGCCCGTCCCTCGAGACCACGGTGACCTTCCGCACGCCGCGGCGCACGGTTCCGAACTTCACGGTTCCGTCGATTTCGCTCACGATGGCGGGCGATTTCGGCCGGCGGGCCTCGAACAGCTCGGCGACGCGCGGCAGGCCGCCTGTGATGTCCCGCGTTTTCGATATTTCGCGCGGAATCTTCACCAGCGGGTCGCCGGCCTTGACATCCTGCCCGTCCTTGACCATAAGATGGGCCCGGGTGGGGATGATGTAGGAACCCTGCTTCTTGTTCGAGGCGTCCATGATCAGTATATGGGGAGAAAGCTCCTTGGTCTTCGATTCGATGATCACGCGGTGCCGCTGGCCGGTCGCGTCGTCCACCTCCTCGCGGAAGGTGATGTTTTCCTTGATGTCGACGAACTTGACCTTGCCGTCCGTATTGGCCAGAATGGTGTCCGAATACGGATCCCAGCGGAAGATGACCTGGCCCTTGCTGACGGCCGCTCCGTCCTGAACCAGCAGGTTGGCGCCGTAGGGCACGTTGAACCGCGCCGAGATGCGGTTGTCCTCGTCCAGGATCTTGATCTGTCCGTTGCGGCGGAGGGCGATCATGATTCCGTTGGGCTGGGCGACGGTCTGAACGTTCTCGAACTGAACGGTTCCGTCGGACTTGGAGACGACCTCCGATTCGGCCGCGATGCGGCTCGCCGTTCCGCCAATGTGGAAGGTCCGCAGCGTAAGCTGGGTGCCGGGTTCGCCGATGGACTGGGCGGCCATGACGCCGACGGCCTCACCCGAGTGCACCATCTGGCCCGTCGCCAGGTTCCGGCCGTAGCATTTGCTGCAGACGCCGATATCGGCCTCGCACGTGAGCACCGAACGGATACCCACGGTGTCGATGCCTTTCGAGACGATGAGATCGGCTGTTTCCTCGTCGATCAGGACGCCGGCTTCGATCAGCACGTCGCCCGTCTCGGGGTCGTACACGTCTTCGGACGTCACGCGGCCCAGGATGCGGTCGCGGAGGGGCTCGATGATCTCCTCGCCCTCCTTGAGGTCCTGCACGTGCAGGCCCATGATCGTGCCGCAGTCTTCCGCCATGACGACCA
This sequence comes from uncultured bacterium, assembly GCA_964577095.1. GTDB lineage: Bacteria > Zhuqueibacterota > QNDG01 > QNDG01 > DTFT01 > JAFGAX01. The sequence goes on along the minus strand of CAZNXX010000092.1, from coordinate 9,704 downwards.
CGTCCTGGGCCACATCGACGAGCCGCCGGGTCATGTAGCCGGCGTCGGCGGTTTTGAGCGCCGTGTCGGCGAGGCCCTTCCGCGCGCCGTGCGTGGAGATGAAATATTCCAGAACGGTCAGCCCCTCGCGGAAGTTGGCCGTGATCGGGGATTCGATGATTTCGCCCGTGCCGCCGGTGAGTTTCTTCTGCGGCTTGGCCATGAGACCGCGCATGCCGGCCAGCTGCCGGATCTGCTCCTTGCTGCCCCGGGCGCCCGAATCGGCCATCATGTACACGGGGTTGAACCCGTCCATGGATTCCCGGAGATGGTCGAACAGGTGCTCGGCGATCTGGTTCGTTGTGCGCGTCCAGACGTCGATGACCTTGTTGTAGCGCTCGCCGTCGGTGATTACGCCCTTCTCGTACAGGTTGCGGATCCGCTCGACCTCGTTCGACGATTTCTCCACCATCGCGACCTTTTCCTTCGGAATGATCACGTCCTCAAGGCCGATGGTGACGCCCGCTTTCATGGCATAGGTGAAGCCGAGCTCCTTCAGGTCGTCCAGAAATTTCACGGTGGCCGGGTTGCCGACGGTCTTGTAGGAGGAGGCGATGATTTCCTCCATGCGCTTCCGGGTCAGGAGTTCATTGACGAACCCCAGTTCGGCCGGCACGATCTCGTTGAACAGAACGCGGCCCGTGGTGGTTTCAATACGCTTGCCGTCGGCCCGGACCCGGATCTTGGCATGCAGCCCCACCCGCCCGTCGTGGTAAGCGGCCAGCACTTCATTGACGTCCGAGAACAGCTTGCCTTCGCCCGCGTCGCCCTTCTTCGCCTTGGTCAGATAGTAGCAGCCGAGCACGATGTCCTGGCTCGGGATGGCCAGGGGCCGTCCGCTCGCGGGAGACAGGATGTTATGGCTGGACAGCATGAGAATCTTGGCTTCCATCTGGGCTTCGACGGAAAGCGGCACGTGAACGGCCATCTGGTCGCCGTCAAAATCCGCGTTGAACGCGGCGCAGACCAGCGGATGGATCGAGATGGCCTTTCCCTCGACGAGAATCGGCTGAAACGCCTGAATGCCGAGGCGGTGCAGGGTCGGCGCGCGGTTGAGGAGAACCGGATGATCCTCGATGATCTCCTCCAGGATGTCCCACACCTCTTCGCCCCGCCGTTCGACCAGTTTCTTCGCGGATTTCACGGTCTTGACGATGCCCCGCTCCACCAGCTGGCGGATGATGAAGGGCTTGAACAGTTCGAGCGCCATTTCCTTTGGAAGGCCGCACTGGTCCATTTTCAGCTCGGGTCCGACGACGATCACGGACCGGCCGGAGTAATCGATGCGCTTGCCCAGGAGGTTCTGGCGGAAACGGCCCTGTTTGCCGCGCAACATGTCCGACAGGGACTTGAGAGGCCGGTTGCCCTCGCCCCGGACGGCGGCGCGCCGCTTGCCGTTATTGAACAGGGAGTCGATGGCCTCCTGAAGCATCCGCTTCTCGTTGCGCAGGATGACTTCGGGGGCGCGGATTTCCAGCAGTTTCTTCAGACGGTTGTTCCGGATGATCACCCGGCGGTACAGATCATTGAGATCCGACGTGGCGAAGCGTCCGCCTTCGAGCGGGACCAGGGGCCGCAGTTCCGGCGGAATCACCGGAATCACGGACATGACCATCCATTCGCATTTGTTCGGCTTGCCGCTCTCGGTCCTGCGGAAGGACTCGATGACCTGAAGCCGCTTCAGCGCGTCGCGCTTGCGCTGGATGGAGGACTCGGTCAGGATCTGCACACGCAGTTCGCGGGAGAGCCCTTCGATGTCCACCCGCTGCAGAAGCTCCCGGATCGCCTCGCCGCCCATCTTCGCCAAAAACCGCTTCTTCGCGACGCCGTCCTCATCCTCGGGCATCTTTCCCTCCTTTTCGCGGAGGGATTCGCGCATCTCGAAGTAGTCGTTCTCGCTGACCAGCTGCCCGGTTTTCAGGCCGGATTCGCCCGGCTCGATCACCACGTAGGACTCATAATAGATCACCCGCTCCAGGGCGGTGATGGACATATCGAGTATATAGCCGATCTTGGACGGGACGGACCGGAAGTACCAGATGTGGACTATGGGCACGGCGAGATGGATGTGCCCCATCCGCTCCCGCCGCACGGATTTCGTGGTCACCTCGACGCCGCACCGGTCGCAGATGATACCCTTGTACCGGATGCGCTTGTACTTGCCGCAGTGGCATTCATAGTCCTTGACGGGGCCGAATATCTTTTCGCAGAACAGGCCGTCTTTTTCGGGCTTGTACGTCCGGTAATTGATGGTTTCGGGCTTCGTCACTTCCCCGTGGCTCCAGCCGAGTATCGCATCGGCGGAAGCCAGGTTCAGCGAGATGCTTCCGAAATCCTTGGTATTTGAACCGTCGTATGCCAAAGGGAAACCCCTCCTCGTCAGCGCAGTTCCACGTCCAAACCGAGTCCCATGAGCTCCTTCAACAGAACATTGAAGGATTCCGGGATACCCGGGTCCGGGAGATTCTCGCCCTTGACGATGGCTTCGTAGGTCTTGGTGCGTCCCCGTACATCGTCCGATTTCACGGTCAGGATCTCCTGGAGCGTATTCGACGCTCCATAGGCCTCCAGGGCCCAGACTTCCATTTCTCCGAACCGCTGGCCGCCGAACTGGGCCTTGCCGCCCAGGGGCTGCTGGGTGATCAGAGAGTACGGGCCGATGGACCGGGCGTGAATCTTGTCCTCGACCAGATGGGACAGTTTCATCATGTAAATGAAACCGACCGTGACGCGGTGGTCGAACCGGTTGCCCGTGCGACCGTCGAACAGGTCGCTCTTGCCGTCCAGGGGCAGGTTCGCCTTCTTGAGCTCCTCGCGGACCTCTTCTTCCGTGGCGCCGTTGAACACGGGGGACATGTAGGCGCAGCCGAGCATTTTCGCGGCCCATCCGAGGCTGGTTTCGAGAATCTGGCCGAGGTTCATTCGCGAGGGCACGCCCAGCGGGTTGAGCACGATGTCGACCGGCGTGCCGTCCGGCATGTAGGGCATGTCCTCGACCGGGACGACCCTTGCGACGACGCCCTTGTTCCCGTGACGGCCGGCCATCTTGTCGCCGACCTGCAGCTTGCGTTTCCGCGCGATGTAGACGCGGACCAGCTGCACGATGCCGGGCGGCAGTTCGTCCCCGACGATGATCTTGTCCTTCTCGCGCTTGGCCTTCTCCTCGATGCGGTTCAGCCGCTCGTCGTAACGCTGGAAAATCTGCTGAACCTGCTTCTCGACCTTCTCGCTGGACGTCCAGGGCTTGGTGCGGTCAAGCGTGTCGAAGTCGAGGCCGGAGAGATTCTTTTCGGAGAGCTTGGTGCCCTTCTGGATGACCACCTTCTGCGATTCGAGCTTCCGGATGCCGGCGGAACTCTCGTCATCGAGAACCCGGGACAGTTTCTGATCGCGGAGAATCCGCAGCTGCCTGCGCTCCTCCTCGGTGGCCGCGTCGATATCGTCGATGAGCTTCTTGTCGCGCTTCTTCGTTTTGGGATCCCGCTTCTTCAGCGAGAACACCTTGGTGTCGATGACGATTCCGTTCATGCCGGGCGGCGCCTTCAGCGAGGCGTCCTTGACATCGCCGGCTTTGTCCCCGAAAATCGCCTTGAGCAGCTTTTCCTCGGGCGTCGGCTCGGTTTCGCCCTTCGGCGTGACCTTGCCGACGAGGATGTCGCCCGCCTTGACCTCGGCGCCGCTCCGGATGATGCCGTTCTCGTCGAGGTTCTTGGTCGCCTCTTCGGACACATTGGGAATTTCACGGGTGAGTTCCTCCTCGCCGCGCTTGGTGTCGCGGACCTGGAGCTCGAATTCCTCGATGTGCACGGAGGTGTAGATGTCCTCCTGAACCACCCGCTCACTGATGACGATGGCATCCTCGAAGTTGTACCCGCGCCAGGGCAGAAACGCCACCAGCACGTTACGGCCGAGCGCGAGGTACCCCTGGTCCGTGGCGCAGCCGTCGGCCAGGATGTCTCCCTTTTTCACCGTGTCGCCCATGGACACCACGGGCTTCTGGTTGATCATGGTGTCCTGGTTGGTGCGCAGAAACTTCGTCAGCCGGTAGGCCACACGGTCCTTGGCGTCGAAATCCAGAAGGTCGCTTTTGCCGGTCTCCTTGAGGCGGATGATGATTTCATCCGCGCTGACCGATTCGACCGTGCCGTCGACGTCTGCGGTCAGGACGGCCCGCGAGTCGCGGGCGACCTTGTCCTCGATGCCCGTGCCGACGAGCGGCGCCTCGGGCTGGAGAAGGGGAACCGACTGCCGCTGCATGTTCGAGCCCATCAGGGCGCGGTTGGCGTCATCATGCTCGAGGAAGGGGATGAGGGCCGCGGCGGCGCTGACGATCTGGTTCGGGGACACGTCCATGTAGTGCACTTCTTCCGGGCGCACCACCGGGAATTCGCCGCGGTATCGGGCCTTGACCCGATCGGTGGCGAAATGCCCCTTGTCGTCCAGCGGCTGGTTCGACTGTGCGATGACGAACTGTTCTTCCTCGTCCGCGCTCAGGTATTCGATCTTGTTGGCCACCCGTCCCTTTTCGACCTTGCGGTACGGCGTCTCCAGAAAACCGAATTCGTTGATGCGGGCGTAGGTGGAGAGGGACGAAATCAGGCCGATGTTGGGGCCTTCGGGCGTCTCGATGGGGCAGAGCCGGCCGTAGTGCGTGTAGTGCACGTCACGGACTTCGAAGCCGGCGCGCTCGCGCGTCAGGCCGCCCGGCCCGAGCGCCGAGAGACGCCGCTTGTGGGTCAGTTCGGCGAGCGGATTGGTCTGGTCCATGAACTGCGAGAGCTGGCTCGTACCGAAAAACGTGTTGATCACCGACATGACCGTCCGGGCGTTCACCAGATCCTGCGGGGTCAGCACTTCGCTGTCGCCGATGTTCAGCCGCTCCTTGATCGTGCGGACCATGCGCGACAGGCCGACGCTCATCTGGGCCGACAGCTGCTCGCCGATGGTGCGGACGCGCCGGTTGCCGAGATGGTCGATGTCGTCCACGGTCTTGGAGCCCGTTCGGAGCTGCAGCAGATACTTGATGATCGAGACGAAGTCCTCGTTGGTGAGCACCGTCACATCGTCGGGCACGTCCAGGCTGAGCTTGCGGTTCAGCCGGTATCGGCCCACCCGGCCCAGATCGTACCGCTTCGGATTGAAAAACAGCCGGTCGATGAGCCCGCGCGCCGTCTCCAGGTCCGGCGGATCGCCGGAGCGGAGCTGGCGGTAGATCGCCTCGATGGCGTCCTTCTCGGAGTGGACGGTGTCCTTGCGGAGCGTGTTGTTGATAACGTCCGAACCGCCCATCCGGTCGTCCGAAACGAGAAACTTGAGCCGCTGGACCTTCAGCGCTTTGACCCGCGGCAGGTGGGATTCCTCAAAGATGGAATCCCGCTCGAGAATCACCTCTCCGGTCTTCTCGTCGACGACCCCGATCTCATCCTGGCTGAAGAACACCTTGCGTCCGAAATACTGATGGATCTTGGAATCCGAAACGGACACCTCTTCGATCATGCTGAACAGGCGCAGCACCTCCTCGTCGGAAGCGCACCCGAGGGCCCGCAGCAGGGTCGTGACGGGAAATTTACGGCCCTGGTCCACATAGACATACAGCACATCCGAGATGTCCATGACGAATTCGAGCCATGAGCCCCGGAAGGGAATGATGCGGGCCGAAAAGGTCTTCGTGCCGTTCGGGTACGGCTTCTCGTCGAAGAACACGCCGGGGGAGCGGTGCAACTGGTTCACGATGATGCGCTCGGCGCCGTTGATGATGAAGGTTCCCCGGTCGGTCATCGTGGGAAAATTACCCAGGTAGACGATCTGTTCGAGCGTGTCCGTGTAGGCCGGTTTCTCGCTGTAGGGATCCTTGACGGACAGGCGGAGCTTGGCCTTCAGCGGAACGGCGTACGTCATTCCCCGTTCACGGCATTCCTCCATGGAATATTTCGGCGAGTCGATGTAATACTCGACGAATTCCAGAAGATAGTTCTCCCGGGAATCCGTGACAGGGAAGAGGGACAGAAACACCTCCTGGAGCCCCTGCTGCTTCCGGCGTTCCGGGGAGACCTCATCCTGCATGAAATCCTTGAATGACCGGATCTGAATGTCGAGCAGATCGGGCATCTCGGCTGCAGAATGAATCTTCGAGAAGGTTTTTCTTGTGAGGGGTTGTTTTTTCACAACCGCACGCTCCTTAAGGCAATTCCACCGGCCGCGGGGAACTTACTTGAGTTCGACCTTGGCGCCCGACTCTTCCAGTTCCTTCTTGATCTTCTCGGCTTCGTCCTTCGGGAGACCTTCCTTCACGGTGCTGGGTGCCTGCTCGACCAGATCCTTGGCTTCCTTGAGGCCGAGGCCGGTGATGGCGCGGACGACCTTGATCACCTGGATCTTGTTCGTCCCGGCGCCGGTCAGCACCACGTTGAAGTCGGTTTTCTCTTCGGCCGCGGGGGCCGCGCCGCCGGCCGCGCCGGCCGGGGCCATCGCCATCACGGGCGCGGCCGCGGTGACTCCGAATTCCTCTTCAAGGGCCTTGACGAGGTTCGCGAGGTCCATCACGGTCATGTTCTTCACGGTGTCGAGAACTTTCTGAACAGTCTCGCTCTTCACCACGTCTGCCGCTTTTTCGTCACTCATCCTCTAATCCTCCAAACTTGAAATCACCAATGACGTTCAATGTCCGGTTACGCGGACGCGTTGGACTTGGATTCCCGCACGGCGTCCAGCGTGCGGACGAATTTCGATAGAATGCCGCTGAGGCCGCCCACAAAGCCCTGAATGGGCGCGTTGAATCCGCCGAGCACCTTGGCGACCAGCTCTTTCTTCGACGGAAGCGCCGCGATCTGCTCGAACCGGTCGGGGCCGAAATATTCGCCCTCGAAGAGCGAACCGCGGACCTTGGGCTTCTGGTTCTCCTTGTAGAAGTCGCGGATGATCCGCGCCGGGGCCGCGGGGTCGTCAAAGCTGTAGGCGATGGCGGACGGGCCCTTGAGGTAGGGGTTGATCCCGCTCTTTCCGGCCGCGTCCGCGGCGCGCTTGGCCAGCGTGTTCTTCACCACCTTGAACTCGACCTTGGCGGCGCGGCACTTTCTGCGGAGTGCGCTGATCTTCTCGACCGTCAGTCCCGCGTAGTCGGCGACAAAAACGCCTCCGGCCTTTTTGAACACCTCGGTCACATCCTGGACGACGGTTTCCTTTTCGGATCGCTGCATGGGACTTCCTTGGAATTCAGGTTTGACGCTTCTTTAATGAAGGGACTCGACGAGGGCGGCCTTGTCCAGCTTGATGCCCGGCCCCATGGTCGACGAAATCGAGATGTTCTGAACGTAATGCCCCTTGACCGAACTCGGCCGCATGCGGACGATCTGGTCCATGAGCGTCTTGATGTTGTCGGCAAGGTGCTCCTCCGGAAACGAGAGCTTGCCCACGGTGGCGTGCACGTTGCCCTGTTTGTCCACCCGGAACTCAATGCGGCCGGCCTTCAGCTGCTTGACGGCCGCGCCGACCTCGAAGGTCACCGTGCCGGACTTGGGATTGGGCATCAGGCCCTTGCGCCCCAGGTACTTGCCAAGTTTGCCGACATCCTTCATGACGTCGGGGGTGGCCACGACCGCGTCGATGTCGTCCCAGCCCTCCTCGATCTTCTTGATGTATTCCTCCAGGCCCGCCAGGTCGGCGCCCGCGTCGAGCGCCTCCTTGTCCTTGGGCGGTTTGCACAGCACCAGCACGCGGACGGTCTTGCCCGTTCCATGCGGGAGCGCGACGGTGCCGCGGATGGCCTGGTCCGCCTTTTTCGGGTCCACGCCCAGGCGGATGGCGATGCCCACGGTCTCGTCGAACTTCGTGGGGCTCATCTCCTTCATGATTTTGACGCCCGTCGCCAGGTCGTAGGCCTTGCCGGCTTCGACCTTGGTCGCGGATGCTTTGTATCGCTTGCTCCGATCCATCGGAAAGTCACCTCATCCTTCGACTACGATGCCCATGCTGCGGGCGGTTCCCTCGATGATGCGCTCGGCCATCTCGACGTCATTGGCGTTCAGATCGGGCATTTTCAGGGTCGCGATTTCCCGGACCTGGGCATGCGTCACCTTGCCGACCTTCTCCCGGTTGGGCTCCTTCGAACCCTTCTCGAGCTTCGCGGCCTTCTTCAGCAGAACCGCCGCGGGAGGCGTCTTGGTGATGAACGTGAACGAGCGGTCCGAAAAAACGGTGATGATGACCGGGATGATCAGCCCCATCTGGGCGTTGGTCCGGGCGTTGAACGCCTTGCAGAATTCCATGATGTTCACGCCGTGCTGGCCAAGCGCCGGGCCCACGGGCGGAGAGGGGTTCGCCTGCCCCGCCGGGATCTGCAGCTTGACCATGCCGACAACCTTCTTTGCCATGAGAGACCTCTATTTTTCCAGTTCGACCTGAAGAAAATCGAGTTCGACCGGGGTGGAGCGCCCGAAAATGCTGACCATCACCTTCAGTTTCTTCTTCTCTCGGATCACTTCCTCGACCACGCCCGCGAAGTCCGTGAAGGGTCCGTCGATCACCTTCACCGGGTCGCCTTCGTGGAAGGGGATGTCGAACACCTCTTCGCCCTGGCGCTCGTCAACCCGCCCCAGGATGCGGCGGACCTCGTCCTCCTGCAGAGCGACGGGCTGGTTCTTGGGTCCGACGAAATTGGTGACTCCGGGGGTGTTGGTGATGAGATGCTGGGTGACCTTGTTCAGCTCCATTTCAACCAGCATGTACCCGGGGAAAAAGATCTTGTTCTTGACCTTTTTCTTGCCGTCGCGCATCTCCACCACATCCTCGGAGGGGATGAGAATGCGCGCGACCTGGTCGCTCAATCCGGCCCGTTCCACCTCGTTTTCAAGGTACTTTTTGATCTTCTTTTCGTGGCCGGAGAAGACGTGTATGGCGAACCACTGGAGCAAAACGGAAACATCCCTTCAATAAGAAACACTTATAATGGCTTGGTGCCGCCCTGCCTTCAATACTGTAAAAATAGAATAGCTTGGTCCCGCGCAGTCTTCAATAACCTGCATCTGTTGATTGATCCCGCATCGTCTTCAATAATCGGAATCTGTCGATTGATCCCGCTCAGCGGGACGGGACGTGGCGGCCCTTCGCTGACAAATCAGCCCTTGAAGATCAGACCCAGAATCTTGCTGAGGATCACGTCCGTCGAGAATACAAAAACCGAACAGATCGCGCAGATCACCATCACCACCATAGTGGTCTCGATCAGCTCATCCCGCGTGGGCCAGCTCACTTTCGCGAGCTCTTGCTGGACGTCGTTCACGTACTGGGTGATCTTGTTCATGGCCGCATCCTCATGTGTCGTTCGCAGGCCTGGAGGGACTTGAACCCCCAACCCCCGGATTTGGAGTCCGGTGCACTAGCCAATTGTGCTACAGGCCTAAGCCCCTTCGGCCCAGCCGGACTATCGCGTTTCCTTGTGGGCGGTATGTTTCCTGCAGAACCTGCAGTATTTCTTGTGCTCGACCCGTCCGGACTGCTTTTTCTTGTTCTTGGTCGTGGTATAATTGCGCTGCTTGCAGTCCGTGCATTCCAGCGTGATGATATCTCTCATTCGGTTGGCCCGTTACGTTTCGAAATGATCAGACGGTCTTTATTTAATGATTTTGCCGACGACGCCGGCGCCGACGGTGCGGCCGCCCTCGCGGATC
>CAZNXX010000091.1:5810-12385 GCA_964577095.1 uncultured bacterium | reverse complement strand
CGGGTTCGAAGGGCACAGTCCGCTTCACCCTCGTGTCGCTGTTCCCGCCCGTGTTCACGGAACGGACGGGCAAAGCCCTGGGCGGCCGTCCGGTCACGGGTTTCAGGCCGGACCTCATGGGCCTGCTGGACGACATGCGGCCCGCGTTCCTGCGCTTTCCGGGCGGCAATTACGTCGAGGGATTGAATTTCGAAAATCGTTTCAACTGGAAAGAGATGATCGGACCGTGGGAAGACCGGCCGGGTCACATGAGTCCCTGGGGCTACCGTTCCTCGGACGGCCTGGGTCTTCTGGAATTTCTCGAATGGTGCGAAGAACTGAACATGGAGCCGGTAGTGGGCGTTTACGCCGGCCTGCACCTCAACGGCGGACACGATGTCATCACCGGCGACGCGCTGAAGCCTTTCATCCAGGAGGCGCTGGATGAAATCGAATACATCACCGGCGATACGGCAACCGTCTGGGGCGGCCGCAGGGCCAGGGACGGGCACCCGGCTCCCTTCAAGCTCACCTATGTCGAGATCGGCAACGAGGACTTTCTCAACAACGGCACCGCCTCGTACCGCGGCCCGGAGGGCCGTTTCGCGCTGTTTAACAACGCCATCAAGGCGAAATACCCGCGCCTGCGGGTCATTGCCACGGTCGATCCGGGCGTGCCGCACGACGTGATCGACAACCACCACTACATGTCTCCGGCCGACGCGATCCGCAACGCCCATCTGTACGACAATGCGGACCGCAACGGGCCGAAGATTTTCGAAGGCGAATGGGCCTCGCAGGAGCGCGGCGTGCTCCGCGGCCTGACACCCTCATTCCGGTGCGCCCTGTCCGACGCGGCGTTCCTGACCGGCCTGGAGCGCAACGCGGACGTCGTGATCATGACCTGCTACGCGCCCCTGCTCACGCGCGTGGACGCGGGCGGCAGCCAGTGGAGCACGGACCTGATCGGGTACAATTCGCTGGCCAGCTTCGGCTCGCCCGCGTACTACGTGCAGAAGATGTTCTTCAACGCGAAAGGCGACCGGGTTCTGCCGGTGGCCACAGTCGTTCCTCAGACGGTGCCGGCCCCGGGCGCGTGGTCGAAAAGCGGCGGCGACTCCCCGAATCCGGAAGAGCCGATCTTCGCGGCTGCCAGCCGGGAGAACGCCTCCGGAGACATCATTCTGAAGGTCGTCAATATCTTCGACACGGATCAGACGCTGACCGTGGACCTGGCTGGGGTGAAAATCCTACCCACCGCTTCCGGAGAGGTCATGACGGGCGGGCTCGAGGATGTCAATTCCGTGGACAGCCCTTTTAAGACAGCACCCAGGCGATTCATCGTGACTGACGCGGGTCCCGATTGGACGCACACCTTCCCGGGGAATTCCATCACGGTCATCCGGTTCAAGACGGTCCTTTAGGACCAAGACGAGAGGAATTGCTTCATGAAACGCATCGTCCATATGGCGGGAATCAAAGGGTTCGCGGCCATGGCGCTGTTGGCCGGCCTTTTCCTCCCGGCTGTCCTTCGGGCCGGACCGGGGCGCAATCCGGTGATCTGGGCGGATGTGCCGGACGTCGCGGTCATCCGGGTCGGCGGCACGTACTACATGAGCAGCACGACCATGCACATGAGCCCGGGCCTGCCGATCATGACATCCCAAAACCTGGTCAACTGGCGGGTCATCGGTTACGCCTATGACCGGCTGGTCGAAAACGAGGCCATGAACCTCGAAAACGGCCAAAACACGTACGGACGAGGGTCGTGGGCGAGCTGTCTGCGGTTTCACGACGGAATGTACTACGTGACCACGTTTTCCGCGACCAGCGGCAGAACCCATGTCTACAGAACGGCGGACATCGAGAAGGGGGACTGGAAGGCGAACTCGTTCGAACCGTCCCTGCACGACCATTCCCTGTTCTTCGACGACGACGGCCGCGTGTACATGATCTACGGCGTCGGAGACCTGCGGCTGGTGGAGCTGGAGCCGAACCTGTCGGGCATCCGCGAAGGCGGATTCAATGATGTCGTCATCCCGAACGCCAGCGCGGTCGCGGGCGGCGACATCATGCTGAAAGCCGAAGGCTCGCAGATGCTCAAGGTCGACGGCAAATACTATGTCATGAACATCACCTGGCCCCGCGGCGGCATGCGCACCCAGATCGTTCACCGGGCGGACAGAATCACCGGACCCTACGAGGGCAGGGTCGTGCTCCAGGACCGGGGCATCGCGCAGGGGTGCCTGATCGACGCGCCGGACGGCCGGTGGTTCGCGATGCTGTTCCAGGACAACGGCGCGGTCGGACGCAGTCCGTGGCTGGTGCCGGTCCGCTGGGAGGACGGCTGGCCCGTATTGGGCCAAGGCGGAAAGGCGCCCGACACCCTCGACATCGCGGACAACGGCGGGGGACGGGCCAATATCACGGGCTCGGACGAATTCAACCGAAAACCCGGGAAGGCCCTGCCGCTGGCCTGGCAGTGGAACCACAATCCGGATTCCCGTTTCTGGTCGGTCGGCAGGCGTAAGGGCCACCTGCGCCTGACCGCGGGACGCGTGGACAGCACGGTGCTCCAGGCCCGAAACATGCTGACCCAGCGGACATTCGGGCCCGTGTGTTCCGGGGTCACGAAAATCGACGTGTCGAACATGAAGGACGGCGATTGCGCGGGCCTGATCGCCCTCCAGAGAATCTACGGTTTCGCGGGCGTGAAAATGGAGGGCGGAAAGAAGCGCATCGTCATGGTCCGCGTCCAGACCGATCCGCCCGATCCGGCCCGCAGGGGCCGTCCATCCGACCGGATCGAAGAGGCCGGGAGCGTCCCGCTGTCCCAAAGGACCATTTACTTCAAGATCGAATGCGATTTCAGGGATCGCACGGACAAGGCCTTTTTTTACTACAGCCTGGACGGGAAAAAATGGAACCGCATCGGACCGGCTCTGCAGATGACGTACACCCTTCCGCATTTCATGGGATACAGGTTCGGTCTGTTCCACTTCGCCACCCGGTCCGCGGGCGGAACCGTTGATTTCGATTACTTTCGCCTCAGCGATGAAATCGGTTTGGAATAATATTTCGAAAGACTCCGGGATCTTCGGATCCCGGGGTCGCTGGGACACGACAGACCCCGGGGTCCTTTGGACCCAGGGGTCTTTCCTTGAACCAATCTATTATATTCAAAGGAGTTGAAGGCCCTGCTGGCTGCCTCAGGAAGAATCAACGAAATTCCTGAGAATTGCTTGAAACCCGCAGGAGGCCCAAATTATTCGACTTTTCTCCTGCTTTTCAGAGATTTCCCTTGTTTTTTTATCACCATTTGTTATAATATTTCAGCATTCTTCCCATCGGTCAAATTATAAAGGATTTATGACTTTCAAGATTCAGCGCAGTCCCATCGACGGAAAAGGATTGTTCGCGGCCAGAGCCATACCGGCAAGAAAAAAGATAGGCGAATTCATCGGCGAACCGATTTCTACGCGTGAGGCCCGCAGACGGGCCGCAGTGAAGAAGCGCATTTCCATCGTGGAAATCGACCACAGACGGGCGATAGACGGCTCGGGTCCTGAGAACGTGTTCCGTTATCTGAACCATTCCTGCGGTCCCAACGCGTACATTCGTATTATCAGGAACCGGATAGAGGTTTACTCGCTCCGGCGCATCCGGGCCGGCGAGGAGATCACCTGCAATTACGGAGAGACGCATCACGACGGAAAGCTGAAGTGCAGGTGCGGAAGTCCGAAATGCAAGCAGACCCTATAATACCGGAAAGGCTGGAATGAAGAAAGTAATATTTGTCGTTTTGGTCGATGAAGTGCTCGACGCGGAATTATACTCGGATTACATCCGGCAGGTTGCGGTTGTCATCCGGTCGTACAAGGGCGTGTATATCGCGAGAAGCGATAAAATCGTCCAGTTCGCCGGAGACGCTCCGCAAAGGGCGATTGTCATCGGTTTCGACTCCATGGAGGAGGCGCGCAAGTGCTTCTCTTCGGAGGAATACGGCAAGATCGGACATTTGAGGGAAAACAGCACGAAATCGAGGGCGTTTTTTATAGAGAATAACTGACACGGAATAACCTCCTGAAACGGGCCAACCTCCCGCGAGAGGTTTGGAATAGGCATTCTGTCATCCCCGCCTTCCTCAGACGGGGTTCTTCCGGCCCTCCTCCATCGCCGGGCGTATCGACGTTCATGTCAATCTAATAATCGGGTGGAATATGCGGAAGATTTTGCTGATCGCATTCCTCATCCAGATGACCATAACGGCGAATGCCCAGTTCCAGACGCAATCCGGCGGCACGGGAAGCGGCCTTTTTCTGAATCCGGTTTTCGCGGGCGACTATCCCGATCCCAGCATCCTGCGTGATGGCGGCGACTATTACATCGTTCACTCCTCTTTTGAGTATTATCCGGGCCTGCTGATCTGGCATTCGAAAGACCTGGTCCACTGGACTCCTTTGGCCAATGCCCTGCATCGGAACGTCGGTTCCGTGTGGGCGCCGGATCTGGTCAAATACGGAAACCGGTACTACATCTATTTTCCCGCCAATAACACCAATTATGTGGTTTATGCAGACACGATCACGGGTCCCTGGAGCGACCCAATTGACCTGAAAACGGGCAATATCGATCCCGGTCACGTGACGGATGCGGACGGGAAGCGGTATTTGTATTTCTCGAGCGGCGGATACGTTCCCCTCTCGGATGACGGCCTTTCGGTTACGGGAGAACTCAAGCATGTGTATGACGGCTGGCCCATACCCCGCGAATGGACCATCGAATGCTTCTGCATGGAAGGCCCGAAACTCCGCAAGCGGGGCGAGTATTACTATATGACGACTGCTGAAGGCGGAACCGCGGGCCCTGCCACGAGTCACATGGTGATTTCGGCCCGCTCCAAATCTCCCCTGGGCCCATGGGAGAATTCGCCGTACAATCCCGTCATCCGAACGGTCCGAAAATCCGAAAGATGGTGGTCAAAAGGCCACGCGACATTGTTCGATGACGCGTCCGGAAAGTGGTGGATGGTGTTTCACGGATACGAGAACGGCCACTACAACATGGGCCGCCAGACCCTGCTTCAGCCTGTGGAATGGACAAAGGACGGCTGGTTCAGAATCCCTGACGGTGTCCGAGCGGATGAACCGATACAAAGGCCGATCAAGGAGGAATTCCACGCCTCGTATTCTCTGAATGACCGTTTTGAGGGTGGTCCGTTAAAACCGCACTGGAAATTCTTCGGTGCATACGACACCGCCCGGTTCCACATATCCGACAGCGGCCTGGTGATCCGGGGGAAAGGATCATCCGTCGGAGAAAGCTCCCCTTTGCTGTGCATCCCGTCGGATCACGCGTACACCGCCCAGGTCGAGATGTTCATGGAAGGCGAGGCGACCGGCGGACTCATTCTCTTTTACAACAACATCGCTTATTCGGGAATCATGGCGGACAAGGAAAACATCCTGGCCAATCTGCGCGGATGGCAGTTCACGACCGAGAGTCAAGCCATAGACCGGCACGTGTTTCTCCGCATCCGCAACATCCATGATACGGTGGATATGTTCTACGGCACGGACGGAAAGGATTGGACGAAGATAGAATCTTCCCTGGAAGTGTCTTCATTGCATCACAACGTTCTCGGCGGCTTTCTGAGCCTGCGCATCGGGCTCTGCTCCATGGGAAGCGGCGAGGTGCGGTTCAGGAATTTTGTGTATCAGGCGGTCCAGACAAACGAAAATTAAATTGGTCATGCCCGCATTCTTTTGGCGGGCATCTTGAGGAAAGACGATTTGATCGCGCCAGGGTTCTGCCCTGGCGCGCAGACACAGTTGATCGAACCGGGAATCCAACCCGCCTATTTCAAAGCCGGTAAAACATGAGAGACCCCCACGCCCAGAACCTCGTCGGCTGCTGCGGATTATTCTGCGGCCTTTGCTCCAAGTACCAGTCCTCTGCTCCGAGCCGGTGCGTCGGATGCAGGAAGGGGGAGCAGCATTCCTGGTGCAGTATCTGGAACTGCTGCGTGAAAAAACACGGTCTCGAAACATGCGCGGAATGCGGGGAGATTTTCAAATGCGAGATCCATAGCCGCAGGAAGGTCACGGAGTGGATTCCGTCGGCTGACAATCTACGCGACATTAAAAAGAACGGCGTGAACACCTGGCTGACCGGGCAGAAGGAAAGACTTCGCCTGGTGGAAATGCTGATCCGGGATTACAATGAGGGCCGATCGGCGAGTTTCTACTGCAAGATATGCGCGAGAATGCCGGTCAAGATGATCGATCAGGCGATCAAGGAGTCGGTGAAGCGAATGAAGGCGGAGAGGATCGATTCGTCGGACGTCAAGGCGGCCGCCAGGATCATGAAGGCGGTTATGACGGAAATGGCGGTCGAGGCCGATATCAATTTGTGATCAGGCCGACAAGCTGGACGTGTCCATCAATGGACCAAGCAATAATATTTATTGAATAATGAAGGCCCGCGTTCTTCGGGCGGGAATCGGAGGTGTGTCATGCCCGCGTTCGTCAATCGGGGATTTGAGGTGTGTCATGCCCGCGTTCGTCAATCGGGGATTTGAGGTGTGTCATGCCCGC
>CAZNXX010000091.1:0-5710 GCA_964577095.1 uncultured bacterium | reverse complement strand
GAGGTGTGTCATGCCCGCGTTCGTCAATCGGGGATTTGAGGTGTGTCATGCCCGCGTTCTTCAAGCGGGGATTTGAGGTGTGTCATCCCCGCATTCTTTTGGCGGGGATCTTCTTAAAGGTAAGCGCGCTCAAACGGTAGAAGAAGGGAGGATGCATCCATGCTCGATCGAATACCGAACTCCACAAAAGCAGTCGGTTTCTGGTCGGCGGTTCTCGCCACGTTTTTCAGCATCTCCTACGACATCGGCCAGATCGCTGAATGGCTGGGATGGATGGGCTCCGGCGGAGGGGCCGACAACCCCAGCACGCCGCTCGGACTTTTTGTCCTGCTGACGCCTTCTTTGTTCCTCGGGTCCTCCTTTCTCGTTCTGATGGTCAGCGTCTACCAGTCCGCTTCCCCGGACAGGAAGATTTTCGGCCATGCGGCCGTGGCATTCGCCGGCCTGTACGCGACCATGATCAGCATCAATTACTACGTCCAGCTCGTCTGGGTGGCGCCGCGGATCGCTGCGGGCCGGATCGAAGGGATGGAACAGTTTCTCTTCACGCCCTTCGACTCCTTTCTCTACGCGGTGGACATTCTCGGTTACAGCTTCATGAGCGTGGCCACGCTGTTCGCGGCCGGAGTTTTCAATGGAAAGGGACCGGAGCGCGTCGCAAAATGGTTCCTGATCGCGAACGGCCTGATCGTACCCTTCATCGCGCTCCAGATGTACTGGCACTGGATGATCTGGATCGCGACTGCCTGGGCCGTGACGTTTCCCGGGGCGATGTGGGCAGTGGCGGTTGTTTTCAGACGGATGAAAGCAGGCAGGAATGGATAAATCGGGAGGGCAGCGCCCTCCCAATCGGACGCCCCGGGGCGGAACCCCGGGGCGATCTGGCTATTGAAAGTATTGGGGCAGAACTGCGGGGACATCAGCCTCCTTATGACGGACATCGATCAATAAGGATCTGACCATGAAAAACGCATTCGGTTTTCGTCCCATCTTGATCGTCTGCACGGCTGTTTTGACGGCAACCATTCATGCTCAATGGGTGCGGACGAACGCTGTCAGTGAAATGCTCAATGGCTCTATTACCACGATCTCCGCCAGCGGCGCCGAACTTTATGCCGGAACCCGGGACGCGGGCATCTTCCGTTCCGTGGACCAGGGACAAACCTGGGAAGCGGCCAATGCCGGATTGACTGACCTGAAAATCAACGTCATCCTTCGAAACGGAACGCGGATTTTTGCGGGAACCAAGACAAACGGTGTGTTCATCTCGGATAACCATGGCCAGAGCTGGACGTCCTTTAATGCCGGATTGACCAATAGGGATGTACGCTCTTTTGCGTTCAAAGGGACCGAACTCTTCGCCGGAACGGGCGGAAGCGGGGTATTCCGCTACAGAGACGGCGCGAACTGGTCGCCGGTCAACAATGGATTGACCGTGCCCTATGTGGATGATCTGAAAGTTCGCGGAAACAGGATTTTTGCCTCCAACTATGTGGATAATGGGGGCGTCTTCGTCTCAGAGGACAGCGGCGAGTCATGGCGCATGCCCAGCAATAAACTCGTACACGAGTATGTCAGGGAAATGGCTGTCAGCGGGTTTCATCTTTTTGCCGCCACCTACTACGGCGGCGTCTATCGTTCCGAGGACGATGGCTGGAACTGGGCGCCGGTCAACAACGGCATGCCGGGCTACTTCAATACGTGCCTGACGGCCGTCGGGTCCCATGTTTTCTGCGGAACCGACACGAGCGGTGTCTTTCAGACCGACAATTACGGCCAGACTTGGGCGCGGATCGCCGGGAACCTGTTTAAAACAGCGTTTGTCTCGTGCCTTGCGTCAGACGGGTCGCAGTTGTACGCCGGAACCGGCACGGACGGTGTGTGGCGGCGGCCATTGGCCGATCTGATCCCCCTGTCGGCCGAGGATTTGCTGGTCACTCACAGCGGCGATTCGGGACCCGGTTCACTGAGGCAGGCATTGACCTATGCCAATCAGAACATGGGTGCCGATACGATACGCTTCGCCATCCCTGGAACAGACGAGGGATACAGCGGATTCGGCACGTGGAGCATCCGGCCGCTTTCGCCGTTACCCGTCATCACCGATGGATATTTGCTGATCGTTGGCGACTCGCAGGCTTTTTTCACCGGAGAAGACGCCAATCCCTTCGGCCCTGAAATCGAGATCGATGGAAGTCTCGCTGAAAATGCCGACGGCCTGTGGATCAACGCGCCGAACGTGGAAATAGCCCATGTGGCGCTCAACTTTTTCAGCCTGTCCGGCATCGTGGTCTATAACGGCGACAACGGCAGGATCCGCAGCTGTTATTTCGGAACCGACCCCCGTGGCGAGAAAGCCGCAGGCAACGGGGGCGCAGGCATCTATTTTGCCGGAGATACCAGAAACTTCTTCATCGATACAAACCATATTTCAGGCAATCAAGCTTCCGGCATCATGCTGTCCGGCAACTGCTCGGACATCCGCATTTCCAACAGCACCGTGGTTGGAAATGCGCTGGAAGGCATCCACATTGCAGGCGGTTGCGACAGCAATGAAGTGGCCGCCAACTGGATCGCGGGCAACGGAAGAGCCGGCGTCTATCTGCTGGAATCCGACATGAACACGATCGCCAACAATACGATCGGCACAGATGAAAACGCCGTGGGAGTACCGGGAAATGGAGGGGCCGGGATATATTTGGATCATTCGGCCGGCAACCTGGCGGTGCTCAACCATATCTGGGACAACGGCGGAGACGGCATCCGGCTGGAAGGCGAATCCGCCAGATGGAATCGCATCATGCAGAATTCAATATGGAACAACAGCGGCGGGGGAATCCGCAACGCCTCAGGCTCCAATGATGGCATACTGCCTCCGACCCTGTTGTCAGTTACGGAGGCCGGAATCACCGGTAGAACGATGCCGCGCAGAACCGTGGAGATTTTCACGGACGATGGCGAACAGGGGAAAATCCACCTGGGCGCGGTTACGGCAGACGCATCCGGTGCGTTTTCCTTCTCCCTGGCCGGTCAGACATTGCTGGACCACATCACGTCTACTGCCATCGATTCTGCCGGGAATACGTCGGATTTCAGTGTTGCCCTGGAAACGTCGGTTCCGGAAACCGCGGAAAAAGCCGGACCCTCAGATTTCGGCCTGTATCAGAACTATCCCAATCCGTTCAATCCGGGAACCCGGATCCTGTATTCGGTACCCGGCGGGCCCGGTTCCGGAGGGCCGGCTGTGCCGGTGACCCTGAAGGTCTATGACCGTCTCGGCCGTCTGGTTTCTACTGTCGCAAACGGTAGCTTGCGGCCGGGCGTTCACGAAGCCTGTTTCGACGGAAGCGGACTGGAGAGCGGAATCTACTTTTACCGGATGGACGTTGATGGCCGCACGGAAACTCGAAAGATGATTTTGCTTCGTTGAGATGGTTGTCGGTCCGGATGACCGGATCAATTGACAAAGGAATCTGTAAAAAGGATGAAGGCCGAGAAGATCGATTCGTCGGACGTCATGGCGGCCGTAAAAATAATGAAGTCGGTCATGACGGATTTCTCCTTAAAAGCAAATATTGAGCTGGAGACTTGAGAAACATCCCGCGGACCTTCAATTTATCGGCGGAGCATTGAAGAGTAAATCCCGGCGAGAATGCCGGAGGCGGGAAGGAGCGGGTCAGCATCGGTATGTGTCTTGCCTGAATCCTTCAGGCGGGTATCTTCTGGTGAAAAACTGCCTGAATCATCGGTTTCCGATGTCTCGTTTCGCGTGCCAATACGCCCTATTTTGATGATGATTGAAGGCTCGCCGGCAACCATACGCATAAGAAAGCTTATCATCCGGAAAAGGATAATTGAATGACGAAAGAGCAGGAACGCGCCGAACTGCACCGCGCCATCTGGCAGATCGCAAACGATTTGCGCGGCAGTGTGGACGGCTGGGACTTCAAGCAATATGTGCTGGGCATGCTTTTTTACCGCTTCATCAGCGAAAATCTCGCCAGCTATATCAATAAAGATGAACGGCGCAGCGGCAACAAGGATTTTGACTACGCCAGGCTGACGGACAAAAAGGCGGAATTCGGCCGCGCCGATACGGTCAAGGAAAAAGGATTCTATATTCTGCCGAGCAGGCTTTTTGTCAATGTCCGCGCCAAAGCGCGGCAGGACGCCAATCTCAACGAGACGCTGGCCGCGGTGTTCCGAAGCATTGAAAGTTCGGCCAAAGGTTCGGACAGCGAGGACGATTTCAAGGGATTGTTTGACGATCTCGACGTGAATTCCAACAAGCTCGGCGGTACGGTTGAAAAACGAAACCAGAAACTGGTGAAGCTTTTGGAGGCGATCGGCGATCTCCGGCTGGGAGAATTCCGCGACAACACCATTGACGCCTTCGGAGACGCGTATGAGTTTTTGATGACCATGTACGCCTCCAATGCCGGAAAGTCCGGAGGGGAATTCTTCACTCCACAGGAGGTGAGCGAACTGCTGGCCAGCCTGGCGACTGTCGGGAAAAAGGGGATCAATAAAGTGTATGATCCGGCCTGCGGTTCAGGCTCGCTTCTGCTGAAGTTTGCCAAGATCCTCGGCAAGGAAAACGTCAGAATCGGGTTCTTCGGCCAGGAATCGAACATCACCACCTATAACCTCTGCCGGATCAACATGTTTCTGCACGACATCAATTACAATCACTTCAATATCGCCCACGGTGACACGCTGATTGATCCGAAGCACTGGGATGATGAGCCCTTTGACGCCATTGTTTCCAATCCGCCGTATTCCATCCGGTGGGAAGGGGACGGCAATCCGCTTCTCATCAATGATCCGCGCTTTTCGCCGGCTGGAGTTCTGGCGCCAAAGAGCAAGGCAGATCTTGCCTTCACCATGCACATGCTTTCATGGCTTTCGACCAGCGGCACGGCCGCGATCGTCGAATTCCCCGGAGTTCTGTATCGCGGCGGCGCGGAGCAGAAGATCCGCAAGTATCTGGTGGACAACAACTACATCGATGCCGTGATCCAGCTTCCGCCCGATCTCTTTTTCGGGACGACCATCGCCACTTGCGTTATCGTGATCAAGAAAAGCAAGAAAGACAACAAGATACTGTTCATTGACGCGTCAGCCGAATTTGTCCGCGGCGGGAATAAAAATAAACTGAGCGATGAAAACCGGACTAAGATATTGAACGCATTTATAAAACGCGTAGACATAAAGCATTTCGCCAAGCTTGTGAGCAATAAAACCATTGAAGATAACGAGTACAATATCGCGGTATCCACCTATGTGGCGCAAAAAGACACACGCGAGGTCGTGGATATTCAGAAACTGAACGCCGAAATCAAAGGCATCGTCGCCAGGCAGAACGAACTGCGGAAGGCGATCGATAAAATAGTGGCGGATTTAGAGTGAAGCCGGAAATGAAAAAAGGGAAGAAATCATCCAATAACCGGATCGTCCGTTCTTCCGCGGCTGAATACCTGACTTTTATCTCAGCTGTTGGTGACAGTCATCAGAGCATGGAACTGCGATATGAGAATGAAAATATCTGGATGACGCAAAAGATGATGGCGGAACTGTACGGAGTGTCCGTGCCTGCCATCCGCCAGCATTTGGATAAATTGATTGCAGACAGCGAATTGGATACCGCAACTATTAAGCAATACTTAATAGTTCAAAAGGAAGGAAATCGGGAAGTTCAGAGAAAAACGGA
>CAZNXX010000090.1:8331-12566 GCA_964577095.1 uncultured bacterium | reverse complement strand
GTGCTTCAGCCCGGAGTCATTGCCGAGGTAGAACGAGGCGCCGCGGCCGCCCTGGTACAGATCGGCGCCGGCGCGGAAATAGCCGTTCACTCCGTTTTTCAGATCGAACTGGGCCAGCGGCTTGTAGGCGATGGCGTTCCCGTCCGCGTCCGTGATGCCGAAGGCGTCGTTGAAGTCCGAGTCCGTGGCTTTGTAGATTTTGTAACCCTCGAAATCATTGACATGCAGAACCGGATCGATGGACTTTTCGGCCCTTCGGTCCCACGTCAGGACGACCCGGCCGTCGCCCGCCGTGACGTTGAGCGTCGGCTTTTCCGGAGCGGGCGGGAACCGGTAATCGCTGTCGTAGATGTCCTGGACGGTCTCCCGGTTGCGGAGCAGGTCCGTGATCTCCACATCCGGGCCGCCGCCCTCGCCGTACACGAGCGCCAGCGAAAATCCCTGCGTCTCCCCGGCCCGGAGCGGGAAATAGCCGGAGCCGTAGATGAAGTCCCCGTCCTCGCCCTGAACCGGCTTGTTGTTCATGATCGAGGAGGGCACCTCGAAATAACCGGGCGAAAGCCGCCGCCACAGGTCCTCGTCATCGGCCATGGAAAACTCGTTGGCTGGCGCGAAATATTCGAAACTGGTGAGCCCGATCTGGTCGGACTCGTCCACGTCGGTACGGTCGAAATTGGGCTCTCCGGCCGTGGGCCGGCCGTCCGACTCCCCCCGATCCCCCGTCCCGACGATGCCGTCCGCGCCGACATCGTCGAATTCGATGTTCCAGTCTTCGTCATTGTCGATGCCGTCGTCCCGGCGTTCGTCGATCAACGCGTCAGCCAGTCCCAGGCCCGTGACATAGTCGAAATAACGGACCGGGCTGAACCGGTCGATGAGCACGTTGCCGTCGGAATCCTTCCGGATCTGGTGATAATGGAGATAGTAGTTCTCGTCGATCAACCCGTCGAGGTCGTTGTCCACGCCGTCGTACGCGTTGGGATTGATGATCTCCTCTCCGTCCTGAACGATGACATTGCCCTCGACGAGCTCGGTGACGCCGGCCGTCACCTCAACCGTGTCGCCCCGCGTGACGAAGACCGTCGTGCCCGCAGGAACCGCGGCCGTGCTCCGGCGGTAGTCCCGGTCGATGAGCGCCACCCGGTCGCCCGCGTTCAGGACGCGCGGCTGGAAATCGGCCTCCGTGAACAGCGGCGCCGCACCGGCCTCGTCGTCTCCGTCGTTGTCGATGCCGTCGTACTGGTTGCCCGGGCTCTCGAGAAAGGCGTAGCCGACGACGCCGACCGGCCCCCGCCAGCGGGGATTGCGGCTGGCGTCATCGTCGAAGTCCGCCGTGTAGGTCAGATCCTTCTCCACGTCGAAGAAGGAGTAGTCGTCGTCGTACTCGCGGTAATCCTCCGTGGAGGTGACGCCGCAATAGGTGCCGACGAGCATGCCGAACACCACCTTGTCGTAGTCGGTGGTGCCGTGGTTGGTGATCTGGTACAGCCAGAAAATGCAGTCCTGCGCGAGAAAATCGGGCCATTGCATGCCGCGCACCGACATGGAGAAGCCAAGCCCGTTCCGGGAGGGGTCGTTCGCGTCCGGCTTGAACGCCGCGCGCCACTGGTTGTTTTCCGAAAAATTGAACTCGGCGTCGTTCCGGTCGTCCATGACGAAAAAGCATTCCTCGGACGCGGTGGTCGTCTTGCCGAAAAAGCCGTTCCATGAGCCGGACCAACCCGGGTCCTCCGGGTCGTCCATCTTGTCGGGCCACGTCGCGGGCCACGAGGCGTCGTCCGAATAGAGCGCCACACCCTCCTGGGTCTCGTTGAAGTACCCGGCCACGGGCTCGAACCCCCACGGCAGTCCCCCGGGCGAGATCTCGTTCTGTTTGGTCGGACGGGAGACGGGGCAGATCTCGACGGAGCGGAAAACCGCGCCCGGAAGACGGATTTCGGCGCCGACCATCGGGCTGACGTCGCCGATGTACCCGTTGTTCTCGTAGATCCAGGCGCCCCGCGCGCCCTTTTCCGCGGGCTGGCCGATCACGCCCCAGTTGCCGAACACCGACTTGACCAGGTTCCCCCGCATGACCGAGGATCTCCTGTACTCCCGCCCGGACTGGGCGGAGAGCTGGGCGGCCGCCAGCAGACAGATGATCGCGATTCCTCTTTTATGCATTTCGATTCTCCTGTCGTTCGCAGGGTTCCGTCATCGATTGGACCGATCTTTGGATTCCAAGTTCCGAGTTCCGAGTTCCGTGTTCCGAGTTAAAACAGTTCCGAGTTCCGGGTTCCGCGTTTCGGGTTGAATCAGTTTCGAGTTTCGGGTTCCGTGTCCCGAGTCGAAAAAGAATGATTGCGAACTCGCCTTCATGCCAACTCGGAACCCGGAACCCTGAACCCGGAACCCTGAACCCGGAACTCTTACAGCCCGACCGTCACCCCGACCTCCACCCGCCTCGGCTCGGAGTAATGCGAGGGGTTGGAGAACCACTGGTCGAGCGTGTTGATCGCCTGCAGGGGATTCGTGGAAGCGGCCACGGCCTGGTCGGTCGTGAACCCGGCACGGCCGGTGTCGTCGTAGACGTTGACTTCGTTCAGCATGTCGAGCAGGTTGTACACCTTGGCGAACAGGCTGAAATTCGCCGGCCCGATCCTGAGGTCCTTGTAGACCCGTACGTCGGTGTTGAAATAGGACGGTTTGACCTGCGTATTGGTCAACAGGCTGGTGATGTCCTGGTCGCGCCGCGGCGTGTACGGCAGGCCGCTCCCCCACTGCATGATGAGGCTCCCGCCCCAGGTCGGCGCGCTGTACGAGACCGTGGCGTTCACAGTGTGGCGCTGGTCCCAGTCGAGCGGCACGAGCTGAACCTCGGGCAGGTCCCCGCCCGCGAGCGCATTCCGCGCCGCCTCCGGGTCGGAATTGGTGCCCTTGGCGATCTGGAACGTGTAATCCAGACCCGCCGACAGGCCGGCCGCGAACCGCTTGTTGACGGAGAGGATGATGCCTCGCACGAAGCCGAAATCGCTGTTGATGAACCGGCTGTACTTGGCCGATCCGCCGAACAGGATGATTTCCTCGGCGCGGGTGCCGGCCAGGTCCCGGATGTCGCGGAAAAACCCGGTCGCGGACAGGAACACGTCCTGGGTGAGCTGCTGCTGCAGGCCGATCTCACCGCTCACCGTCATCTCGGGCTTCAGGTCCGCGTTGCCGATCACGCCCACATTCCCCGTGCCGGAACCCAGCTCGAAATCCGGGTTCTGGTACAGCCGCTCGAAACGCGGAATCTGGAAGAAGTGGCCGTAGGAGAAATGGATCACGCCGCGCTCGGTGATGGGAAAAGACACGCCGAGCCGCGGGCTGACCTGGAGTTTGGCCGTGGTTTTCCGGAACCAGGTGGCCTTCCGTTCAGCCAATGTCACGACGGGTTCTCCGGAGTCCTGCAGTCCGTTGTTCTCCGATCCGTCCGCGTCGTTCGTGCCCGCGATTCCGTCCGTGCCCCAGTCGCGGTACCGGTTCTGCGGCTTGATGGGATTGTAGATGGAGGGATCGGTCGGGTCCGCGAGCACCTGGCTTCGGGGGTCGAACCAGTCGACGCGCAATCCCAGGTTCACGATCATCTGCTTGAATTCCATCTTGTCCTGGAGATAGGCGGACAGCTCGATCGGCTGGTTCGTGTACCGGCTGGCGTAGATCGTGCTGTCGGGCATCACACGGGTCTGGATGAACGGGTCGTCGAAGAAGATGTTGATGTCGGTCTGCGTGTCGATCGGCCTGAGCGTGAGCGATTCCTGGAACATCCGGTGCCGCCGGAACTCGACGCCGGTTTTGACGAGATGGGTATGCGAGAGCTGGCTCTCAATGTCGAACTTGGCCAGCCAGGTTCCGGTGTTCCTGCGGAAGCGGGTGTCGGCCGTGCCGCCGGTCTTGTAGCTGTACGGCGACTGAATGCCCAGGTAGGGATGGATCATGGCGGGATCGTGGATGTCGCTGAATGCATAATCGCGGTAGTCCTTGGTGAAATACGAGACGCCCAGCTTGTAGAAGGTCCGGTTCGAGAGCGCCTGGGTCAGCTGGGCGATGTGGGTCTGGCCGTACCGCAGATGGTCCGGCTGGCCGTCCGGATTATAGGTGTAATTGCGGTCATAGTCGCGGTACAGCACGTTGTCGAGGATGATGTTGTAGGTCAGCTTGAGCGCGGAGCTGACCTGCCAGAGCAGTTTGGCCTGGCCGGTCCACTTGTCGTTGGC